>JBOHJT010000059.1:0-14204 GCA_050728715.1 Methylocella sp.
GCTTTAAGATTGATCGTCATCGTCTGGCCTCTCGACGTTGGAGCGCCGGTCAAGGACGCTCGGGTTTTCAGTCACATTGGTCGCGGCAAACTCGAATGAATTGCCGCGCATACTCTCGCCGCGCGCAGCGCTAAAAACTGTTCTTGAGCCATCGCCCGACCCGGCCGATGTATCCATTCGCCTCAGGCTCCGGAGCTAGCCCGCGCCGGGAAGGACGGAAATGCTCGAAGCCGCTCACTTGCGGATAGATCAAAAGCCCGGCGGCCGCGGCAAAAGCCGGGCTTTTCGCCGATTCCGGCAGCCCCTTTATGCCGAGCGGCCGGCCCGTTCGCACCTGCCCCGAGACGATGCGTTTCACCGCCGCATGCATGCCAGTAAGCTGGCAGGCCCCACCCGTGAGGACGAGTCTTCGCCCCGCATGCGCGGGAAGGCCCGCGTTCTTGAGCCGATCCCGCACGAGCTCGAGGATTTCCTCCACTCGAGGCTTGATGATGAAGATGAGCTGCGCCTTCGGCAAATGCGCAGGACGCTCGCCTTCCTCCCCCGCCTGAACCACCGCGATCGACTCGCTTTCATCGGAAACCGAAGTGAGGCAGCCGCCATAAAGCGTCTTCAAACGTTCGGCATCGACGAGCGTGATCCCGAGGCCGCGGGCGACATCCATCGTGACATGATGGCCGCCGACGGCGAACGCGTCGACATGGGTCATATGGCCGCCGGAAAAGACGCTCACGGACGTTGTCCCCGCGCCCATGTCGATCAAGGCGGCGCCGAGTTCGGCTTCATCGCCGGTCAAGGCCGCAAGACCCGCCGCGTAAGGCGTGGCGACCATCGCGTCGACCGTCAGATGGCAGCGTTCGACCGCAAGCATCAGGTTACGCGCGGCAGCGGCGTCGCAGCTCAGCACATGCATATCCGCGCCGAGTTCATCGCCGACCATCCCCCTCGGATCTTGAATGTGACGCGTTTCGCCCAAGGCAAAGCCGATCGGCAGGGCGTGCAGCACCGCTCTGCCTTCTCGTCCGCCGCGTGTCGTGCAAGCCTCCAGCACGCGGTGGACGTCGGCTTGCGTAACGGCCCGCCCGGCGATGGCGACCTTGGCATCGTAGAGCCGCGAGGTTAGCCTGCCGCCGGTCGCGTTCACGATCACGCTTTCGATCTGCACTCCAGCCATGCGCTCCGCTGCGTCGACGGCGAAACGGATGGCGCCTTCCGCCGCGTCCATATCGACGACGGCGCCGCCCTTGATCCCGCGCGAACGTTGATGTCCGATGCCAAGAATGCGGCAACGATGGGTGCGGCCGCGCAGCGACTCGGAAGGATCGCTTGGGTTCAGCCGCGCGACAAGACAGACGATTTTCGAGGTTCCAACGTCAAGGACGGAAAGGATCGCGCTTTTGCGGGCCGGCAAGGACGGCAAGCGCGGCGGCAATACCTTCGAATTCACGTCCGGCCGCCTTTCGCCTTGGTCTTACTCCTGAGCATCGCGGCGCGCTCGGCCGCGGCCTCCTCGGCGAGACGCGCGACAACCCGGCCGGGTTGACGAAAGTCGAGCGAAAGGATGTCCTTGTCGAGCACATGCGAAGTTCGCTGAAGGTCAACAAGCCTTGCCAGCGCCGCCTCGGGCTCCGTTTCCGGCAAGAGAACGTCTATCCCATTTGCCATTTTCAACGTCCAGCGGCGTCCCGCGATGAGCACGCCCGCCACGATCCGCTCGCGCAAATCACCCGCCGTTTCGAGAAGCGCCAAATATTGGTCGAGTTTCCCGTTTGCCCCCGCGCCAACGACGAAAGGCAGATGAATGAAGCGCTGGTCGTGCATGGCGGCGAGGGGAACGCCGTCGGCGGCCACGATATGCACTCGCCCGCCGGTCTGCCACAGGGCGAACGGCTGGCGCTCCTCGATCTCGATCAGGAGCCGGTCCGGATAGAGCTTGGTGACCGCCGCTTCCTTGACCAGCGGAAGCTGTTTCAGCCTCTCCCTTATTTTGGCAACATCGAGAAACGGAAGCGAATTGCGCGGACCAATCCCGGCGATCGCGAGGATATCTTGCTCCTTGAGATCGCGCTCGCCCACGATGGTCACGGCCTTGATGGAGAAACCTAGCGCCTTGGCAAGGATGTCGGCGGGCTCTCCTTGCCTCGCGACGAAAGCGGCGTAGTGGCCTCCTTTCACGGCGCCGTAGGCCCCGGCGGCAACCAAGAGCGCCATGGAAAAGCACGCGCCCGTGCCCGGCCCGGCCAGCCGGGCAAGGATTTTATGCCGCAAGCCCGGCCTCGATTGGCGCGCTGGCGGCATGCTTTGCCGCGGGGAAAAGGGTTCGGAAGCAGGCACGGCGCCGGCATAGGCCAACCCTGCCGGGGCGAAGCCAATGGTCACCGCTCTCAACGATCGCAGGAGGCGTCCTCGACCATCCATCGAACAAGCTCACCGAAATTAAGGCCCGCGTGGCCAGCGAGTTCCGGCACAAGCGAAGTCTCGGTCATCCCAGGCTGGGTGTTGACTTCCAAAACCACGAGCTCCCCCGTGCCGCCGGGAGAATCGTCGTAGCGAAAGTCCGTCCGGCTCACCCCGCGGCAACCGAGCGTCCTATGCGCTTTGAGCGCCAACTCTTGAACAATTTGGTAAATATTTCCTTTAAGTTTCGCCGGAATGACGTGGATGGAACCGCCTTTCGCGTATTTTGCGTTATAGTCGTACCAGCCCCCGTCCGCAGCGCGTATCTCTATGACATCATAAGCTTTCTCGCCGATGACGGCGGAGGTCAGCTCGCGCCCGGCGACGTAGCGTTCGACCAACACCTCATCTCCGTGCGGCCAATCTTTCTTGGTTAATTCTTGCGGGGGACGATTTTGACCCTCCCGCACGATCAGGACACTTACCGAAGATCCTTCATCGACGGGCTTTACGACGTAAGGAGGCGGCAAAACATGGCTTTTAGCCGCCGTGAAACGATCCGTCGTAACTCCTTCCGCGATCGGCACCCCGGCGGCGCGAAAAAGATCCTTGGCGCGATCCTTTCGCATGGCGAGCGCCGAGGCGAGCACGCCGGAATGGGTATAGGGAATGCGCAGCATTTCCAGAATGCCTTGCATGATGCCGTCCTCGCCAAACCGCCCGTGCAGCGCGTTGAAGGCAACGTCTGGGCGGAGGGTTGCGAGCGTTCCGGCGATGTTGCGATCGACATCGACGCGGGTGACTTTGTAGCCTTGCGTCTCGAGCGCTGCCGCGCAGGCCTCGCCCGAGCGCAGCGAGACCTCGCGCTCCGCCGATAGGCCGCCCATGAGGACGGCAACATGTTTGGTCATGATGGGCTCATTTGGTTTTAAGCGCCTTTTCCAGCGCACCGTATGTCGCGAGCAGATGGGACATCATTGGTTTCCGGCATGAGGGTTTGGTTCTTCCGGCGGTGTCTTCACCGGTAATATGCGCCGCTTGCGCTATTCGCAATGTAGCCAGTTGAATGTTTCAAATTCCAAGTAAATGGCCAAGCAACAGGCGCCCTCGAAAATATTATGAGGCATGCCGCTTTCGGCACTTGCCACTCTGTTTTGCGCAGCCATTTGTAATGACCACATCCTAACGCCCGCATTTGCCGGCAATTTAAGAGGGAACTCCCATGACCACGAATGATGAGCTAATGACGGCGCCGCAGCCCGCAGCGCCGGAGTCAGCCATGCCTGAGGCCGCAGTGACGGAAGCAGCCGCTCCTGAGGCAGCACCGATGGAAACAAGTGCTCCCGAGGTTTTGGCGACGGAGGCAGCTACACCTGAAGCCACAGCGACGGAGTCGGTTACTCCCGAGGCTATGGCGACGGAGGCAGCTACACCTGGAGCCACAGCGACAGAGTCAGTTACTCCCGAGGTTACGGCGACGGAGCCAGCTACACCTGAAGCCACAGCGACGGAGGCAGCTACTCCCGAGGCTAGGGCGACGGAGGCAGCGACACCTGAAGCCACAGCGACGGAGGCTAGCCACGCCTGAGGCCCCAACGCCGAAGCGCGATACGCCACCAGTGCCGTCCAAAGTTGTAGAGCCCCGGTTTTATGGCCGGGGCTTCCTATTTTGACGGCTGGCAATCGATAGCTGCCGCGCGCGCCGACGTACCGGCCAAGAGGACGGCGACGTGTTTGGTCATGTCAAAGATCTAGTTTCGATTGCGTTTCGGTTTTTTCGCGCCTGGCTTTTTTGAAGACGGACGTGTCCTGCCAGGGCAAATGCAGCGGGTTGCTTGGGCCGAAAAGTTCCTCGACGGTAACGATCTGGATTTTTGGAAATTGCCCGTAGTCTGTTTTATAGAAGCCAGCGGCCGCTGCCTGCGTGACCACGCCTTTCGTCGGCGCCTCCAGCGTTAAAAACACGCCCATCTTGGCCCCCTCCTGATCGACGGTGACGATGAGATCCTTCACCATCGCCGGATTGAGGCTTTGGCCGCCCTTGACCGAGACGATGACTTTCTCGGTCTTCTTGCCATCGGGCCTTATATAAAGAAAGCCGTCAACGCCGCCGTCGCCGCCCTTCTTGCCGCCCTTGTAGGGCTGGGCGTCGAGCATCGCGAGCGCCCATTTCTGGAACTCATATTTGTCTTGCAGGGCGAGCGCTCGTGCGCCGTCGAGGTCTTTTGGCACGCCAGCGATGTCGAACGAAATCTTTGGAAACGCGTCCTTGAGACGCCGCTTGATGAGATGAATGGCGAGATGGGTGACGTCGATGCCGATCCAGCGTCGGTTCAATTTTTGCGCGGCATGGACGGTGGTGCCGCAGCCGCAAAATGGATCGAGAACGAGATCGCCCTCGTTCGAGGAAGCGGAGATTATTCGTTCGAGCAGTGCGAGCGGCTTTTGGGTCGGATAGCCGAGGCGTTCGCCATGCCGTTTGGATAATGGAGTAATATCAGTAATAACGTCCTGCGGAGCTTGGCCCCCCATCCGATCCAAATATCTGCGGACGTGGGGCCAGCCGATGCCTTCGCCGGTCATCTCTATGAGGCCCTTAGAATCGAACATTTCTAACCAACAGTGCGGGCTCAGCCCTTCAGACTCTTCCTCCGAGAAATCATCCTTCAGGATTGACGGGATTGCCCAGTGCCGCGCATGTGTAGTCGGATCAAATCCGTTCCATGGTTGGCCACTTTCGCCGTGCCTGATGCCGCTTCCGGTGAGGTCACTGAGTCGATACCGGCGACCATTTGCGTCAGCATGCCGATAAAACCGCTCGATATATTTTTGATCGTAGCCAATCGCAATCCGATTCCACGCGAACTTTTCTGATTTCGAATAGAATAGAATTGTGTCGTGGATTGGTCCCCAACGTCTCGCGCTATTATGCGAGCTTGTTCGCTTCCATATGATTTCGCTTCGAAAATTATATAGGCCAAAGATCGCATCAAGCACTGCTTTCAGGTAATGGCTCGCTGTCGGGTCGCAGTGGAGATAGAGCGAGCCCGCTGGCTTCAGCACGCGATGCAATTCCAAGAGCCGCACGGCCATCATCGTAAGATAGGCCATCATGTCGTTTTCCTTCAAAAACGACCGCATGGCGCGCAGCATTTCGGCGGCGTCCGAATTGCCCGATTGCATCACGTCGTCGAAAGCGCGCTCGGCCGGCTCGTTCCAATGCCAGCTGTCGCCAAAAGCCTCGATTTGCGCCTGGCTTTGATGCCCGTCCGGGGCCTTGAACAGCAAATTATAACTGGCGTTGGAATTGAACGGCGGATCGAGATAGACGAGATCGACGCTTTCGTCTTCGACGTGCTCGCGCAAAATGGCGAGATTGTCGCCATAAAAAAGCGTGTTGTGGCTAAGTGTTTTTAGTATCAAACCAAATCCACTCCGTGGCTTTGCGCCCGCCTCTCCAGTCGCCCACTTCCATTGCGTCCGCTTCGCGGACCTCTGCGCTCGCAATGGAACGTCGGGCTTTCTTCCGCTCGTCCTTCGAGACGGCCGCTTCGCGGCCTCCTCAGGATGAGGGCATTGGCGCGGGCTCTTCGGGGGCTCCTCGTCCTTCGAGACGCTTGCTTCGCAAGCTCCTCAGGATGAGGGCTTTGAGGCTTGCCGAGCACACGCTCAAGATCCCTCATCCTGAGGAGGCCGCGAAGCGGCCGTCTCGAAGGACGAGGGATCGCTCTCCGGCTTTCGGGGCTTTATTTTCCGCTTGGCAAGCACGGATAAGGCCGCGAAATCACCCCGCATCATGGCTTCCTTTTTGGCACGAGACCAGCCCTTGATGCGGCGCTCGGCCGCGACCGCCTCGTCAACGCGCTCGTAATATTCGCGGAAAACAAGTTCGACGGGCAAGCGGGTTTCCGTATAGCAGCCCTCGATGAGACCTTGCGCGTGCTCGCTCACCCGCTCATCCATGGACCGCCGCGTGATGCCGGTATAATAGCTGCCGTCGGCGCAGCGCAGAATGTAGATGGTGGCCCCTTGCATGAGACGCCCTCGTCCTTCGAGACGGGCTCTTCGAGCCCTCCTCAGGATGAGGGCTTTGGAAGAACCCCGCAATAGCATAGTCAAGGCCGCTCCCTTCCCACCCGGAGAATTTCCCATTCGAGAGCGACCCCGCTCGTTTCCAGCACGCGGGCGCGGACAAGCTCGCCCAAATTTTCGAGATCGGCCGCGCTCGCCTTGCCGCGATTAATGAGAAAATTGCAATGAAGTTTTGACACCTGCGCATCGCCCAGCGCAAGTCCGCGGCAGCCTGCCTTGTCGATCAATTCCCAGGCCTTGTGCCCCGGCGGGTTTTTGAAGGTCGAGCCGCCGGTGCGGGTGTTGACGGGCTGCGTTTCCGCGCGGGCCTTGGTGATCTCCGCCATCTCCGAAAGGATCGCTTGGCCGTCGCCGGGGCTGCCTGGAAAAACCGCGCTCGTGAAGATCACTTCATCCGCCACGCCGCAATGGCGATAGGAAAATCCCATCTCCGCATTGGAGAACTCGACAATCTTGCCGGTGCGGTCCACGCCGCGGCAGGAGACCAGAACGTCCCTCGTCTCGGCGCCATAGGCTCCGGCGTTCATCCTAAGCGCGCCGCCAATCGTGCCGGGGATGCCGCGCAAAAAAGAAAGGCCGGCAAGGCCTGCCTTGGCGGCGGCGGAAGCAAGCTTTACATCAAGGCAGGCCGCCCCCGCGCGCAAAAAAAGACCCTCGATCGTGACCTCTTGAAAACCTTTGCCGAGGCGGATCACGACGCCTTCAATGCCGCCGTCGCGCACCAGAATGTTGGAGCCAGCGCCAAGTGTTAGAACCGGAATCGCGGGATCGAGTCGGGCAAGAAAATAGGCAAGATCGATTTCGTCGGCCGGCTCGAAGAGCACCTGCGCCGGACCTCCGATCCTGAACCAGGAAAAGCCAGCCATCGGCGCATGGCTCACGAGAGATCCGCGCAGCTTGGGTATTTGCGCGAGGAGTTTTGGCGCGATGTCGGGAAAGATCGCGGGGCTTTCCTTACGCGGGAACAGCGGCATCGAGCACCGTTTCCGCCGCGAGCTGGCCAGGCAGCGCGTGTGCCCAGTGGGTGATATTGCCCGCGCCAAGGAAGACAATGTAATCGCCGGGGTTGGCAAGGGAACGGATGAGCGCGGGCAAATCCTCGGGCCGTTTCAGGCCGAGCGCATGGGCGTGTCCGCGCGCCTTCAAAGCGGCGACGAGCGAATCGCGATCGGCGCCCGCGATCGGTGCTTCGCCGGCCGGATACACATCGGCGACGATCACGGTGTCGGCATCGTCGAACGCGCCTGTAAAACCGTCGAAGAGCGAATGGAGGCGCGTGTAGCGATGCGGCTGCACGATGGCGATGACATGGGCCTTGGCGGACGCGCGAGCAGCCCGCAGAACAGCGGCGATTTCGACCGGATGGTGGCCATAATCGTCGAAAATGGTTGCGCCGTTCCAATGCCCGGTGCGGGTAAAGCGGCGCTTGACGCCGCCGAACGCGGCGAGCGCCTTCCTGATCGTCGCCGTGCTCACGCCAAGCCGATGCGCGACGGCGAGCGCGGCCGTCGCGTTCAGCGCGTTGTGACGACCGGGCATCGGCATAACGATGTTTTCAAGCACGGTCTCGATGCCGCTCTCGCGGTCGCGAATGATCGCCGCAAAGCGAGAAACGCCATTGCTGAGATCAAGGCCGGCGAGCCTGACGTCCGCGTCCGGATCCTCCCCATACGTGACGACGCGCCGGTCCTCGATCTTGGACGCAAGCTCTCGCACGACCGGATGGTCGAGGCACATGACCGCGAAACCGTAGAAGGGAATATTTTCGACGAAAGAGCGAAAAGCCTCCTTGATCGCATCGAAAGTTCCGAAATAATCGAGGTGCTCGGGATCGATATTGGTGACGACCGCTATATCGGCGGGAAGCTTGAGGAAAGTGCCATCGCTTTCGTCGGCCTCGACCACCATCCAATCGCCGCTGCCTAGCCGCGCGTTGGTTCCATAGGCGTTGACGATGCCGCCGTTGATAACGGTCGGATCGAATTTTCCGGCTTCCAGCAAGGCCGCGACGAGGGACGTTGTGGTTGTCTTGCCGTGTGTCCCGGCGATGGCGACGCATTGCTTGAGGCGCATGAGCTCGGCGAGCATTTCGGCGCGGCGAACGACGGGTATGCGTTTTTGTCGCGCGGCCACGAGCTCGGGATTCTCTCGCTTGATGGCCGTCGAGACCACGACGACTTGCGCCGCGCCGAGATGTTCCGCGTTATGGCCGATATGGATGAGCGCGCCTTTGCCGCGCAACCGCAACACATTGGCGCTCTCGAACGCGTCCGAGCCTTGGACCGGGTAGCCGAGGTTGAGCAAAACCTCGGCTATGCCGGACATGCCGATGCCGCCTATTCCGACAAAATGAATGGGGCCTAGTTTGTCCGGCAATTTCATGAAATTTTGTCCTTGTCGCTCATGAGACTTTGCACCAGGTCGGCGAGCCGATCGGCGGCATCGGCGATGCCGGCCCCCTTCGCCGCGGCGGCGCGGCGCGCGAGCGAGGCCATATCGCTCAGCGCTTCGACAAGAGCAGTCGTCAGCCATTGCGGCGAAAATGCGCTCTGCTTGACAACAACGGCGGCCCCGGCCGCCGCGAACTGCTTCGCATTCGCGGCCTGATCCTGATCGAGCGCATGCGGAAGCGGCACAAGGATGGCGGGGCGCCCAATCACGGCGAGTTCCGCCACGGTCGAGGCCCCGGCGCGGGCAATGACGAGATGGGCTTGCGCGATCCGCCACGGCAAGTCGGAAAAGAAAGACCGGACCTCGGCATCGACGCCAAGGCGCCGGTAGGCGTCGCGCACCCTTTCTTCGTCCTCGCCGCGCGCTTGCTGAACGACGACGAGCTTCTGCCGGGCGGCTTTTGGCATGAGTTCGATCGCGGCGGGCACCATGTCTGAAAAAATTTTGGCGCCCTGCGAGCCGCCGGTAACGAGGATCCGCAGTTGGCCATCGGAGCAGTCGGGAAAAGCTGCCCGCGCGGCCTCGATCACCATCGGGCGAACCGGGTTTCCGGTCACATGCGTCTTTGAGGCCAAAGTTCCTGGGAGGCCGCCAAGAACCCCGAAACCTTGGGCGATCGCGTCGACCCTCGAGGCGAGAAACCGGTTGGCGCGGCCGATCACGGCATTCCCTTCGTGCAAAAGGGTTGGGACGCGGAGCTGGGTCGCGGCCAGCATCGGGGGAACAGCCGGGTAGCCGCCAAAGCCAATCACCGCGCGCGGGCGGATATGTTTGAAAAGCCTGCGCGCGGCAACAGTTCCGCAAACTAGCGTGAAAATCGCCATCGCGCGAGAAAACAAGGCGCCGCCGCTTGGGCTAGCGGCGGCCACTTTGTGAATGGCGTGCGCGGGAAAATCGCCGCCATATCTCGCCGCTCGTTCGTCGGTGACAAGATGAACTTCCATGCCGCGCGCGGTAAGCGCATGGCTCAGGGCCGCCGCCGGAAACAAATGGCCGCCGGTGCCGCCCGCCGCGACCACAACCGGACAGCGGCCGCTCATGGAAAAGTTTCGGCCCCGGCGTCTTCAAGGATCGCCGCACTCGGCCGCTTCCGCATCACCGCGATCAACAAGCCGATCGCGAGCCCAAGCGAAATAAGCGAGGAGCCGCCGTAGGAAATGAATGGCAGGGTCATGCCCTTCGCCGGTATGAGATGAACATTGACAGCCATGTTGATCGCGCCTTGGAGGCCGAAAAGCATCGCCAAACCAGCCGTGGCGAAGCGGCAAAAAGGATCCTTGTTGCGCGCCGCCATGAACAAGCCGCGCAACACGATGAAGGCGAAAATCGCAACGATCAGGAGGCAGGCGAGAACACCGAATTCCTCTCCCGTAACGGCGAAGATGAAATCGGTATGCGCATCTGGGAGAATGCGCTTGATTGTCCCTTCGCCCGGCCCCTTGCCGAACCAGCCGCCGGACAGGAAGCTGTCGAGCGCGGTGTCCACCTGAAACGTGTCGACCATGCCGCCGCTAGCGCCTGGATCGATGAATTCGAGAACGCGGGTGCGTACATGCGGCACCAATTTGTAGGCGAGCAGCGCGCCGCCCAAGCCAGCTCCGCCAATGCCCGCCACCCAGAACCAATGCAACCCGGCCACGACGAAAAGCGCCGCCCAGACCAGCGAGACAAGCATCGTCTGGCCGAAATCAGGTTGCAGAATCAAAGGAACGATGGTCATCAACAACAATAGGACGGCGAGAAGGTTGGCTGGAACGTCGCGCCACTTACCGGCTTCCGAAAAGGCCCACGCCACGAGAACGACGAAGGCCGGTTTCAAGAACTCCGAAGGCTGGATGCCAAATATCCAGCGCCGCGATCCCTTGATTTCGTGGCCATAGAGCAGCGCCACGATGATCAGGGTCATCGCCACCAAAAACACGAAAAGCGCGACCCGGCGCACTTGCCGCGGGGACAGGAACGAAGTTGCGACGAGGACCGCGACCGCAGGGATCAGGAAAAGGACCTGACGGTGCACGAAGTGGAACGTCGAAAGGCCGAGCCGCTCCGCGACCGGCGGGCTTGCCGCCATCGTCAGCACGAGTCCCGACACCATCAGCGCGCCCACCGCCGCAAGGATCAAGCGGTCGATTGTCCACCACCAGTTCGCCAGTGCCGAACGTTCCGCGCGCGATACCATTTTGTCCTCTATCAGCCCGATTTTTTCCCGGCGAGCAAAGCCTCGACGAGCGCGCGAAAACGATCGCCGCGCTTCTCGAAATCCGGAAATTGATCGAACGACGCGCAAGCCGGCGAAAGAAGCACGACTGGTTCCGCGAGCGGGCTCGCAAGTGCATCGCGCGCGGCTGCCGGAACGGCTCCTTCGAGCGTGCCGCAGCTCTCATAGGGAAAAGAATCCCCAATCGTTTGCGCGAAATTCTCGCTCGCCTCGCCGATCAGATAAGCCTTGACCACTTTGCCGAACAAGGGGCGCAATGGTTCAATGCCGCCTTCTTTCGCCCTGCCGCCGATGATCCAAAACACTTCGTCGAACGATCGGAGCGCCTTTTCGGCGGCATCGGCGTTGGTCGCCTTTGAATCATTGATGAAGAGAACTTTCCCCTTCCGGCCCACTTCCTCCAACCGATGCGGCAATCCAGGAAAACTTCGCAGGCCTTGCGCGACGCGCTCGAGATCAAACCCGCGCGGCCCGAGCGCCGCGATGGCGGCGGCGGCATTCTGGCCATTGTGTTCGCCACGCAACGAGGCAATTCCGGCAAGGCCGGCGATTCGTGTCGAGCGGCCTTTGCCCCGCCTCATGAGACAGTCGCCTTCAAGAATAATGCCATCCTTGATCGCGGTTTTGGTCACGGAAACACATACCGCTTTTCTGCCCGCTTTCATGAGTTCGCCGACAATGCCACATGTAAGGTCGTCGTCGATTCCGATCACCGCGAGATCGGCATTTTCCACCAGCATTGCCTTAATCGCGGCATAATTTTCCATTGTGCCGTGGCGGTCCAGGTGATCTGGCGTGATGTTCAGAAGCACGCCCACGGATGGATTGAGCGAGGGCGCGAGAGCGATCTGAAACGAAGAGCACTCGACGACATGAACACGCTCTTGCGCCGGCGGCGCCAATGCGAGGATCGGGACGCCGATATTGCCGCCAATCTCGACCGCAAAACCGAAGCTCCGGAAAAGATGCGCGACGAGCGCCGTCGTCGTGGATTTCCCGTTCGTGCCAGTAATCGCCACGAACGGCGAGCCCGGCGCGATTTTTTGTCGCTCGCGGCAAAATAATTCCATGTCGCCGATAATTTCCACCTGGGCCTGCCTCGCCTTTAGCACGGTCCAATGCGGCGCCGGATGCGTCAACGGTACGCCGGGCGAAAGGACAAGCGACGCAAAATTCCGCCAGTCCGCAAGAGCAAGATTTTCGATCCTGAGACCCGCCGCGCGGGCCTTCTCTCGCGCGTGCTCGTTATCGTCCCAGACGGCGACACGTGCGCCGCCCGCGACCAGGGCCTGGGCCGTGATAAAACCCGAGTTGCCTAACCCAAATACGGCGGCATGCTTGCCATTGAACGAGGTGACAGGAGTCATCCTCACCTCAGTTTCAAGGTGGAGAGACCGATCAGCGCGAGCACGAAAGCGATGATCCAGAAGCGCACCACGACTTGCGGCTCGGACCAGCCAAGCTGCTCGAAATGGTGATGGATGGGCGCCATCTTGAAGACCCGCTTGCCGGTGAGCTTGAAGGACACGACTTGCACGATGACCGACAGGGTTTCGAGAACGAAGAGACCGCCGACGATGGCAAGAACGATCTCGTGCTTGACCGCGACCGCTATCGTGCCAAGCGCGCCGCCAAGCGCGAGTGAACCCGTATCTCCCATGAAGATCTGGGCGGGCGGCGCGTTGAACCAAAGAAAGCCCAAACCGGCGCCGATCAAGGCGCCGCAAACGACGGCGAGCTCGCCCGCGCCGGGAACGAAATTAATCCCCAGATAAGTCGAGAATATCGCGTTGCCGGCGAGATAAGCGATGATTCCGAAGGCCGCCGCGGCGATCATCACCGGCACGATCGCGAGGCCGTCGAGGCCATCCGTGAGATTGACCGCATTGCCGGCGGAAACAATCACGAAAGCCCCGAAGGCGAGAAAAAAAACGCCGAGGTCGGCGACGAAACCATTGATCGCCGGCAGGGCGAGGCCCGTCGTGTGCGCTGTTCCGAGTTTCATCATCGCGAAGCAGGCGGCCGTGGCGATAACGACTTCAAAGGCAAGCCGCCGGCGGCCGGAAAAACCTTTTTGCGTCTGTGTCGTCACCTTCAATAAATCATCGTAGAAGCCTATCGCGCCGAAACTTCCGGTCACCGCCAACACGATCCAGACAAAATGATTGCGCAAGTTTGCCCAGAGCAAGGTGGAGACGATGAGACCCGACAAGATCATCAAGCCGCCCATAGTCGGCGTCCCGGTCTTCGTCAGGAGATGCGACGGCGGGCCGTCGCCGCGAATTGGCTGGCCCTTGCCTTGTTTAAGGCGCAGGGCGGCGATGATGCCTGGCCCGAAGAAGAACACGAAGAAGAGCGCCGTCGCGGTGGCGCCGCCGGTCCGGAAGGTAATATAGCGAAATAGGTTGAGCGGCCCGAAAATGCTTGAAAAATCCGAAAGCCAAGTGAGCATTTCAAGGTCCTTGACAATTTTGGGCGGAATTTTCCGCCGTGGCGTTTTCCTTGAGAGCGTCGACGATCGCGCTCATCCGACTGAGTTTCGATCCCTTGACGACCACCACGTCGCCGCTTTGCACCGCCGCCGCGACGACCCCTGCAAGGTCGCTTGCGCGGTCGCGCCAGGCCCCTTGCAAATGACCGGGTAAAGCCTCGAACAGATGTTTCATCAACGGACCGGCCGCGAAGACGAGATCGATGTGATTGGCTACGGCATCGCCAGCGAGTTCGGCGTGCATCGCGGCGCCATTGCCGCCAAGTTCCAGCATGTCGCCGAGGACCGCGATGCGGCGTCCATCGCCCGGCAAGGGAAGGGCGCCGGCAAGGGCAAGAGCCGCGCGCATCGACGCCGGATTGGCATTATAGCTCTCGTCGATCAGCGTGAAAGGACCATTTTTGGCGGACAGGCGCAGTCTCTCGCCCCGGCCCGGCTGCGCCGAGAAGAACGCGAGCGTCCCAGCGGCAAGCTCCAGTTCGATGCCGAAAGCCTTCGCGGTAAGGAGCACCGCGAGCGAGTTCATTGCAAGGTGGCGGCCTGGCGCGCCGAGAC
>JBOHJT010000060.1:0-14156 GCA_050728715.1 Methylocella sp.
CCCGGTCCCGGGTGAGTTTTTTCATGAACAAATTTCGAAAACTGGGCCTTATTGACTACAACGGCAGCATCGAAGTCCACAGTTCATTGTTGAATGTCGTTCTGCACGACGAGCCGCATATCAACACCTAGGTATTCCCATTTTGCCGATGCGCGGGCCTGTGGATAAGATCCACGGGCCAATAAACACGTCAACGAAATATTGCTCTGGAATAGCAACGGCTGACTGCCGCTTCAAACTTTCGCTCATGTATGCTTGCCGGAGACTTCGACGCCGCTCCAGCAAAGCCTACATCTTTCCGCTTTGTGCCTTGGCGAAAACCGTCTCGACCGGCTTGAAAGCCTCCTTGGCAAGATTGGAATAGAGTTCGCCAATTTTCGTCGCCTGCGCAACAAAGCCGGCATAAGAGGTCTTCCAATATTCGGACTGGATCTGGATCGCGGTGTCGTAGGACTTGGCACCGAGCAATTTTTCCATGAAAGCGGAATTACTCTCCAAGGCTTTCTTTGAATAGTCCGCCGTTTCGTTTGCGATGGTCTGAAGGGTCTTGGCGAAGTACGTCGTCGCCGCGGCCGCCGCACCGAATTGCTCCTTGCCGTAGTTTTGGACGTCATCAAATTCGCTGGCCATGTCACTTCCTCGATCGTTGTGCCGGTTCTCGCCTGACCGAGACGGCTAAGCGAGTTCGTTTGTCTCGCCGCATAATTAGTTAGTGCATTGCACAAATCAGGTCAAGGTGATTGTGCGATGCACCATAAAGCCAAACCACGACAGCGCCTTCGCTGCGAACCGGAGCCTTAACCAACCGGTAACCGCGAAGGACTAGCGTTCCCGAGAGGATCATCTGGCGGCGCGCCGATGACCCTGGCAGCCGAAGACCGGGGACGTTGCAGATGTTGAAGTTTTGCGCGACGTTTTGCCGCACCAGAAAGGCTGCGGCCAGCCTCGGCCTGGCCCTGGTGGTGGCGAGCATCATTGCTCCGTCGGCCGAGGCCCGCCATTGGCGCCACCACCGTCACGCCTGGCCACAAACCCATTTCGAGGACCGGCGGCATCACGGAGAGTCCTTCCGCTACGGCAGCTTGCGCGGGGGCGGCGGCGCATCGAACATCGCGGCAATCGTTGTCGACGGCAATTCGGGCCGGACGCTTTATGCCCGCAACGAAAACGAGTTGCGTTTCCCAGCCTCGATCACCAAGGTGATGACGCTTTACCTTTTGTTCGAACAGCTCGAGCAAGGGCGTCTGCGGCTCGACAGCGATATTCGACTCTCCGCCCATGCCGCGGCGCAAAAGCCAACCAAGCTAGGCCTCCACCCCGGCGAAACGATCACGGTCGACGACGCGATCAAGGCAGTTGTCACCCGTTCGGCGAACGACATAGCGGTCGCCATCGCCGAAACCATCGGCGGGGACGAGGAGAGTTTTGCCGAGCTCATGACTCTAAAGGCACATGCTCTCGGGATGACGAGCACGCATTTTGCCAATGCCTCCGGCCTGCCAAACGGCGAACAGGTCACGACGGCGCACGATCTCGCAATTCTCGGCCGCGCCATCCAGGAGCGTTTTCCGCGCTATTACGGCTACTTCGCTACGCGTGCCTTCTATTATGACGGCGCAACGATCGTAAACCACAATCATCTCCTCGATCGCGTCGAGGGGATGGACGGAATCAAGACCGGCTACACCCGCGCCTCCGGCTTCAATCTTCTGACATCGGTAAAACGCGACGGACATTATATCGTCGCCGTGGTCCTCGGCGGCCGAAGCGCGCGGGCCCGCGACAAGATCATGGCGGATTTGATCGAAGACGAGATCGAAAATGGCGCCACCGTCCGCACGGCGTCTTCGATTTCCAATGCAAGCGTGGGTATACATGTCGCGGAAACCGCAAAGAGCTATGAAACAAGTCGCCTTGGCAGCGAACCGCAATCGAAGATCGATTCGAGGCTAGCCCTCGCGCCAAGCCCTCCCCGGCCCGATCTTGCCCGCGATCCGATCCGGGTTGCCTCGCTTAACGCCGATGTTCCGCCCGAAAAATCGCGCCCGGCCTTTGTCTCCGGGGCGCCGAAACTAGGGACCGCCGAGCTCCGCGGGGCCCTAGGCGAAAACAATTGGAACCAGGCAAGCCTCGATGGCTCAACTGCTCGCCACCGTCCAGGGCACGGCGGAGAACTCTCGACCGCGACCCCTTCCTCAATACGCGCGATCGCGGCGCGATCTCACGGCGCCGATAAAATCGCGGAAGCGATAATAGAGCCGCCTCAAGGCGGCGGCGTGAGAGATGCCGACGTCCGCCGCCCGGCGGCGGCACGAAGCGGCTGGATGATTCAGATCGGCGCGACCGACGACATCAGCAAGGCGACCGAACTCCTCGCCCGCGCCAAATTGGAAGGCCGCCAAACGCTGACCACCGCGCAAGCCTTTACCGAGAAGGTTCAGAAGGGCTCCGAAACGCTCTACCGGGCGCGCTTCGCCGGCCTCGAAGCCGACAGTGCCGAACGCGCCTGCAAAACCCTCAAACGTTCAGGATTTTCCTGTTTCGCAACGAAAAACTGAAGCAATTGCCGCAACCGCCGCGCCTGGCTTCCACCGGGCCATCCACCAGGGCCTACTGATGACGCCGCATCAGCACATCCTTGGCTTCGTTGACACGAGCCGCCAGATCCGTCGATCCCCCGTGATCGGGATGCAATTTCTTCATCAACGAACGGTGCGACCGAGCGACTTCCTCATCCGAAGCGCCTTTCTGAAGACCCAAAACTTCATACGCTTCATCCTCGGACATCGTGCCGGCACGGCGTCTCGCGCGTCCGCGCCCAGGGTCGTGCTGATTTTGCGCTGCCGCACGCCATCCGGCAAACCGGCGGTCGAGATAGGCTTCCATGAGCCTCGCGCCTTCGGGGTCGTCCCGGCAACAGAGATCATGGAGGGCTTCGCATTGAGGCCTTGTCATCGCGTCCAGTGATTTTCCCTCGTCGGGCCCGGCCAGCACCGTCCCCCGCATTTTGCCGGTGCCATGATCAAGCTCCATCTCGATCATCGCCGACCTCACGCACGAAACCTTTCGCGTCCTTGGCCCACTGTAAGAATTGAACATCCGCGACAGCGGTCCGCCGCGCAATCCGAGCAACCACGCGCCGAGTCCGCCAAGCCCAAGCGCCATGTCGAAACGTCCCCGGAGCAACAAAACCGCCCCGGCGAGAAGCGCCGCGCCGCCGCCGCCGCGCCTGATCACGCGCGCGAGCGCGGCGGGATCGGCCGCCGCGAAAGCCTTGAGCGCGGAGAGCGCGAGCCAGAATAGTAAAAATCCGCCGAGAAGATAGATCATTTCGTGCCGCCAGTTCAGCGCATTTGCGACAATAGGTGGTCCGCCGCCGCGGCGCCGCGCGTGCGCGCCTCGAATTCAAGCGCGCGGCGGCCTCCAGCCGCATAAGCCGCCGCGGCCGAAAGCAGCGCGACGAGCCGCTGCGGCGCGGATAAATCGAAAGTCGCGTAGGCGCCGCCGGTCAGCAGAGCGATCTTGCGGAAAGCCTGTTCCGCGACACTATCGCGCCCTTCCTGGAACAGGAACGCCTTCACTCCCAAAAGCCCGATTTCGGCGGCTAGCCCGGCCAGAACGTCAAGCGGCTCTTCCATCGCATCGCCAACGAAGACCAGGGCACGGACCGGAGTTTTCCGCGTTTCATCGAGAACATGACGCAAGACCTTTTCGATCTGAGTCTGGCCGGCGCCCACCCCGATCTTGGTCATAAGTGATGCCAAGCTCTGTCCCCCGGCCACGAAGCGCGACGCCTTGCACTCGGAAAACCCACGGTAATAAACGAGCTGGACATCGAGCCCGCCATGCGCCGCCGCCGTCGCAAACATTCGCCCTTGCACACTTTGCGCCATGTCCCAGGTGGCTTGCCGGCTCATCGTGGCATCGAGCGCGAAAATGAGCCGGCCCCGCCCCGAGCTGGAGGTCGCGGGCAATTTCGCCGCGGCGTCGAGAAATTCGTCGATATTCGATTTGGCGCTGGACTTCGGCGCGATCACGCCACCCTTGTCCCCTGGTTGACGCACTTGGCTCCTCGCAAACAATTCTGTTCAGATTTTTATAGATCGTGCTTGCGGGGCGCAACGGCAAGCATTTTTAGCATTAGCGCCGGCGAGCCGCGATCCGCTTGCAACGCCCGGCCCCATGTGCGAACCCGAACGCCGGCGCGTGCTGGTTCAGGCGATCTCATATTTGCCGATGGTCCAGGGTTCCGCTTCCGCTTGCGCACGCCACTCTTGCCAGGCGGGCAGCGCCATCATTGCGTCCATATAGGCGCGGGTGGAGGCCGTGACCTTCACGTCATAGACATGCAGACGATTGACCACGGGCGCGAACTTCGCATCGGCCGCCGAGAAATCGCCGAAAAGAAAGGCGCCAGCTTGACCGAACTGCCCGCGGGCTTGCCCAAAAGCCTGTTCGAGGCGGGCGACATCAGCGCTTGCCTCGGGGGTCAGCTCGCGCCTCGCAACCGGGCGGCGCATATTCATCGGCAGCAGCCCGCGCAAACCTGCGAAGCCTGAATGCATTTCGGCGGCGAGCGATCGGGCCTGAACCCGCGCCGCCCGCGGCCTCGGCCAGATTGGCATACGTGGATGGAGTTCGGCGACATATTCGATAATCGCGAGCGAATCCCATACGACGATTTCGCCGTCGCGCAACGACGGACATTTGCCGGCCGGAGAAAAGCGCAACATCTCCGCACGCGTATTCTCTTGCGCCATAGGGATCACGGCCTCATCGAACGCTAGCCCAAAATGGCGCATCAAAATCCTCGGCCGGAACGACCAGGAGGAATAGGTTTTGTTGGCGATGACGAGAGTAAGGCTCATGGGCGCGGCTGACAATTCCTGCAGAACTTAGTTGCGGTTAGCTGAGCTTTACCGGATGCGCCTGAAAAACCAAGCGCGGGTGCGCGGCCTTTCGGCCGCCGTCACGTCTATGCAAAACACGCCGCGCTCAAGGCGCGGGAAATAGCGCGTCCGTCTTGCCGGCCAGCCGGTAGGCCAAAAGACCTATCCATTCATGGACGCTGCAATCGAGCATAATAACTTTGTCGGTCACTGGGGCCGGTATCAGAAAATCCCGGTCATCGCCAAAGGTGCGATAGGAAACCGGATAGGGTATGACAGGAAATCCTGCCCTGCGGAATATCCCGACGGAACGCGGCATGTGCCAGGCCGAGGTTACAAGCAGCCAGGTTTCGCCCGGTTTTGGCTTGACGAGATCGCGCGTGAGCACGGCATTCTCCCATGTATTGCGGGACTTCGCCTCGAAGGTCATGCGCCCGGCCGGCACGCCTAGCGAGAGCCAGAGCTTTCTTGCGCCGATCGCCTCCGCTTGCCCATCCGCCAGCAATTCGCCGGATCCGCCGGTGAAGACGAGCCTCGCGGAGGGATAGCGCCGGGCCAACTCGACGGCTGTGGTCATACGGGCGCCATCCGCGCTCAAGGTGAATTGCCCGCGCGCTTCCGATTGGCCCGAGTACACGGCACCGCCAAGGACGATAATTCCGGCCGGCGCGGGGATATCGGCGGCCGGCTGCGGAAACCGATCCTCCAATGGCCGCAAAAGCAGCGCCCCGAGCGGCGTGAACAGGCCGGCGGCAAGCGCGATAATCGCGCCGGCCATGAGAGCCCGCCCCGCCCTTGCGAAACGGCTGAACCCAAGAATGATCCCCAAAACGCCGACGACAACGGCCAGGGATACCGGCTCGGCAACGAACCAGAAGAACTTCGAGGCAATGAAAAACATGCGCCTTCCGGAAATAAAGACTAGAGATTATTTTACGGCTCGGAAGTTATGGCCCCTCGCCGCTCGCCCGCGTCATCGGATTCCGCGTCCGATTCACGTGAGGCCGGAATCACGTAAACCCCACTAAGCCAGCGGCCAAGATCGAAATCGGCGCAGCGTTTCGAACAAAACGGGCGGGCGGTGAAAACGGCGGGCTTGCCGCAGATCGGACAGGCCTGGGCCGGTGCTTCGTCCGGTTTTTCATCAAAACTATTTTCCGGTTTTGCGGCTGGCATGGTTTAACCGGTGCTTGGGGCTAGAGGGGCGGTTATACCTTGTTCAGCCAAGAAACATGCGCCGGAAAGCCTTCGCCGGAAAGCAGCGACATGGTTTCGTAGAGAGGCAGGCCGGCGACCGCGGAATAGGACCCAATAAGCTTTTGCGCAAATGCGCCGGCAAGGCCTTGGATCGCATAGCCTCCGGCCTTGCCGCGCCACTCGCCCGATCCGAGATAGGCTTCGATCTCGGCGGCCGAGAGTCGTTTGAGGCGCAGCCTCGTCTCGACCAGCTTGTGGCGCGCGCGGCCCTTTGGCGTGATGAGGCAGACCGCCGTGTGAACCCGGTGCGCCCGGCCCGACAAAAGCCGCAAGGATTGCGCCGCCTCCGCCACAATCTCGCATTTTGGCAGAATGCGGCGGCCGACGCTGACGACCGTGTCGGCCCCGATGATATATGCACCGGCGAGTTCGGGCCGGCTCGCGGCGATCCGCGCGGCGGCGCTCGCCTTTTCTTCCGCGAGACGCACTGCGAGGCTACGCGGCAGTTCGGTCTTGCGCGGGGTTTCATCGAGATCGACGGCAAGAAGCGCGTCCGGCTCGATGCCGATCTGTTGCAGGAGCTCGAGCCGCCGGGGGGACGCCGAAGCCAAAACGAGCGTTGGCCGCCAAGCCCTATCGTCACCGGTCATGGCGGCACTCCAGCATCGGAATCTCGATCATTTGAACCGGTAGGTAATGCGGCCCTTGGTCAAATCATAGGGAGTCATTTCCACAAGGACCTTGTCGCCGGTGAGAACGCGGATACGATTTTTGCGCATTTTTCCCGCCGTGTGCGCGATGATCTCGTGGTCGTTTTCGAGCTTTACGCGAAAGGTCGCATTCGGGAGCAACTCGACGACGGTCCCAGGAAATTCGAGCAATTCTTCCTTCGACATTTGTGTCCTTGAATTTAGACCGCCGTAGCTCCGCGGCGGCCCGGCGGAGCTTTTCCGCGCGGACCCTAATCGAGAAACGTGCCTTTGTGAACTGACCGGGAGGGCATTCGAGTCCGGCTTGTCCTGACGCTTATGCACCGATCGTCAGGGCGGAACCCGCGCGCGGAAATCCGGAGCGGAGGGTGCAATGCGGCCAGTCATTTCCGCGCTTGCGCAATGGGCGGCGCTCCGGTAGCGGACGCGTTAGCGTGCCTCGCGGCGTCCTCTGCCGCACAGGCATTGAAGCGGCGGATGGCGAAGGGGATGGTCGCCAAATAAACGAAGGTCAGACCGATCAACATTTCCATCGTAAAGGTCGCAAGCAGGAGAAGGCACGCGGCGATCCCGAAAAGGACGGCAATCACATATTCGCGCGGCACGCGGCCAATCCTTTTGCCGGAAAAATGCGGGATACGGCTCGCCATTAAGAAGGCGACGCCCAACACATAGGCGATTTCGAAAGGAACCAGCGCCCGGACGTTGGGAACCGCGAGAATCGAGAGATTGAGATAAAGCGGCAAGAGCCCGACTATGGCGCCGGCCGGCGCGGGCATTCCATTGAAGAAATGCGCCTGCCAAGACGGCCGGTTCGGATTGTCGATCATGACGTTGAAGCGGGCAAGGCGCAGCGCCGCCGCGATCGCGAAAACAAGCGTCGCGAACCAGCCGAAACTCTTCATTTCGTGGAGGCCCCAGAAATAAAGGATGAGCGCGGGCGCAACTCCGAAAGCGACGAAATCGGCAAGCGAATCGAGTTCGGCGCCAAACCGGGAGGTGCCGCGCAGCGCGCGCGCGATGCGGCCGTCCAAGCCATCGAGAATGGCGGCGACAATGACCGCGACGACGGCGGTTTCGAACTGGCCCTCGATCGCGAACCGGATCGCGGTCAGGCCCATGCAAAGCGCCAGCAAGGTGACAAGATTGGGCAATATGACGCGTAACGGCACGGCGCGAATGCCGCGGCCGCGCGGCGGCGGCGGATCGAAATTTTCGAATTCGCTTGCCTCGCCGCGCAGCCGCGTGACGTTTGCGGCATGGTCCTGGGCGCCACGGTCATGGCGAGGGCCGGGCGGAGTTTCCTTCATGTACATGCTCATTCTGGCAGCATAATGGGGCGGGTTCACCGCCACAAGATTTGATTGTGGCCGAATGACCGGCCGCAAGCTGTTCTTGCCAAGAGCGGGGTTATTCAATGAACCCGGCATTTCGCATGACACAGGGGTCAATGAACCCGCCGTGCCATAATCTAAACACTCTCCGGGCCAAAACCTTGGGCTTGACGTCCCCCTGCTTCAGCCGCGCTGGTTGGATTAGGCTGCTTAGTAGATCGTGGGTTTGGAAAGGAGGCGCTTGTGGCGGACGTGAACGAGGTTGAACGTGCTCTTTCCGGCGCGATCGAGAAGCGGATGTTGGAGGGAAGCGGAATGCTGAGCAAAGTCACGACTGTCGATGGCGTCGTCCGGGTCACGTTCTTGGAAGTGACCGATGATGCGCATGTGTTCGAGACGCTCAGTGGCGCGTTGCTCTATTTGCGCCTCCAATTGGAGGTTGTGCCTGAACTCGACGTGAAAATACGGCGAAAGTAACCCTTCCTATATGGCCCATACCGGTGTGGCCGCGAGTATCGACCGGTGGTCAACCGAGGCCGCGCCGAATTTGCCAAAATCCAGGACTATGTAATGAGGAAAAATATAATTTTATAGCGCTTAAGCGGCATCATACGCAGTCGCGGGCACGGGGGCTCGATGTGCCAATTTCTTTCGATCATGGACTTTGCTTTTGGCCGCTGTTCCCCGGCGTTCGCCGATCCGCCGCCGGGTCTCGACGCGCTGCGGGCCGAGGCCAAGCAGGGCGATGTGGTGGCGCAACGGGCCCTTGGCCCGATTTATGAGAACGGCAAAAAGACGTGTCACGCGACCATGCCGAGGCAGTGCAACGCCATTCTTCCCGCATGTCCTCGAACAACATGCGGAGCCTCCGGCTGACAGGCAGGCCGTTCTCTTCGGCCCGCGTCGCATTGATCTCCCGTTCGAGGTTGCGCCGTCCCCGCGCGATGACGATGCCACGCTCCAGCAGAATGGCGCGCAGCCGATTGATCAAGGCGGCGCGCTCGCCGGCCAGCCGATCGCGGGCGCGATGCAGGGTCTGCATGCCGGGCTGTTCCCCGCTGTTCGGCTCGACGAAACGCATTGCCGGCCGCGTGGCCGCTTCGGCAATCGCCTCGCCCGTCTCACGATGTTCGCAAGAGCGGACCTTCGGTTCTTCTCTCCCTTCGGGCGAAAATCGTTCGAGCAATAGGCTCGCCTCGGCGTCCCGGCCGCCGTTCTTCCGCGCCTTGACGCAGGGCCGGACATATTCCGGCGGCAGCAGCCTGACCTCGTGCCCCTGGGCTTCGAGAAGACGGCCAGGGCGATGCGCGCCACGGCAGGCCTCCATCGCGACGATGCAAGAGGGCAGCCCCTTGGTGAAGGAGATGATATTCGCCGGCCGCATCCGCCGCCTTTTGACGGCTGTTCCTTGGCTGTCCAGCCCCACGATGCTCCAGCTATTCTTGCCAAGATCTATTCCGGGAACCGCGATCTGCGTCTGGCTTCTCCCGCCACTTCGAATCACCGGCAACAATAACCCGGCCGGCAGAAGGGGCGGGCCATCCCATAAAACGTATGGCGCGCACCGCAATCCCGTGCCGGCAGACGCGGGCGGAATGAGCCAAAGGTTCCAGAGCGCGAAGCGCTTTGGCGGAGCAATCGCTTCCTAAGCGATCGCGGGAGACATGGCTGCCTGTCCGGCGCCATCTGAGCTTGTCGAAGATTGCCCGGCGCGCGGCACTGGCGCCGCCCTGGTCATGCCGGCAGCCGGCGTCGAGGCCATGAACAAACATCTGGCCGAAATCAGCCAATGCGCCAGCGTCAGGGCCATCGCCCCGCCGATCCTCGACGGTGCCGGCTGGCACGATTCGCCACAACTCATCGTGCCAGGGAATATCGTGCTCATGCCGCTTCCGCCCCACGCGCCCGAGCTGAACTCAGTCGATCCTTCGGCAGCTCCCCGCGCATCAAGGACATTTGATGCGCTTCGCTTAGGACATTTTGCAAGTATCCGCGCGGCAATTATCCCGGCCACGGCGTCTGGGACACCTACGAGGCCATCCTCGACGCGTGTCGCGGCGCCTGGAAAGCCCTGATGGCCAAATCCGGGGTCATCGCCTCAATTGGAATCAGAGATTGGGCACAGGTCAAAACTTAGGGCGATTGGCATGAGTTGCTGGAGCGCAAATATGAATACGCTTGCACGGCAACTATGATAGTAATTTTGCTTTCATGAAAATAACGCAAACCACCCCATGTTCCCGGTTTATTGCCAAGGGACGCGCGACGCCATCGATCCGCACGTGGCGGGCGAACGCGGCGCAATGAAATTTCAGGGTATCACGCTCCCCATGAGCGTTGGCCGCCTGCCATTGCCGGCGATCGCCTTCTAGTTGTTATCCCGCGCGCTCATTCGAGGCGCGCGCGCTTGTTCCATCGTGCGCCTTGCCGCGCTTTGATCCTGCGCGTTGGCAATCCGCACCGTATCGCCCGACGCGATTGTTTCCTGAGGGCTGTCGATAAGCCGGTCCGAAAGCGACACTCCGGATGAGACCTCGACATAATTGCCGAGGTTGCGGCCAAGCCGAACGTTGCGCAACACGACCTTGTTCTCCTCGTCAACCTTGGCCACCTGCATTCCATGCAGGCCGAAGATCAAGGCCGTGGCGGGAATGCGCAGGACATTTGGATCGGAGGGAATGTGAAAGTGAACCATGGTAAAAGCGCCCGGCCATAGCTTGCCGTCCGGATTGTCGGCCAGCAATTGGACAAGCCCGGTGCGAGATTGTACCGAAACCGCGTTGGAAGTCGTGAGCAACCGCGCCTGGAACGTTTCGTCCATGCCCGGAAGCCGCAGGGTCGCTTTGAGATTTGCTTTCATTTCACCAAGGAACGCCTGGGGTACGTCCACATAGATTCGCATCATGTGGACATCGGATACCACGAACAGGGCCTTGCCGGTCTTGCCGCCCGCGTTGACAAGATCGCCGATGTCAACGGAGCGTGCGGTTACGATCCCATCGAAGGGCGCCGTCAGGTTTTTGAACGAAGTTAGCGCTTCAAGCCGTGCCACATTGGCCTGGGCCGCCTGGACACCGGCGGTCCTGGCTCCCAAAGCTCCGAATCTCTCGTCTTTTGCTTGTTGCGAGACGATGTTTCGTTTCGCAAGGACCTTCCACCGGTCGAATGTTACCTGAGCCAATTGTTCATCCGCTTGCGCCCGCACGAGGTCCGCGCGGGCCTGGGCAAGCTGCTGATCGAGCTCGGGAGTATCGATGACCGCCAGCACCTGACCCTTTTTCACGTGGGCGCCAATGTCGTCGTACCAATCCTTGACATAGCCGTTGACCCGGCCGAAGATGCTGCCGGTAAAAAAGGCGCTTACGTTGCCAGGAAGGCGGAGTTCCCCTTCGCTCGGTCCCTGTTGCGGATGCACCAAAGTAACGGTGGGAATGGCCTGCTCGTTCGTCCAAATCTGGACCTCTTGCTTGCTTTTTGCGCGATCGGCAATGCCGTAGACGGCAAGACCGATCGCGCCGACGGCGGCGATGATGCCGATTAACCGTAGCCGCCGAGGCGCGACGGCAGGAATGGATTCTGGGGCCATGCTCGCTCCGTTTTAGGGCGGGGAAGCGCGGGAAAGCGGCGTCGCCGTTATATTTTCGGGCCGTTCGCGCCCGTGCGCTATGCTGAAGAGTGCCGGCACGAGAATCAGGGTCGCACAGGTGGCGAACATAAGCCCCCCGATGACGGCGCGGCCCAGCGGCGCGTTTTGTCCCGGCTCGATCGCCATGGGCAACATGCCGATGATCATCGCGAGCGCGGTCATCAGCACCGGCCGGAAGCGCGTGCTCCCCGCCTCCAAGGCGGCGCTCGCCGCATCCTTGCCCTCGGCTAGCCCTTCACGCGCGAAGCTAATCACCAGGATGCTGTTGGCGGTTGCGACGCCCATGCTCATGATCGCTCCCGTAAGGGCCGGAACCGACAGACCCGTATGGGTCAAAAACAACATCCATACGATGCCGGCCAGTGCGGTTGGCAGCGCCAGCACGATAATGAATGGGTCGAGCCACGATTGAAAGTTAACGACAATCAAAAGATAGATCAGCACGATCGCAAAACCAAGGCCAAAGAAAAGTTGACCATAGGCGCTCTCCATCGTGACGATTTGGCCGCGCGTTGTCACGGTCGACCCTTTTGGCAGTTCCGCTTTCGTTTGCTCGATGAGTTTTCCGATGTCGGCGGCGACGGCGCCGAGATCCCGGCCCTGCGTGGTTGCGTAGATGTTGACCGTGGGGCGAATGTTGTAATGGGAAACAAGCGCGTTAACTGGCTCCGGCACGATTGTCGAGAGGCCGCCGAGAAGCTGTATGGATTGGCTCGCCGATAGCGGCAGGTTCTTCAAGGACCCCAAGGTATCAATGCGATACTGCGGAGTCTGAATTGAAACCGGATACGATACTCCATTTCTGGGGTTCAACCAAAAAGTCGGCGCGGTCTGGGTGCTGCCCGAGAGCGTCGTCTGAACGCTTTGCGCCGCGTCGCGTTCGGTCAACCCGACGAGGCCCGCGAGAGTGCGATTGAAATTGATTCTCAAGGCGGGCGCCCGAAAGACTTGCTGAATGCGTGGATCGGCCACCCCAGGCACGTGCTTGATTTTGGCAAGCAACTTATCCGCGTAGACCCTGCTGGCGTTCAAATCATTACCCGTGATCTGAACGTCGAGCGGCGCCGGCGTGCCGAAGTTCAGGATCTGGCTCACGATATCCGCCGGAAGAAAAGAAAATGTCGTGCCCGGAAAAGCACGCGGCAGTCTCTCGCGCAGGATTTTAACATATTCGGCCGTCGAGGTCGCTCCCTCATGCAGGGAGATAAGAATATCGGCGTCGAACACGCCGATGGTTCCGGAATTTCCATAGGAAAGATTGATGCCGCTGACCGGCATGCCGATATTATCGACGATGCTTTCAAGCTGCTCCGGCGGAATGATCGTGCGGATCATCTCCCCCACCCGGTCACACAAAGCTGTTGTTTCCTCGATCCTGGTTCCGGGCTGCGCGCGCATATGAAGTTTGATCGCGCCGGCATCCAATGCGGGGAAAAAGTTTTGGCCAAGAAAAGGAGCGAGGCAAAGCGATAGGGCGGTCACGGCGAGGAACCCGCCTGCGACCCGCACCGGGTGCGCAAGCGCGAGGTTCAATAGACCGCGATATAAATTGCGTACCCGCTCGAAACGATGCTCGAAGCCTTGTTGAAATCGGCCGAGCACATTGCCTTTCGCCATGGCCGGGGTGCCTGCCAGATCGCCGCCATCCGTTCCATTCTGGTGAGGCCGCAAGAGATATTTTGCCATCACAGGCACCAAGGTGCGGGACAAGACGTAGGACGCCATCATCGCAAAGACCACGGCTTCCGCGAGCGGCCGGAAAAGATAGCCGGCAACACCGCCAAGTCCAAACATCGGAACGAAGGCGACACAGATACAAAGCAGCGAGACAGTAGCGGGGACCACGATTTGATGCGAGCCGTCGAGAATGGCCGGTTCGACCGGTTTGCCTTGCTCGAGGTGAAAGTTGATGTTTTCGGTTGTCACGGTCGCGTCGTCCACGAGAATGCCGACCGCGAGCGCAAGGCCGCCGAGCGTCATGATGTTGATCGTCTCCCCTAATGCAGAAAGCGCGGCCAGCGCGGCCAGGACCGCGAGCGGAATCGACACCGTGATCATGAGCGTCGAGCGCCAGCTTCCAAGAAAAAGAAGGATCATGAGACCGGTCAGCGCGGCCGCCAACACGCCTTCCTCAATGACGGTGTTGACGGCGGACCTGACGAAAGCAGATTGGTCGCCGACGAGCTTTATCACCAAGCCCTTTGGCAGTGACTCCGCGATGACCGGCAAGAGCTTTTTGACATGCGCGATGATGTCGAGGGTGGAAACGGCGCCCTGCTTCAACACCGTCATGAGCACGCCCTTCTTGCCTTCGAGCTGAACCACGTTGGTTTGCGGCGGAGCGCTATCGTGGACATAGGCCACGTCGCGCATATAGACC
>JBOHJT010000061.1:0-14100 GCA_050728715.1 Methylocella sp.
GCTACGGCCTCGCTATGCTGACCTTCAGTCTGGCGGGCTTCCTCTCCCTTTACGCGCTGCAGCGGTTGCAGGCGGTCCTTCCCTTCAATCCGCAGCACCTCGACGCGGTCGCTCTCGATCTCGCCTTCAATACGTCAGTGAGTTTCATCACCAACACCAATTGGCAATCCTATACGCCCGAAAACACCATGAGCTATCTGACCCAGATGGCCGGGCTCACCGGGCATAATTTCGTGTCCGCCGCGACCGGCATCGCGCTCGCCATCGCCCTCATCAGGGGCTTTACCCGCCGCTCGGCGCGAACCATCGGCAATTTCTGGGTCGATATGACCCGTGCCGTTCTTTACGTGCTTTTGCCCATCGCGATCGTCGTGGGACTCTTCTTCGTGTGGCAAGGCATGCCACAAAATCTTGGTGCCTATATCGAAGCGACGACGCTCGAAGGCGGCAAGCAAGTGATCGCGCAAGGGCCGGTGGCAATCCAGGAAGTCATCAAAATTCTGGGCACCAACGGCGGCGGCTTCTTTAACGCCAATTCGGCGCATCCTTACGAGAATCCCAACGCCCTGACCAATTTCGTCCAAATGGTGCTGATTTTTTCGATTGGCGCCGCGCTCACGAATGTTTTCGGCCGGATGGTCGGCAAGGAGCGGCAGGGCTGGGCGATCTTCGCGGTCATGTGCATTTTGTTTTTAGTAGGGACGTTCACCGTCTACGCCGCCGAGAGCGGCGGCAATCCGGCTTTCGCAAGCCTGCCCATCGATGCCGCGCCAAGCGCGCTTCAAGCCGGCGGCAACATGGAAGGCAAGGAGGTGCGGTTCGGCATCGCCAATTCGTCGCTCTTCACGACCGTCACGACAGATGCCTCCTGCGGCGCCGTCAACAATATGCACGACAGCCTGATGCCGCTCGGCGGGATGGTGCCCATGGTCAATATCATGCTGGACGAGATCATCTTCGGCGGCGTCGGCTCGAGCCTTTATGGGATGCTGCTCTTTGCGATCGTCGCGGTCTTCGTCGCTGGGCTCATGGTCGGCCGCACGCCGGAATATCTCGGCAAAAAGCTCGATGCGAAAGAGGTCAAAATGGCGATCCTCGCCATTCTCATCCTGCCCTTGTCGATGCTCGGTTTCACGGCGCTCGCGGTCGTGGTCGGCCCCGGCCTCTCGGGCCTCGCCAATTCTGGGCCACACGGCTTCAGCGAGGCGCTTTACGCTTATGTCTCGGCCACCGGCAACAATGGCAGCGCCTTCGCCGGTTTCGGCGCCAACACGCCTTTCTGGAACACCACGCTTGGGCTCGCGATGTGGATCGGCCGCTTCCTGTTAATCGCCCCGGTGCTCGCCGTCGCCGGATCGCTGGCGGGCAAGAAGATCGTGCCAGCCTCGGCTGTGGGACCTTCCCGACGGATGGCGGTCTTTTTATCGGCCTTCTGATCGGCGTGATCCTGATTATCGGCGGCCTGACTTACTTTCCCGCGCTGGCGCTTGGACCTATCGAGGAGCATCTCGCGATGCACGCCGGCAGCCTATTTTGACCGCCGCGGAACATCGCCGGGGGGATGCAAACCAGCCCTTGTCCGGAACTGCGGCGAAAAAAGACAAACATGTTCCCGTGAAACATTTCTAGTGAACTCGAGGCACAACCAATGAAACAAAGAAACTCGCAGCGCAACGTGCGCTCCTTGTTCGATCCGGCGATCATCCGTCCGGCGATCTGGGACGCGTTTCGCAAGCTCGACCCGCAGGTGCTGATCCGCAACCCGGTCATGTTCGTCGTCGAGATCGTGAGCGTGCTGACGACGATTATCTACTTGCGTGAGCTCCTGACAGGTGGGGAAGCAGGTATGTTGATATTCACGTTTCAGATTTGGCTCTGGCTCTGGGTCACCTTGCTTTTTGCGAATTTCGCGGAAGCTGTGGCCGAAGGCCGCGGCAAGGCGCAGGCCGCGACATTGCGGCGCGCTGACGACCTTTTCGACCGCCAACGACGTCGCGAAATATTTCGCGATCATCCCGGCGATGTTCGTTCCTTTCTATCCGCAACTCCAATGCCTGAATGTCATGAACCTCGCGACTCCGCGGAGCGCAATCCTGCCGGCAATTATTTTCAACGCTCTGATCATTGTCGCGCTCATTCCCCTGGCACTGCGCGGCGTGGCCTATAGGCCGGTCGGCGCGGCAAGCATTTTGCGGCGTAATCTTCTTGTCTATGGCGCCGGCGGGATCATCGTTCCCTTCATCGGCATCAAGCTCATCGACCTTGTAGTCGGCGCGGCGGGCTTGGCTTGAAGACAAACAACTGGCTTTAAAGAAAACCAAAATGATCAAGCATTTGCGCCCGGCAATCATGTTGACAGTTTTGATGACGGCGCTGACCGGAATTGCCTATCCGCTCGCGATGACGGTGACCAAGCCTTTTGGGGTCGATGAGCTTCTGGCCCGCATCCGCGCGGCGCAGCGCCATCGCCTCCAGCAGGAAGGCGAAAAGCCTTTGTTCCGTGCCTGCGGACTTGGCGTCGATCTCGTGCGCCGGATCGTCACGGTGTGCGACAAGGAAATCAAGCTTTCGCCGCGCGAATACGAGGTTCTGCGTCTCATGGTGGCGCATGCGGGCAAGGTCCTGACCCATCGTTTCATGCTGCGGGAGATTTGGGGAAACGACTCGGACGTGCAATATTTACGTATCTATGTGCGCTCGTTGCGGCAAAAGATCGAGGCGGACGCTGAGCGGCCTTCCCATTTTCTCACCGAGACTGGCGTCGGTTATCGGCTGCGCGAGCCGGACTAAATCCCACGCATCCATTCCCACTTCGCCGAATAACCGCTAAATCAGCCTCGAAATCCTTGCAGGGGGACAGCCATGGATCTCGCCAGCCTTGTCGACCCGAGCTGCGTCGTTTTCGGTGCCCGCGCGAACAACAAGGAGCAGTTGCTCCTCGATCTCGCCTCTCGGGCCGCGGCGTCGATCAACCATGATCGGCAGGCAATCTTCAATGCCTTGCGGGCCCGCGAAGTGCTGGGTTCCACCGGACTTGGCGAAGGGTTTGCCCTGCCGCACGCCCGTATCGAAGGACTCGATCGTTTCTTCGGCATGTTCGCGCGGCTCAAGCGGCCGGTCCATTTCGACTCGGTCGAGCCAAGCCCGTGGATCTCATTTTTCTCTTCCTGACTCCGGCGACGGCCCAAGGCGAGCACCTCGCCGCGCTCGCCGCCGTTTCGAGACACCTGCGCGACAAGGAATTCGCCGCTAGATTGCGCGGAGCGTCAAGCGTTGCCGCGTTGTGCAGCCTGCTTTGCGATCCCCAACATTCGTGATCTTCACAATATGCGGATAGTATTATCCCTTTTGCCGCGCGCTTCACCCTATCGTCGGCCGTTCACCCTTCTAATCTTGCCGAGCGAACTAGGAGAGACTATCTGTAAGCCGACGATCGCTCCCGCGAGGTTGACGGCGTTCCGGCGCCGGGACGCGGATGACGCGGGATAGTGTCACATACACATTCGTTCGAAGCCATTTGCGCAAAGCAAATTTGCCGAAAACCTCGCCGCCGGCTAGATGTGGCCGCAAGCGCGGGTGCCGGTAAAACAGGAACCGGGAGAACATTTTATGCCGAATTACAAGGCGCCCGTTGAGGAAGTCGTGTTCCTTCTCCGCGATGTATTTCCGATCCAGCGTTACAATAATCTGCCCGGCTTCGCGGAAGCCACGGACGATGTCGTGGAGGCAATCCTTTCGGAAGCGGCGAAACTCTGCGAAGAAACGCTCCGGCCTCTGAACCAGACGGGCGACCGCGCCGGCTGCGTTCGCAACAAGGACGGATCGGTTACGACTCCGCACGGGTTCAGGGAAGCCTATCGCGCTTTCGTCGAAGGCGGCTGGGTCGGGCTCGCGGCCGATCCCGATTATGGCGGCCAAGGGCTCCCCTACACGCTTGCCGCGATCGTCAATGAATTCGCGAGTTCCGCGAACATGGCTTTTGCCATGTATCCGGGCTTAAGCCAAGGCGCGCTTGCCGCCCTGCTGACACATGGCACGGACGCGCAGAAAAAGATGTTCGCGCCAAAACTGATCAGCGGCGACTGGTCGGGCACGATGAACCTCACCGAGTCGCATTGCGGCACCGATCTCGGCCTCCTCAAAACCAGGGCTGTCCCCAATGGCGACGGTTCCTACGCGATTTTTGGAGAAAAAATCTTTATCTCGGCCGGCGAGCACGATCTTGCGGAAAACATCATTCATCTCGTGCTTGTCCGGATCGAGGGAGCGCCCGCTGGCGTCAAGGGCATTTCGCTGTTTGTGGTGCCCAAAATCCTGATCGAGCCGGATGGCTCGCTCGGGCCTTCCAACAAGGTGACGTGCGGCGCGATCGAGCACAAGATGGGCATTCACGCCAATGCCACCTGCGTGATGAATTATGACGGCGCCACGGGCTGGCTCGTCGGCGAGCCGCACAAGGGCTTATCCGCCATGTTCGTGATGATGAACGAGGCCCGTCTCGGCGTCGCGATCCAGGGCTTGGCGCTCTCTGAGGTGGCCTACCAGAATGCCGCCGCCTACGCCAAGGAGCGCTTGCAGGGCCGCTCGCTGCCGAGGCCGAAATACCCCGAGAAGCCAGCCGATCCGATCATCGTCCACCCGAACGTGCGGCGCAATTTAATGGCGATCCGCGCTTTCAACGAGGCGGCGCGCGCGCTTGTCATTTGGACGGCGCTGAAAAGCGACATCGCGCACCGGTCGAACGCCAAAACCGAAGTCCAGGCCGCGGCGGACAGCTTGGGACTTCTCACCCCCGTGGTGAAAGGCGTGTTGACCGATATGGGCTTCGATAACACGGTCAAGGCCCAGCAAATCCTCGGCGGCCACGGCTACATCGAGGAATGGGGTATGGAGCAATTCGTCCGCGATGCCCGCATAGCCATGATCTACGAAGGCACTAACGGAATTCAGGCGCTCGACCTCGTCGGCCGCAAGCTTCCCAAGGACGGCGGCCGCGCGATGATGGGGTTTCTCGGCGAAGTCAAATCCTTCATCACCGACAACGAAGCCGATGCTTCCCTTGCGCCCTATCTCTTGGGTCTCAAGCAAGGTCTCGCGCACCTCGAACAGGCGACAATGTGGTTCGTGCAAAACGCGATTGCCACGCCCGACAATGCGGGCGCCGGCTCGTATGATTATATGCACCTTTTTGGGCTGGTCGCCCTTGGCTACATGTCGGCGCAAATCGCCAAGGCGGCGATCGTCAGCAAGGCGGCCGGCAATGGCGACGCCAGGGCGATGGAAGCGAAACTGGTCCGAGCCAGATTTTTCATGGAGCGTATCATGCCCGAGACGGGGGCCCATCTCGCCCGCATCTCGGCTGGTGCCGAAACGATGATGGCGCTGCCGGTGGAACAGTTCTGATTTTCGCGCGCGCGGCGTGACCATGCGAACCAAGACCGGGAGGACAAACGTGCCCGAAGCATATGTTTACGATCATGTCCGCACTCCGCGTGGGCGCGGCAAGCCCGACGGCGCCCTGCACGAGGTCTCGACCCTTGGGCTCGCCACGACAGTGCTGCGGGCGATCAAGGATCGCGGCGCTTTCGACACGCACCTTGTGGACGACGTCGTGCTCGGCTGCGTCGATCCTGTTGGCGAGGCGGGCGGCGACATCGCCCGCGCGGCGGCGCTCGCCGCCGATTATGGCGACCATGTGCCGGGGATTCAGATCAACCGTTTTTGCGCCTCGGGCCTCGACGCGGTCAATTTCGCCGCCGCGCAAGTGATGGCGGGCCAGCACCATCTGACCGTCGGCGGCGGCGTCGAATCGATGAGCCGGGTCGGCATCGGCGCCTCGGGCGGAGCCTGGCCAGTCGATCCCGCGATCGCGATCAAATCCTATTTCATGCCGCAAGGCGTTTCCGCCGATCTTATCGCGACAAAATATGGATTTTCCCGCGACGACGTCGATCAATACGCGGTCGCCTCGCAACAACGCGCGGCAACGGCTTGGAGCGAGGGCCGCTTCAAGAATTCGGTCGTGCCGGTGCGCGACATCAACGGCATCTCACTTCTCGATCGCGACGAACACATGCGGCCGTCGACCGATATGCAGTCGCTCGCCGCGCTGAAACCCTCGTTCGCGATGATGGGAGAACAGGGCGGATTCGACGCGGTCGCAATTGATGCCCATCCTGAAGTGGAAAAGGTCCTGCATGTTCATCATGCCGGCAATTCGTCGGGGATTGTCGATGGCGCCGCGGCGGTTCTCGTCGGCTCGGCGGAGGCGGGCGAGGCCATGGCCCGAAAGCCGCGCGCTAAAATTCGCGCCTTCGCGAATATCGGCTCGGAGCCGGCGCTGATGCTGACCGGCCCGATTGAAGTCACTAAGAAGGTCTTGGCCCGCGCGAAAATGACGCTCGCCGACATCGATCTTTTCGAGGTCAACGAGGCTTTTGCCTCGGTCGTGCTGCGTTATCTCCAGGCTTTCGATCTCGATGCGGCAAGACTCAATGTCAATGGCGGCGCAATCGCGATGGGCCATCCGCTCGGCGCGACCGGCGCCATGCTGCTTGGCACGGCCCTCGACGAACTCGAACGCTTAGGCAAGGGAATCGCGCTCGTCACGCTTTGCATCGGTGCGGGAATGGGCACGGCGACGATCATCGAGAGGGTGTAATTGGCACGCGCGGAGAGAGACCGATGAACCTTACAAATTTCCGCTTCGAGACCGATGCCGGCGGCATCGCGCTGCTCACCTGGGACATGGCCGGGCGCTCGATGAACGTCATCACGCCGCAAGTCATCGACGAGATCGAGGAAGTCATTGAGCATGTCACGGCCAACGCCGCGATCAAGGGCTGTGTCATCACCTCCGGCAAGGCCACGTTTTCGGGTGGCGCCGATCTTTCCATGCTCCAGACGGCGGCGGACGAATATCTCAAGGCTAAGCGGGATAAAGGCGAGGAAGCGGCAATAAAGCTCTTTTTCGAGCGCGCGGGCCGTCTCTCACAAGTTTGTCGTAAGCTAGAGACCTGCGGCAAACCTTTCGCGATCGCGATCAACGGCACCTGTCTTGGCGGCGCCTTTGAACTCGCGCTCGCCTGCCATTACCGGGTCATCGCCGCCGACGATAAAGCGCGGGTCGGGCTGCCCGAGATCAAGGTCGGCCTGTTTCCAGGCGCTGGCGGCACCCAACGCGTCGCCCGTCTCATGCCGACAGGCGATGCGCTGCAGATGCTTTTCAAGGGCGATCAGATCAGGCCAAAAGCGGCGAAAACAATGAACCTGGTGCATGAGGTCGCCCCCGCCGCCGAAATCGTCGCGAAGGCCAAGGCCTGGATCGCGGCTGGCGGCAGGGGCGTTGCGGCATGGGACGAACAGGGTTTTAGGCTCCCTTCAGGAAAAGTGTTTTCGCCGCAAGGCATGATGGTATGGCCGGCCGCCAACGCGATCTACCGGCGCGAGACGCATGACAATTATCCGGCCGCCAAGGCGATTTTGCACAGCGTCTACGAGGGCCTGCAATTGCCTTTTGATTTGGCGCTGCGCGTCGAATCGCGCTGGTTCGCCAAGATTTTACGTTCGCCGGAGGCGGCCGCGATGATCCGCACGCTGTTCATTTCCATGGGCGAACTGAACAAAGGCGCGCGCCGCCCCGCGCATGTTCCGGCAGTCGCGATCAAGCAGGTTGGCATCCTGGGTGCGGGATTCATGGGCGCTGGGATTGCCTATGTCACCGCGAGCGCAGGGATGGTTGTGGTGCTGATCGACCGGGATCAGGCGGCGGCCGACAAGGGCAAGGAGATTTGCGACAAGCTTATTTCGGCGCAGGTCCTGAAGGGCCGTGCAAAAACCGCCGAAAAGGAAGCACTTCTTGCAAGGATCAAACCGGCCGCCGATTACCAGGACCTCGCGGGCTCCGATCTCGTGATCGAAGCGGTGTTCGAGGACCGCGCGGTCAAGGCGGCGGCGACGCAAAAGGCCCGCGCGGTTCTTGCGCCTGGCACTATCTTTGCCTCGAACACTTCGACCCTGCCAATAACCTCGCTCGCGCAAGCCTATGCCGAGCCTGAAAATTTTATTGGCATTCACTTTTTCTCGCCGGTGGAAAAAATGCTTCTCGTCGAAGTGATTCTTGGCGAGAAAACCGGGGATCGCGCGCTGGCCATGGCTTTGGATTATGTCCGCGCGATCAAGAAAACGCCGATTGTCGTGCGTGACGCGCGCGGCTTTTACGCCAATCGCTGCGTCGGCAATTATATTCACGAAGGCCACATCATGCTCCTCGAAGGCGTTCCTCCGGCGATGATCGAGAATGTGGCCAAAATGGCGGGCATGCCGGTCGGGCCGCTCGCGCTCAACGACGAGGTCGCGCTCGACCTGGCGCTGAAAATCGTCGAGGCAACAAAGCGCGATTTGGGACCGGCGGCCATTGATCCGGCCCAGGAAAATTTGCTTAAGGCCATGGTCGCCGATCATGGCCGGCTTGGGCGCAAGAACGGCAAGGGCTTTTACGACTATCCGGCGCAGGGACCGAAGACCCTATGGCCGGGGCTCGCCGCATTTCAACAAACGAAGCTCGATCCGGACACGATCGATGCCCGCGAACTCAAACATCGGTTTCTCGTAACCCAGGCAGTCGAAGCCGCGCGGGTAGTTGAGGATGGTATCGTCACCGACCCGCGCGAGGCGGACGTCGGCTCGATCATCGGCTTCGGATTCGCGCCCTTCACCGGCGGCACGTTGAGTTATATCGACGGGATGGGCGCGGCAAATTTCGTCGCGCTTTGCGAAAAGCTCCGGCAAAAATACGGCGAGCGTTTTGCGCCTCCGAAAATCGTCGTGGACATGGCGAGTGCGCGAGAATCCTTTTATGGGCGTTTCGCCGGGCGAACCGGCCGCGTTGCTTGAGCTGGTTTGCGCGGCTCTTGGCCGGGACTTTTAGGATTTTGCGATGACAGGCGCGGCCAGCGGCGACAACCAATCGAACTTGTAGTTCAAGCCAAGGCGAGCGATATGATACATCGTTCGCGTGCCAAACCGGATCGACGATCCGGGTACCGGGGTGAACACCACCGGGCGGGCATTGATGAAGTCGTATAGATATTCGACCTTCACCATGAAGTTTGGAGCGATGGCAAATTCGACGCCGCCGCCCGCTGCCCCGACATGGGGAAATATGCCCGACCGCGTCCCGGTATTCGCTCCGGTATTAAAGAACCCGAGTGCGGAGACAGTGTCAAAAGTCGCAATCGTTCCGTAGGTGAAGCCGCCGGTCAAATAGGGCATGAGGCGGCCCCATGCATAGCCGAGGCGAAGCCGCGCCGTGCCGAAATCCTCGAATTTGGAGCCGAAAATGGCGGCCGCTGGCGCACCGGAAAGGAGCGTTCCATTAACTGTGGTCTGACCTCTTATGCCGGACGCGCTATTATCGATTTCAATCCCGGCGACGATGTGGAAGAACGGTAGCTCGTAATTAAACCCGGCCTGAATGCCACCGACGGGTCCACTCGCCGTGATGCCGTTCGTCCCTCGAAAAAAGCCGCCTAGCCCCGGCACGGCGATGAAATGAGGAAATGTGAAATGATCGATTCCGCCACCGGCGTTGACGCCGATATAAAAACCGGTCCAACGGAATTCGGCCGGCGGCGGCGGTTCAAAAACAAGGGCTTGCGTTTTGGAAGGCAAATCAGCAGCGCGCACCGCGCCAGCGCCCGCCGAGAGAGCCCCGAGCAATAAAATCCCCGCAACGAAACTCCCGCAACGGCGCGGGCGAGCGGAAGAATTGTTGGTCAGTTGCAATCCGGTGCGGCCGTCCACGCGAGTTTCCTCCCTTTGTCCAGGTGTTGCTGGCTGATAGAGGCTTGGTAGTAACTTTTGCGCAAGTTCCAACAAGGTTTCGAACAGGGAAAACGCAACCGCTGTCGCAAAATGGCCACTCCAATCCCATACCGCTTTTGAGCGGTTCATAAATAAGCGCACATTTTTCTTAACGCGGGGAGTCGCGAATGATTCCATCCGGGCATGAGAATAAATGACACCCGCAAGTTGGATCATGCGACCTTGGAAGCGTTTCGTGCGCGGCGCGTAAGGGAAGGCGAAATCCGCGAAGCGGCCACTCGAATGATTGGTGCGTGGCGGACCGCGATATAAAGGCGGCTGGCGAAACCTCGCCGAAAGGCCCTCCGATCAAATCATCGACCTCGCCGCCTGATCGGGGAACCTCGTCCCGCTGGAGATCGCGCCAAAACAAATTCCAACCGCTTCCGCGACAACACCTTCTAGCTTTGCAGCAAGACATTGCCAGGCCGGCCGCCCGAATTCAAGCTGGCCGACTGCCCCGGTTTTCCTCCGCTTGTAAGGACGCCGCGCATAAGCTAGTGTTGCTGCGCCGCATCATTCATATTGCGTTGGAGCCCTCATGCGTGGCACGCCAGGCTCGACGTAACGAACCTAAGGAAAGCAGCCCCATGAGCGCGACGACCGGCTCCTTTAGCATCGGCGATTCCACCGTCCAAATGCCGGTCAAGACCGGATCAATTGGTCCTTCGGTTGTCGATATCGGCAAGTTCTATGCTCAGACTGGAATGTTCAGCTACGATCCTGGTTACACCTCGACGGCGAGTTGCGAATCGGAGATTACCTATATCGACGGCGATCGGGGTGTGTTGCTCTATCGCGGCTATCCGATCGAGCAGCTCGCCGAACACGGCGATTACCTCGAGACCTGCTATCTCTTGCTCTATGGGCAATTGCCGGCGGCCGTTCAAAAGAAGGACTTCGACCACAGAGTCACACGGCACACGATGGTGCATGAGCAGATGGCCAGGTTCTTCCAGGGCCTGCGCCGCGACTCCCATCCGATGGCCGTGCTGGTGGCGAGCGTGGGAGCGCTGTCGGCCTTTTATCACGATTCGACAGATATTTCAGATCCGAAGCAGCGCATGGTGGCGTCGTTTCGCCTGATCGGCAAAATGCCGACCCTCGCCGCGATGGCGTATAAATATTCGCTCGGCCATCCGTTCATTTATCCAATGAACGAGCTCGATTATGCCTCGAATTTCTTGCGCATGTGCTTCGCCGTGCCATGCGAAGACTATAAGATCAATCCAGTTTTTGCCCGCGCCCTCGATCGCATCTTCATTCTTCATGCCGATCACGAACAGAATGCGTCTACCTCGACGGTGAGGCTTGCTGGCTCGTCCGGCGCAAATCCGTTTGCCTGCATCGCCGCGGGCGTGGCGTGCTTGTGGGGGCCGGCGCATGGCGGCGCCAATGAAGCCGCGCTCAAAATGTTGATGGAAATCGGCACGGTCGAGAATATCCCGAAATTCGTCGCCCGCGCAAAGGACAAGAACGATCCATTCCGGCTCATGGGGTTTGGCCACCGCGTCTACAAAAACTATGACCCGCGCGCCAAGATCATGCAGCAGACATGTCACGACGTCCTGAACGAGCTCGGCATCAAGGATAGCCCGTTGCTTGATGTCGCGATTGCACTCGAGAAAATCGCTCTGAGCGACGAATATTTCATCGAGAAGAAGCTCTATCCCAATATCGATTTCTATTCGGGGATCACGTTGAAAGCGATGGGCTTCCCGGTGTCGATGTTCTGCGCGCTTTTCGCGGTGGCACGCACCGCCGGCTGGATCGCGCAATGGAAGGAAATGATCGAGGATCCAGGTCAGAAGATCGGCCGTCCGCGCCAGCTATACATCGGTTCGGCGAGGCGCGACTACGTCCCGATTGACGAGCGCTCGTAATTAAAGCCGCATAAGTATCCTTGAGTCGCAACAACTTCTCGGGCTCTAATCGAGCGACACGAGGCGCTCCTCGTCGGGGTAACGCGGATGGCAAGGTACGTCACATGCTACGACTATGGCCAAGGCGGCATTTGGCTTCACATCGAAGCTGACAGTCCAGCGCAGATCACCGAGACCTACCGGGATTTGAAGGTGTTAGAGACCCTACCTTCGTGGGGGACTAGCTGTCGTTGCCGAGAAGGTTGTTCAGCCTTTGCCAGGGGGAGTGCCGGTTGAGGGCTGAATGGGATCTGATCGGTTCTTGCGCATGACGACGGCTTCCATGCCGCGCCCGGCCTGGCGCGGGTTTACCCCGGCCCGCGCATCGGCTATGGCAGGCGCCGGGAAAACCCATTCAAGCGGGAGTTCGGCATGCCGGAGGCCGGTAACACGCTCACACTAGAGACCACGCAGGGGCAGGTCGTCATCGAAATGCGGCCCGATCTCGCCCCAGCCCATGTCGCGCACATCAAGAAGCTCGTGGCTGAGAAGTTCTACGACGGCGTCGTTTTCCACCGCGTGATCGGGGGGTTCATGGCCCAGACCGGCTGCCCGCACGGGACCGGGACCGGCGGCTCGAAATATCCCAATCTCAAGGCCGAGTTCAATGCCGAGCCGCATCTACGCGGCACCTGTTCCATGGCGCGCGCGCATGACGCAAATTCGGCCAACTCGCAGTTCTTCATCTGCTTTGGCGACGCGCGCTTTCTCGACAAGCAATATACCGTCTGGGGAAAGGTCACGGCGGGCATGCAGAACGTCGACAAGATCAAACGCGGCGAACCCGTCCGCGATCCCGATAGGATCGTTTCCGCGACAGTCGGCTGATTGGCGTGAACACGCCGATTGTCGCGAAAAACGAACTCATGGAGATAGGTGTAGACGTGCTTGCGGCGCAGGCCGCGATAGGTGCCGAGGCTCCCTCATTGCAGCAACGAGAAAGCCCGATCAATCCACGGCGAGACAATGTGGCCCGCCATCTTGCCGGCGATGCGTGGATCGTGCCGATAGCCCGGTCAACCCCGATAGGACGCGTGGCTATCGGTACTCAGCATGGTTCCGCGCTTCACGTTGGCCTTCAAGACGGTTTCGATTGACGCTCCCGAATTGGCGGCGATCATGGCGAGGCGAATGCGGCCAGAACGCGTGTCGAGGTATTTCGCGTGCTTGCGTCGCGGCTGCGACGGGCTGGTGTCGCGATGGATCACTTCAACAGCGCCGATGCCGGGGATTTTGTCCGCATCGCCGCGATCGGCAAACGCATCGCCTTTGCGAAAAGGGATTTCCGTCTGATCGACTTCGGCGAGCCCCTCCAATGGTTCGCGATCCGGATCAACCATCGATCGGCGGCGTAACTCTTGCGTCAGGAACCAGACGGTCTTGCAGGTGACGCCGAGTTGTCCTCCAATTGTCCCGCCGACATACCGTTGGAATGCGTCGCCATGCGATTACCCTTTGCCCATGGCCGCCGTTATCACCGACCTCGCGCCGATCGTGATCGCCCTACCCTTCCGGGCTCCCGTGCCTGTCGCCTGGACCTTTTTCCCCTTCGGCCCCATCCTCCGGGTTGCGAGCCATTATCCCCTCAAGCCTCCGCATCTGCCAGCTGAGGAGCCAGCGGCCCGCAAGAATCGTTGCGCCGACGATAAAGAACGCGAAGATCCAGCCGACGCCGGTCAAGCGCATGGCTTCGATGCTCTGATCGTCGATATTTCCGAAAAAATTGCGCATGGCATTTCCTCACCTCCCCCACACCTTTCATTTGAGCATGTCCACGCCAAACGCAAGGTGCGGCCATCAAAATGCCAAGGCCTCGCTTATCCGCGCGGCACCGCGACCTTGGCCTTCTCGCATCTCTGGCGCTTGCATGGCTTAGGAGTGTCAACCAATCTTAACGTAAAGGAATATTCCATGATGACCAAAGATCTCGTAGCGTCGGCGCTGGCTCTGGCGTTCACTTCATCCTTGCTTGCCCAGCTGGCCCTAGCGCAGTCAAGCGCCGCCCGCGCTCCGACCGCTACAAGGGCTACGAGGGCTATGCTGCACGCGAACGCCACGCAAGGCGGCGAACGCCTTAGAAAACAAGGTGCGACATGGGACTTAAGAATGCATGGCATAGGCTAAGGATGATCTGGAATTTTGCCGTCGGGGCCTTGATCGGCGGCGCTGGCGTAGCGGCGTACTTCTTTTGGTTTGCCGCCCATCCATCGAATCCACGCACGCCGGCCGAGGTTACTGCAGCGCCCGCCGGTCCTCCAGGGCCGCCGCCCGGATGGCATTTCGTGCCGAACGGCGTGGAAGGCTGCGCGGACAA
>JBOHJT010000062.1:0-14020 GCA_050728715.1 Methylocella sp.
ATTTTGGCGTGTAATCTCGATTGTCGGCATGCTGCCCGCTCCGCGAATCAACGACGTGCTGCATCGAATCACGTTTGCGGCTGGTTGGGAATCCACCAAGAGTCAAGTTCACGGGCGGTTGGTATGAGGCGGCTTTTCCGGTGCAAAACGCACGGTGGCGGAAGCCGGGAACCGCTGGGGCGCAAGAGACCGAGTGTTCAATTCTGTTCGAGTTCGATCAGGGTTCCCGCAAAATCCTTCGGGCTCAAAAAAAGGACTGGCTTGCCATGCGCCCCGGTTGTTGGGCGTCCATCACCGAGGACGTGCGCGCCGCCACGAGTCAGTTTCTCGCGCGATGCAAAAATGTCTCCGACCTCGAAACAGAGATGATGAACCGCTCCGCCAGGATTTTCAGCCAGGAATTTGGCTATTGGGGAATGCTCGCCGAGCGGTTCGATCAGCTCTATCTTGGTGTTTTCGAGCTCGACGAAAGCCACTGTCACGCCATGTCCCGGCAACGCCAAGGGCGCGCTCACCCTGGCGCCGAGCGCGTCGCGATAAACTGCGCTCGCGGCCGCGAGATCCTGAACCGCGATGGCGACATGATTCAACCGCCCAATCACGCGAATTGCTCCCGCACGCGATCACACCTCGACGACCAGAACATGAACCGCGGGCCGCTTGCCCCATGCCCCCGCGATGGCGCTGCGCACCGCTTTTTCGATCGCGGTGGAGACGATATCGGCGTCGCGCCGCTTTTGCCGGGGCAATTGATCGAAGGTTTGAAACAGCGCGTCGTCGACGATCGCGTCGATCGCGGCGCCGTCGCGGGCGCGCGCCGGTATCCCTGCCGTCATGACGTCAGGCACCCCGGCGAGATCGCCCTGCCTGGTGACCGCCAAGGCAATTGTGACGATCCCCGAAACCGCGAGTCTCTGACGTGTTTTCAGGGCTTCGTCGCCAAAAGGAATAAGGCTATTTCCGTCCTTCAAGAGACGGCCGCTTGGCGCCTCGCCGACGATCCCGGGAGGTCCCGGCGCAAGCAACACAACGTCTCCGTTGCGCGCCGTGATGACATGACGCGTGCCCTGCAATTTGGCGAAAGTCGCATGTTCGGCGAGATGAATGTCCTCGCCATGCGCGGGAATCGCGATTTGGGGTCTAGTCCAGGCGTAAAGCTGCGCGACCTCGCCGCGGCGCGGATGACCCGAGGCGTGGACGAGCGCGGTGCGATCGGTGATGACTTCGACGCCTGATCTTATGAGATTGTTGATAATGCGGCCGACCTCCCTTTCATTGCCAGGAATGGTTCGCGAGGAAAAAATCACTTTGTCGCCGGGATTGAGGGTGACGACAGGGTGGTCGCCCTCTGAGATGCGGGCGATCGCGGCGCGGCTCTCGCCTTGGCTTCCGGTTGCCAGCACGACCAGTTTGTCGCGCGGCATGTGGGCAAACGCATCCTGCGAAAAAAAATCCGGAATGCCGTCGAGGTAGCCACATTCCCGCGCGACGGCGACAACCCTCTCCATCGCGCGGCCCACCAGCACGACCGTGCGCTTTGCCGCCATGGCGGCCTCGGCGACGGCGCGAATGCGCGCCACATTGGAAGCGAAAGTGGTAACCACGACGCGCCCCGAAGCGTTGCCGACGATGTCGCGCAAGGTCTTGCCGACGTCGGCTTCCGAGGGGCTCACACCCTCGCGCAAAATATTGGTCGAATCGGAGACGAGAGCCAAAACTCCCTCGGCGCCGATCGCGGCAAGACGTTTTGCGTCGGTCAGCTTGCCTATTCCCGGCGCGGCATCGATTTTCCAATCGCCGGAATGAAGGATCGTGCCAAGCGACGTGCGGATGGCGAGCGCCGAGCTTTCCGGAATCGAATGCGCCATGGCGATAAGTTCAACATAAAAAGGGCCGATCGTGATGGCCGCTCCTTGTGCGACGACGGTGATTTGAACATCCGGGGCGCCGGGCTCGGCGAGGCGCTTGGCTTCAAGAAGCGCGGCGGCGAACCGCGTCGCATAGACGGGGCACTCAAGCCGCGGCCATAGGTCGGCGACCGCGCCGATGTGGTCCTCATGCCCATGGGTGATCACGAGACCGACTAAGTCAGCCCGCATCTTTTCGATGAAGCTTATGTCCGGGATGATGAGATCTATCCCCGCGAGATCGGGGCCCGCGAAAGTCACCCCGCAATCGACCATCAGCCATTTCAGGTGTCCCTTGCGGCCAAGGCCGTAAAGCGCGAGGTTCATGCCGATTTCGCCAAGGCCTCCAAGAGGCACAAAGACGAGCTCGTCATTTCCTTCGTTCATTTGGGCCAACCTTTTCTCGACCGGCGCTGTAAACGGCACGATCCAGCAGCACCGGCGGGTTCATGGAGAAAATACGAAAAGCAACATGTCACTCCTACTCCGCCGCGATGCTTGAATGCGCTCCGTCCATCCGTTGGCCGCGGCGGTGGTGCTCTTGGAATTGCTACGATAAGAAAACGTCGCCCGCCTCGATTGCGAGCTCCCCGGACGCCTGTTCGAGAACAAGCCTCCCGGTTGGGTCGATTGTTTGAAAAGTCCCTTCGAATGTTTGCGAGGGCCGCGCGACGCTGATCCATGTACCGAGACCGGCGGCGAGCGAGAGCCATTCGGCGCGGATCAAATCGAAACCGGCGCCCGCGTCCCAAACATCGAGCCAATGCGTCATTGTCGCGGCAAGCCGCGCGAACACTCTCGAAGGCGTGACCGGCCGGCCAGCAATCGCCGAGAGATTGGTTGCTTTGTAAGGCGTATTGGCGGGATGCAGGCGGCAGTTCACACCGACACCGACAACGCACGCGAAGCGCCCATCGGGGAGACTGGCGCTTTCCAACAATATTCCGCAAAGCTTGGCGCCGTCATGGAGAACATCATTCGGCCATTTGATCGTAACACGCCGATCCCCGAAAAGGACTTCGCGCAACGCGTGAGCCGTCGCTATGCCGGCGACAAAGCCGAGTTCCGCGGCCCTGTGCGGCGGCGCCGGATCGATCAGCAGCAGGCTCGCATGAAGATTGCCATTTGGCGACGACCAGACGCGGCCATTACGCCCTCGGCCCCTCGTCTGGGTATCGGCGACCACCCACAGCCGTCCCGCATCCCCGGAGCGGCCGAGCGCCAAGGCCTCGTCGTTGGTCGAGGCGAGCTGGTCATAATGGACCAGACGGAACGCATTATCTTGGGCCGCTCCAGCAAGACGATACAGGGCAAAACCACCATAGGCTGCAAATTCAAAACAGCGACTTCGCCGCCGCCATGGTGGCGTCGATGAAGAGACCAGGATAGGCGAACAAGAACACGACGAGAATGCCGCTCACCGCAAGCACGATGCGCAGCGCGCGAGCGGGCCTATCGAATGCGGGCGCTGGCTCGTCAAAATACATGATCTTGACGATCCGGAGATAATAAAACGCCGCGACCGCGCTTGACAGAACGCCAATGACCGCGAGCGGGTAAAGCTGCGCCTGGATCGCCGCGTTGAAAACATACCATTTGGCGAAAAACCCCGCGAGCGGGGGTATCCCAGCCAACGAAAACATCATCGTCGCGAAAAAGAACGCCATCACCCCGTCGGTCCGGGCGAGTCCGGAAAGATCGGAAATATTTTCGACGCCCGCACCCTCAACCTGCATCGACAGGATTCCAGCGAAGGTGCCAAGCGTCATGACGAGATAAATCGCCATATATACGAGCACGCTGGCGACGCCGGCTTCGCCGCCCGCCGCGAGACCGACGAGGGCGAAGCCCACGTGGCTGATCGTGGAATAGGCCATCAGCCGATTGATGTTGGCCTGGCCGATCGCGGCGAAGGCGCCGAGCACCATCGAAAGGATGGATATGAAGATCACGATCTGCCGCCACTGCACGGTAATGCCCGGAAAAGCGGTCAAGAGCACCCGCAGCGTAATGGCGACGGCGGCCACCTTCACCGCCGAGATAAAGAAAGCGGTCACCGGCGTCGGAGCGCCTTCGTACACATCCGGCGTCCACATGTGGAACGGCACGGCCGACATCTTGAAGGCAAGCCCGACCATTAGGAACACAAGTCCGAAGACGACGCCTAAAGAAGCTGTTCCGTTGATGGTTTCGGCGATGCCCGCGAAGGAAACGGTTCCGGCGAACCCGTAGAGCAGGGATGCGCCATAGAGCAGCATGCCGGACGACAGCGCCCCGAGCACGAAATATTTGAGGCCGGCCTCAGACGCCCTAATATTGTCGCGATGGAACGCGGCGAGGACAAAAAGGGCAAGCGACATCAATTCGAGCCCGAGATAAAGCGCGATGAGGCCGGCCGCCGAAATCAATATCAGCATCCCGAGCGTCGCCAAAAGAATGAGGATCGGAAACTCGAATTTGTCGATTTTTTCGCGGACAAGAAAATCCTGACTCATGACCAAGGTGACGAGCGATCCGGCCAGCGCCAGCACCTTCATGAAGCGCCCGAATTCATCGTCGATGAAGGCGCCGTTGAAGGCGACCGCACTGGACTTGCCGCCGAGAAGAATGACCGCGATGGCGGCGCCGAGGAGACCGGCGGCGATCTCGGTTACCGGCCTGTCCGATTCCCTGCCGCGAATAGCGCCGAGAAGCACTAGCACGAGAACGCCCGCCGCCAGAATGAGTTCCGGCAAGCAATGCGCGAGGGCCAGTGAGAGCGATGCCATTCTATTCTGCATTTAGGGGCAAGAGCGCGGCCGTCCTGGCCTCGCCGAGGGATGTGCCATAGCCTTTGATGAGGGTACTTATCGAGGCCGCCGAGATCTCTAAAACCGGGGCCGGGTAAACGCCAAAGAAGATCGTTAGAGCGACAAGTGGCGCGAACACGGCTGCCTCGCGCCATGAGAGATCGAGGATCGCCGCGAGACTGGGTTTGTCAAGAATATCAAAAATGATGCGGCGATAGAGATAGAGCGCGTAGGCGGCAGACCAAATGACGCCGCTTGTCGCCAAAAGCGCGACCCAGCTGTTGATCGTGAAGGTGCCAAGCAATGTCAGGAACTCGCCGATGAAGCCCGAGGTGCCGGGCAGGCCGAGATTGGCGAGCGTGAAAATCATGAAAACCACCGCATAGACCGGCATGCGAAATACAAGTCCGCCGTAGGCCGCGATGGAGTAGGTATGCAGGCGGTCGTAGAGGACCCCCATGCAAAGAAAGAGGGCTGCCGAGACAAGGCCATGCGAGACCATCTGAAAGACGGCGCCTTGAACGCCTTGCGGGGTCACGCTGAAGAGGCCCATCGTCACGAAGCCCATATGCGCCACGGAGGTATAGGCGATGAGCTTCTTCATGTTCTCCTGCGCCAACGCAACGAGCGAAGTATAGATAATTGCTATGACCGACAATGCGAAAACGAGCGGCGCGAAATAGGCCGAGGCCTCGGGGAACATCGGCAAAGAAAAGCGGATAAATCCATAGCCACCGAACTTGAGGAGAACACCGGCAAGTATCACGGAACCCGCTGTTGGGGCTTCAACATGCGCGTCGGGCAGCCAGGTGTGGACCGGCCACATCGGTGTCTTGACGGCAAGCGAGGCAAGGAATGCAAGCCACAGCCATTTCTGCATGGACGACGGGAACTGCGTATGCAACAAGACGGCGATATCGGTTGTTCCCGCCACGCCATACATCGCCATGATCGCAAGCAGCATCAGCAGCGATCCGGTGAGCGTATAAAGAAAGAATTTGAAACTCGCGTAGACCCGTCTCGCGTGGCCCCAGATGCCAATAATGAGAAACATCGGGATGAGGCTGCCCTCGAAGAAAAGATAGAAGAGCACGAGATCGCGGGCACAGAAAACGCCGGTCATCAAGGTTTCGAGAACAAGGAAGGTGATCATATATTCCTTGACGCGATTTTGAATCGATTCCCAAGATGCGAGAATACAAATAGGCATCAAGAAAGTGGTCAAAAGGAGGAACGGAAAGGCTATTCCGTCAATGCCCATCCTGTAGACAAGGCCATGGCCGAACCAACCTTTTTCCTCGACAAATTGGTAAGCGGAGGAAGACGGATCGAACCTCGCGTAGACATAAAGCGACAGGAAAAAGACGATGAGAGTCGTCCCTAGCGCCGCGCGGCGCGCGTTTTCCAATGTGGCTTCGTCGGTACCGCGCAGGGCGAGGATGAATCCTGCACCGACAAGCGGTAAGAAGACGAGGCAGGACAAAATGCCGAAGCCGAACATCAGCGGACTCCCGAGGCCACATACCAGGTGATGCCGGCGGCAAGCCCGATGAGCATGGCAAAAGCGTAATGGTAGATGTAGCCGCTCTGCAGCTTGACGACGCGCCGGGTCATATCGACGACGCGGGCGGCGACGCCATCGGGTCCAAGCCGGTCGATGATGGCGCCGTCGCCGCCCTTCCAGAATAGCCGGCCAAGCCAAAAAGCGGGTTGCACGAAAACCATGTCGTAGAACTCGTCGAAATACCATTTGTTGAGAAGAAGCTCATAAAGCGGGCGGGCAATTTGCGCCAGGCGCGGGGGAATCGACGGCGCCAGGACGTAGAACAACACCGCGACCAAAGAGCCGAAGGCCATTATAAGGGTAGGGAGCTGCCTCGCATACCCTGGGATGTCTTCCCGGGCTTTGAGAATGTGATTATTGGGTCCGAGATACAGGGCCTCTTTCCAAAATCCTTCCCAGCCCTTGCCGATGAAGTCATGCGAAAAGACGACGCCCGCGAACAAGGCGCCCAGGGCCAAAACACCCAAGGGAATGAGCATGGTAAGGGGCGATTCATGCGGATCAAGCGCGTGTCCCTCTTGGCTATGCGCGGCGTGATCGTGCCCGGCCCCACGTCCAGCCGCCTCCCAGCGCGGGGCGCCGAAAAACGTTAAAAAGACGACCCGCCACGAATAGAAGGCGGTAAGCCCGGCCGCGGCCGCCGTGAGCACATAACCATAAAAGGCGCCCGCGCGGTCCGACGCAAAGGCCGCTTCGATGATCGCGTCCTTGGAATAATACCCGGCGGTGAAGGGAAACCCCATGAGCGACAAGAAGCCGATCGTCATCATGGCGAAGGTGAAGGGAACCTTCCGCCAGAGCCCACCCATGTTGCGCATGTCCTGCTCGTGATGCATCGCAATGATGACCGACCCAGCGCACAGAAATAATAGCCCCTTGAAGAATGCGTGCGTGAACAGATGGAAGATGCCGAGAGGATAGCCGCCAACGCCGAGGCCGGTGAACATGTAGCCTAGCTGCGAGCAGGTCGAATAGGCGATGACCTTCTTGATGTCGGGTTGGACCAGGGCGATGGTTGCCGCGAAGAATGCCGTCGTCGCTCCAATGATGGTGACGAAGGAGAGTGCCGCCGGCGCTTGTTCGAAAAGCGGCGAGAGCCGCGCGACCATGAAGACGCCCGCGGTCACCATGGTCGCCGCGTGGATAAGCGCCGAGACCGGGGTCGGACCCTCCATCGCGTCGGGCAGCCAGGTATGCAGCAGGAATTGGGCCGATTTACCCATTGCACCCATGAAAAGGAGCAGGCAAGCGATTGTCATCGCGTCCAGGTCGAGGCCGAAGACATGGACCGTCTTATTGGCGAGGCCTGGCGCAGCCGCGAAGATCTGATCGAAGCCAACCGAATTGGTCAGGGTGAAGACGAGGAAAATACCGAGCAGGAAGCCGAAATCGCCGACGCGGTTGACCACGAAAGCCTTGATCGCGGCGGCGTTAGCGGACGGCTTCTCATACCAGAAGCCGATCAGAAGATAAGAGAGAAGACCGACCCCCTCCCAGCCGAAAAACAGCTGGACTAGATTATTGGCCGTCACCAGCGTGAGCATGGCGAAGGTGAAAAGCGAGAGGAAGGCGAAAAAGCGCGGCCGCGAACGGTCGTCGTGCATATAGCCGATCGAATAGAGATGCACGACCGACGAAACCGTGGTGACGACGACAAGCATCACCGCCGTTAAAGTGTCGATCCGGAGCGACCAATCGGCCTGCAACGCGCCCGAGGTAAACCAATTGCCGATGACCGAAACAGTTGCCGGCGCCGTTCCAAGCGCGACCTGGAAGAAAACGATCCAGGACAAAAGCGCCGAGACGAACAACAAGCCCGTGGTGACGATTTCGGAAGGGCGGGGACCGATCCGCCAGCCGAACGGCCCGGCAAGCAGAAATCCCAAGAGCGGCAGGAAGACTATGGCTGCATACATGCCCGGCTCAACCCTTCATCATGTCGATGTCGTCGACCGCGATCGATCCGCGGTTGCGGTAATAGGCAACGAGGATGGCAAGTCCGATCGCCGCCTCTGCCGCCGCGACGGTCAGGATGAACAGGGCGAAAACCTGGCCGGTGAGATCGCCGAGAAAAGCCGAAAAGGCAACAAAATTGAGGTTGACCGAAAGCAGGATCAGCTCGACCGACATCAAGACCACGATGATGTTCTTGCGGTTCAAGATTACCCCGGCAACGCCGAGCGTGAACAGAATGGCCGCGACAATCAAGAACTGGGCGAGCGAGATCGTCATGATAGTTTCTCTCTGGCGCCGCGTGCGCGCAAGCTTGCCAAGCCCGGCTTCAAATTCCTTGCCTCGAGGCAACCTTGCGGACCTCGACCGCCTCGGCCGGTGTCCGCGCGTTCTGGACCGCCACGTTCTGGCGCTTGACGCCGGCCTTGTGGCGCAAGGTCAACACGATGGCGCCGATCATGGCGGTCAACAGGATGAGCCCCGCTGCCAGGAACAGATAGACATATTGGGTGTAGAGCACCCGCCCGAGCGCCATGGTATTTGTCACGCCAGGTGGCATCGGCGTCGCGACATTGGCGATTGATACGGGCCCGATCGTCCAGGCGCCAACGACGAAAGCGACCTCGATCAGAACCACGAGGCCAATGATTCCGCCGGCCGGCAAGTACTGCAAAAAACCTTGTTTCAATTCGGTGAAATCGACGTCGAGCATCATGACGACGAAGAGGAACAAGACCGCGACCGCGCCGACATAGACGACGACCAGGATCATCGCCAGGAATTCCGCCCCGAGCAAGATAAACAGCCCCGCCGCGTTGAAAAAGGCGAGGATCAGAAACAGCACCGAGTGAACCGGATTGCGCGCGGAAATCACCATGACGGCGGCACCAATCATCATCGCCGAGAACAGATAAAAAAACCACGCCGCGATATTCATCGATTAACCCCCGTTTGTCCCGTTCCCAGGCGATTGGGGCGGAATTGCCCCTCTTCGCCGCCTCGACCGAACGCCTACCGGTAGGGCGCATCGAGCGCGAGATTGCGCGCGATCTCACGCTCCCACCGGTCGCCGTTCGCCAAGAGCCGGTCCTTGTCGTAGTAGAGTTCCTCGCGGGTCTCGACGGCGAATTCGGCATTGGGTCCTTCGACAATGGCGTCGACGGGGCAGGCCTCCTGACAGAAGCCGCAGTAGATGCACTTGACCATGTCGATATCGTAGCGCGTGGTGCGGCGGGTGCCATCGTTGCGGCGCGGCCCGGCTTCGATCGTGATCGCCTGGGCCGGGCAGATCGCCTCGCAGAGCTTGCAGGCGATACAGCGCTCCTCGCCGTTCGGATAGCGCCGCAGCGCATGTTCGCCGCGATAGCGCGGCGATTGCAAATTCTTCTCGTGCGGATAATTGAGCGTCGCCTTTGGCTTGAAGAAATAGCGCATCGAAAGCACGAAAGCGCCGACGAATTCGGTGAGGAAAACCGCTCTGGCGGCCTGGTCGAGTTTCATTTCCGGTCGTCCTTGCAGACCAATGTCAATGCCCCATGCCCGCGCCCCAGCCGGTGAACTGGAGAACACCGGCGACAAGGGCGACCATGCCAAGCGAGACCGGCAGAAATACTTTCCAGCCAAGCCGCATCAGCTGATCGTAGCGATACCTAGGCACGATGGCTTTTGCCATGGCCATCATGAAAAAAACCAGGCAAACCTTCAATATAAACCAGATCGGGCCGGGAACCTCGGTAAAAGGCGAAAATGGGACCGGCGATAGCCAGCCTCCGAGGAACAGGATTGTTGTCAGCGCGCACATCGTGATGATCGCCACATATTCGGCGAGCATGAAGAGCATGTACGGCGTCGAGGAATATTCAACCATGAAACCGGCGACAAGCTCGGACTCCGCCTCGACGAGATCGAAAGGCGGGCGGTTCGTTTCGGCGAGCGCCGAAATGAAAAAGATGACAAACATCGGAAACAACGGCAGCCAGTACCAGCCAAATAGCCCGACGCGCGTGTCCTGCGCGGCGACGATATCGCCGAGATTGAGCGTTCCGGCGCAGAGCAGCACGGTAATCATGACAAAGCCGATCGAGACCTCATAGGAGATCATCTGCGCCGCCGAGCGCAGCGCCGAAAGAAACGGATATTTCGAGTTCGACGCCCAACCGCCCATAATGATTCCATAAACGCTGAGCGAGGAAATCGCGAAAATATAGAGAATGCCGACGTTGATATTGGCGATCGCCCAGCCCGCGTCCACGGGAATCACCGCCCAGGCCGAAAGCGCGAGCATCCCCATCACGAAGGGCGCCAAAAGAAAAACGCCTTTGTTGGCTCCGTCGGGAATGACCGGTTCCTTGAAGACGAATTTCAGCATGTCGGCGAAGCTTTGCAAGAGCCCCCAGGGGCCAACCACGTTGGGGCCGCGCCGCAGTTGCACCGCCGCCCAGATCTTGCGGTCCGCGTACAGGACATAGGCGATGAAGATCAAAAGCACGACGAGGAGCGCGACGCTTTTTATGACCGTCAGCAGCAAAGGTCCGGTCCATGCGAAATGGGTCATGGGCTCTACTCCGCCGCCTCGCGCGCGAAATCTTCGGCAAGCGCGGAGCATTCCGCCATCACCGCGGAGGCGCGCGCGATCGGATTGGTCAAATAGAAATCGGCGATCGAGGACACGAAGGGCGCGCGTGTATGCGAGGTGCCGCTCGCGGCAAGTTGCGTGGTATCGAAGGGTTCGCTCGCTGCGATTTCGTCGAGCTTCGCGAAATGCGGATGGCCCGCATAAAGGCATGCACGCAAGGCTTTTAGCGAATCGAACGGCAATTTGTGCCCGAGCACATCGGAAAGAGCCCGGAGAATCGCCCAATCCTCGCGCGCGTCGCCGGGCGGGAAATTGGCGCGATCGGCGAATTGCACGCGGCCCTCCGTGTTGACATAGGTGCCGGATTTTTCGGTGTATGCCGCGCCCGGCAGGATGACGTCGGCGCGGGCCGCGCCGCGATCGCCGTGCGTGCCTTGATAGACCACGAAAGCGCCCGGTTCCACCGCGATCTCATCGGCGCCCAGAAGAAACAGAACATCGAGCGCGCCGCTTTTCGCCATTGATCCCGCGTCAAGCCCGCCTTGTCCCGGCACGAAACCGAGGTCCAGTCCTCCGGCCCGCGCGGCGGCCGTGTGCAGGATCGCAAAGCCGTTCCAGCCCTTCTTGATGGCGCCGAGCGCCTGCGCCGCCTTGGCCGCGAGCGCCAGGATGGCTCGCCCATCCTCGCGCGCCAGGGCGCCTTGGCCGATCAGGACGATCGGCTTTTCCATCTCGGCGGGCGGGGGGTCGCCCATGCTGGCGAGCGTCTCTGGCTCCGCCCCAAGATAATCGTATTCATAGTGGTGGACAATGCTGGCGAGCGTCTCCGGTCCGGCCCCGAGATAAGCATATTCATAAGTCAGATCGGCATGTTCGCCGATGACGCTGATGGGAAAGCCGCGTTTCAGCCAGCGCTTGCGGATGCGCGCATTCAAGACCGGCGCTTCCTTGCGCGGATTGGCGCCGATGATCATCAGGCCATCCGCCTGGTCGATGCCGGCGATGGCGGGGTTGAAAATATAGCTCGCCCGGCCAAGACCCGGATCCAGTTTCGCGCCATCCTGCCGGCAATCGAGCGAGACGGCACCGAGGCTTTGCATGAGGAACCGAAGCGCGAACATCTCCTCGACAGCGCAAAGATCGCCGGCGATCGCGCCGATCCGCTCCGGCCGCGCCTGTTTGATCTTGGCCGCGATTAAGCCGAAGGCCGCTTGCCACGACGCTTCGCGCAATTTGCCGTTCTCGCGCACAAAGGGGCGATCGAGGCGCTTGGTCTTCAGACCATCGACAATCTCGCGGGTCTTGTCGGAAATCCATTCCTCGTTCACGGCCTCGTTGATGCGGGGCAGGATGCGCATCACCTCGCGCCCGCGCGTGTCGATGCGGATCGCCGAGCCCAGCGCGTCCATGACGTCGATCGACTCGGTCTTGACGAGTTCCCAGGACCGTGCCTTGAAGGAATAGGGCTTTGGCAACAGCGCGCCGACCGGGCAGAGATCGGCGATATTGCCTTGCAGTTCCGACCGCATCGCGGTCTCAAGATAGGTCGTGATCTCCATGTCCTCGCCGCGCCCGGTCGCGCCCATGTCACCGGTGCCCGCGACTTCCGCGGTAAATCTCACGCAGCGGGTGCAATGGATGCAGCGGTTCATCGAGGTGCGCACCAGCGGCCCGATGTATTTATCCTCTACGGCACGCTTATTTTCGATGTAGCGCGAGGAATGGAAGCCAAAGGCCATGGCTTGGTCCTGCAGATCGCACTCGCCACCCTGATCGCAAATCGGGCAATCGAGCGGGTGATTGATGAGCAGGAATTCCATGACTCCTTCGCGGGCCTTTTTCACCATCGGAGATTTGGTGAGCACGACCGGCGGCTCGCCGTTCGGGCCGGGGCGCAGATCCTTGACCGCAACGGCGCAGGACGCCGAAGGCTTGGGCGGCCCGCCCTTCACCTCGACAAGGCACATCCGGCAATTGCCGGCGATCGACAGCCTCTCGTGAAAGCAAAACCGCGGGATTTCCGCGCCCGCCTCCTCGCAGGCCTGCAAAAGCGTATACTGGGGCGGAACGTCGATTTCGATGCCGTCAACGATGAGTCTGCTCATGTTATAACCTCTATATGGCAGTTCGACGAGATCGAGACGCCGCTCGATGCGATCAAGTCGCGCTTCGACTCGATCGATGCGGCGGTTGACCCCGCAATCGACCCCTCAAGACTAGCAATCGCCACATCCGTTCTCTCGCCAGCCTTTCTCCGACCGCAGTCATCCCAATTTTTCCGAATTTTCAAGCCGCCACTACCCTCTATGACACAATCGAGCTTCGTGTCGAGACGCCGCAAATATTCGAAGATGAGGCTATCCGGCGCATCCACCATCCGATTCCTTATTCCGCCGCCACGCCGAAGTCTTTTACCGGCTCCGGATGCGGATTGGCGGCATATTGGTCGATGCGTCGCTCGATCTCCGGACGGAAATGGCGGATGAGCCCTTGCACCGGCCAGGCTGCCGCCTCGCCAAACGCGCAAATCGTGTGGCCCTCGATTTGCGTCGTGACTTCGAGCAACATGTCGATCTCGCGCCGTTGGGCGCGGCCTTCCGCCATCCGCGAAACGACGCGCCAGAGCCAGCCCGAGCCCTCCCGGCAAGGGGTGCATTGCCCGCAGCTCTCGTGCTTATAAAAATAGCTAATCCGCGCGATCGCCCGCACGATGTCGGTCGATTTGTCCATCACGATGACGGCGGCCGTGCCGAGCCCGGATTTCAAATCGCGCAAGGTATCGAAATCCATCGCCGCGTCGATGATTTCATGCGCGGGAACACAAGGCACCGACGAGCCGCCAGGGATCACCGCGAGCAGATTGTCGAAGCCGCCGTGGACCCCCCCGCAATGGCGCTCGATCAATTCGCGGAAAGGAATCGACATGGTCTCTTCCACGTTACAAGGCGTGTTGACATGGCCGGAGACGCAGAAAAGCTTGGTGCCCGAATTGTTCTTCGCGCCGAAGCTTGCGAACCAATCCGCGCCGCGCCGGAGAATCGCTGGGGCGGCGGCAATCGATTCCACATTGTTGACGGTCGTCGGACAGCCATAAAGGCCCATGTTGGCGGGAAAAGGCGGCTTCAGCCTGGGCAGGCCTTTCTTGCCTTCGAGCGACTCCAAAAGCGCGGTTTCCTCGCCGGCGATATAAGCGCCCGCCCCATGATGGACATAAATGTCGAAAGGCCAGCCG
>JBOHJT010000063.1:0-13904 GCA_050728715.1 Methylocella sp.
GAGTCGTTCAGGTTCTGCCCCTTCAAAATCGGTGAGGTCATCTAACTCTCCACGAGCTGCCTCTAAGCTATATTCGCGTTCCAACTCGACACGGTCAATGACAAATCTCAATTTCGAACAGGTGATCAAAATCGTACGCAGGAGACCGCGGCCACCCTGATAAGAAATGCGAAGCTTTGTCGCCGCGCGCCGCTCTCGCGGCAAATATTGGAGCAACTTTGGGAAAATGAGAATAACGATGAAGTGGCCGACGGTTGTTGCCACTGCCAAAACAGGAAGTCCCGCGCCGCAAGCCATACCAAGAGCGGCCGTGAGCCAAACGGACGCCGCCGTTGTCAGCCCGCGGACGACGTCGCGGCGCATGAAAATAACGCCGCCGCCAATGAAGCCGATACCGGAGACTACTTGGGCCGCGACGCGAGACGGATCGACGATCACTTGGCCGTTTTTCAGAACGTCAGTGAAGCCGTATTTTGAGACGAGTACGAAAAGGGCTGCCGAGACGCCGACGAGGGTATTCACCCTCAGGCCGGCGCTCTTTTGCCGCATCTCGCGCTCAAGCCCGACTAGACCGGATAGGACTAACGCCAAAGTTAGTTCTTCGACCTGCAGCCAACCTTGCCCGGTAAGATCAAACAATCCAAACATTCATTTGTCCCGACGCAACTCTCTTCACCAGTTTGATAACCCTTCACGGCGATTTTCCAAATAGCCGCTAACTGAGAGCTATGTGTTAGCTTGCGGCATTCTAAGATGCCATGACCATTGCGTTTCCGGCAAAAACAGCCTCTCGACAAGCGCCGTACCGTGCGAAGTGGGTGTGGTCCCGATCTTCGTGTGCCCGGTTATAAGGCGGCGGCTTCGCGAGGCGTATCGAGCGCAACCACGAAACCGACAGCCGCGGCGGCTTTCGTGTCCCCCGGTTTTAAGCTCGGCGTGCGCGCCGCGACCATCTGGTAAGGCGCCTGCCTCGCGCTCGCCGAGCCAAAGAAGAAGACAGCTAAACAAAGACCGCCGACGGCGGCGCCCACGCAATAGCGCCCATGCGTCAGAGCCTTACCGTCGCGCTCGCCCAGAAAACCAGCCCGTGCACGATACCACTGCCTCTTCCCCCAATATCTTACGCCCAGGCGGCGCGGAATGATGGCTCCCCCGCTTATGGCGTTTTGCTCGTATCACTCCCCTGGGAATCAGCCCCATCCTCCAAGTAGCCGGGAAATTTCCGCTCCAGCCTCCGCATTTGCCAACTGACCAACCAACGGCCGGCAAGAATCGTTGCGCCGACGATAAAGAACGCGAAGATCCAGCCAATGCCGCCCAAGCGAAAGGCCTCAATGGTCTCATAATCGATGCCGATATTGTTCATGGCACTTCCTCACCTACTCGCGGCTCTCATTTGAGCATGTACGCTGCAAACGCAAGGCGCGGCCTCGTTGTCGAAACATTGTACGAATCGGCTAGGCGCGCGTCCGCGCGGCGCTCCCGCGTGCTACAATGAAGGCCGCGCAAGGGGGAAGGCAATTCTCAAGTAGCCCTGAATTGCCCCGCTCGTGATTTCTCGCTGTCAGACGTTGGAAGCCTGATCATTTGCCGTGAGAAATAAAGAGGAGGCGAAATGACGAGTACGAACGATGGCCAAGCGAAGGGACGGCGACCGCCTTCCGGTTTCGCGATAACAATTCTAGCGGTCTTGCTAGCGGTCTTTGCGCTTGCTCCGATCCTTTGCGCTTCCCCCCTCCTGGCGCAATCGGCAACCGCTGCGCAGGACGCCGCGCCCGTGGCCGCGCCTCCTCCAGCCGCGGGCGCGGCAGTCGCATCCCCGGAGGCAGCACCCGCCGCCGGGGATGCCGCGCCAATCGAGCCAACGGCAGAGGAGCCTAAATCTCTGGCGCACATAACGGATGCCCTGCTGCCATCCGCCTTGCCGCGCGATTTATCGCCCTTTGGAATGTTTCTCAGCGCGCCGCCTATCGTCAAGGCGGTCATGGTCGGTCTTGCCTTCGCGTCGCTCGTGACCTGGACCGTATGGCTCGCGAAAACGGTTGAACTTTGGCAGGCAAGGCGCGCGGCGCGGCAGGGCCTGCAAGTGCTCGCCAGCGCGAAAAGCCTGCGCGCGGCCGAAGAGGACCTTGCACAAGCGCGATCTCCGGTGGCGCGCTTTGTCGCGGCCGCGATGGGGGAAGCCGGCCGCTCCAACGGTCTTTCGCCGGAAGGGATCAAGGACCGCGCCGCCATCTTGCTGTCTCGTATCGAAGCGCAAGCAGGACGGGCCATAGCCCGAGGAACACCGGTTTTGGCGACAATCGGGGCGACAGCGGTGTTCGTTGGCCTTTTTGGGGCGGTCTGGGGAATCATGGACAGTTTTATCGGCATATCGAAAACCAATACGACTAACCTCGCGGTGGTCGCGCCGGGCATCGCCGAAGCCTTGCTCGCGACCGCCTTGGGCCTTGTCGCGGCAATCCCCGCGGTCGTGACGTATAATGCGTTCGCGCGCGCCATCACGAGCTACCGCGCGCAGCTCGGCGACGCCGCGGCGGAGGTGCTTCGCCATTTGTCCCGCGATCTCGACCGCGACGCCTCCTCTCGCCAAAGGGAAGATACGCCGATCGTTTCCCTGCGCCAGTCGGCGGAGTAAACGTCGATGGCCATTCGACTCTCGTCGCAAGAGGACGCCCTCGAGGCAACCCACGAGATCAACGTGACGCCGTTCATCGACGTCATGTTGGTTTTGTTGATCGTCTTCATGGTGGCGGCGCCGCTCTCCACGGTTGATGTCAATGTCGACCTTCCGGCTTCCACGGCCAACCCCGCGCCGCGCCCCGACAAGCCGCTGTTCTTGACGCTAAAACCGGACCTTACCCTGGCGCTTGACGAATCCCCCATCCAGCGGCGCAATTTGGCTCATGCTCTCGACGCTGCGACGGAAGGCGACAAGGAGCAACGCGTTTTTGTCCGCGCCGATCGCGCTGTCCCCTACGGGGAGGTCATGGGGTTGATGAACCTTCTGCGCGCGGCCGGCTATTTGAAGATTGGGCTTGTCGGAATAGAAGCCGCCCCTGGCGGCGCGGCGCCAACCCGCGAACCCCCGAAGGGAGCGGCGGCGACGAAATCATCGGGGACCAAACCAGCGGCGACGCAACCATGACGATGGCCGTGATACTTCCGGTGGACGAGGAACACGCGCTGCGCCGATGGCTCTTCGCTGCGGCGGCAGTGGCCGCCGTCCATGGAGCAATTGTATTTTGGCTCATGCATGTACGTGACACGAGCTTAGCCGGAGCGCCTCCGGCCGTGGTTATGATCGAGCTTGTGCCGCTCGATGTCGCGCCTCCAACGGCGGCGGCGCCCGAAGTCACGCCGGAACCGCCGATGACGCAGTCCGAACCCGAGAAGGTCGAACAGCCGCGGGCGATGCGGGCTCCAGAGCTTCCTCCTGTTCCTAAGCCAAACGTGGTCCTGATGACCGCGCCGAAACAGAAGCCGAAAAAGATCGTGAAGGAAGTGCCGAAGCATGTGGTGAAACCGATGCGCGAGCGGCCCGCGCCGCGCACCAGCGCGCCGCCCCGCGCGGCAACGGCATCCAAAACCGCAGCCTCCCGGGCATCAAGCGCCGCGGAGGCGGCTGCTTGGCGCCGCGCCTGGTCGGCCGGCATGAATTGGAACAAACATTACCCGGAGGCGGCGCGGGAGCGGGGCGAACAAGGCACGGTCCGTCTCGCCCTCACGATCGACCGCGGCGGCCATGTCGTGGCGGCGCGGCTAATCGCAAGTTCCGGATCGTCCGCGCTTGATCATGCCGCGCTCGAAATGGCGCGCCATGCGAGCGGGCGGCCGTTGCCGCCGGAGATGGGATCGAGCGTCAGCGTTACCGTGCCAATTCGATACAGCATGCGATAGGCGGCGAGTCGCCAAATGCCTCTGGAGTATGAGGTGGAACCCGTCGCGAAAGCCGCCGGCGCCTGTTCGAGGCCGCACGGAGGTGACGCGCATCGGCTCCCAGGACCAGGGCAATCTCGGCAACCGTACCGACCGGGTTTCGCCGTTGGCGGCTGGCTTCCAAAATGCGACATGGCACGGCAACGTCTACGCGCCACCGCCGCTGCCGGGACGGAATGAGGCTGCCTGCGGCTCGACGGACGGAACCGGAAATTTCTTTCCGAAAAGAAAAAAATGTGACAGCAAAGCGTGGCCGGGAGTGAAACTTAAGTGTCAATCCGGCCCCATGGCATGCAGGCAATCGGCCAACCGGACAAGAATTGAGACACACTATCGATGTTGACAACTTAGCCGAGTTTATTTTTCGCGCCATGACCGAAATTTGGTTCTATCATCTGCAGCGTCAGCCGCTTGAAAGCGTGCTGCCAAATCTCATCGAAAAATCGCTCGAAAAAGGCTGGCGCGTTGCCGTCCAGGCAAGGAGCGAAGAGCGGCTCGATGCGCTCGACTCCTGGCTTTGGACCTATTCGGACGAGAGTTTTCTCGCGCATGGCCGCGCCCGCGATGGCGATTGCGAACTCCAGCCCGTCTACCTCACTGGCGGCCTCGAAAATCCGAACGGCGCGGCGCTCAGGCTCTTTGTCGAGGGGGCGCAAATGGCGCCGGCTCTTGCAGGAGCCGGCTCGACTTATGTTCGCGCGGTTTTTCTCTTCGACGGAAACAATGCGGCGGAACTTGCGCTCGCGCGGGCGCAGTGGAAAGAGGTTTTGATGCGCGGTTTTCCGGCGACCTATTGGCGGCAAAACGAGAGCGGCCGCTGGGAAAAGAAAGCTTGAGACAAGGCCTGAAAATTCTCTACGAGCATCAATCGTACATTCGTCTTTAGAATGGGATGTCGTCGTCGATGATGTCGGCGGTAGGGCTCGATCCGGCGGCGGCGGGAGGGCGGCGCGGCGCCTGCTCCATCGGCAACCCGCGGCCGAAGGAACTATTGGACGCCTCGAAGGCACCGCCAGCCTCGCCGCGGCCACGGCTATCGAGCAGGGTCAGTTCGCCGCGAAACCGGGTCAGCACTACCTCCGTAGTCTTGCGCTGATTACCGTCGCGATCGGCGTATTCGCGCGTCTGTAATTGCCCTTCGAGATAGATTTTCGTGCCCTTCTTGCAATATTGCTCGGCGATTTTGCCCAAATTCTCATTGAAGATCACGATATTGTGCCATTCGGTCCGCTCCTTGCGCTCGCCGGAAGCCTTGTCGCGCCAGGATTCGGACGTGGCGAGAGAAAAGCTGACAACAGGATCGCCGGCGCCGGTTCGCCGCACCTCAGGATCGCGGCCGAGATTACCGACGAGAATGACTTTGTTGACGCTCCCAGCCATGATTGTCTCCTTATTCCAAAACGGCAAATATAGTGCCTTCGGCGAGCGGTTCCTTTGTCGCATTTCCGCGGCGCCCTTGGCACGGCGTGCCGGACTTGTCCACGACATTCTGGAGGTTTAAACGAGCTTTGTACTAGCACCGCATCAGGCCGGTGCAAGGTGCCCGCGCGAACATCCGCCCGATTGACGCCGACGGCGCAAGCGTGCCCCGCTTTCGCTACCACAACCTCCAGCCGCTGTCATAAAATAAATTTCGATATTTCGTATTTGACGCCTTCACAAACGCGTCAAGGTGTGCGAACATACAGGGAATATAAAACGAACATAAGGGAACATAAAATGGAAAAACCAGCGTCGTTAGCGCGCAGATTAAGCCGAGTTTCCGCTGAGGAGAAGGCTGTGAAACCTATTGATATCACGGACATTATCGATGGCGCGCAATGCACTGCGGCCTATATCGCCCAACTAACGGGGGAACTTGCGACCCTCGCCAACGGCGCGCGCTTCGCCAATTTGGCCCTTCTCCTCGCCCAGGCCCAGCTCGAAGCCGAGCTTTGGTCGTGTCAAGGCAAATGAAGACCGACGCAGGGAGTCGCTTTTGAACTTGGCTTGATAGCTTGCCCGCATCTCGTGGGTGGACCACGAATCCCGGCTCCATCATGGCCGCGGGCGGGGGCGCGGAAGGAATGTTGCTGGTTATCGAGCCACCCCACTCACCCGCAGGCCTTGATTTGATCCGCAGGTCAATGCCGGATTTCGCCATTCATCGCGCGAGCCAAGCATGACCGGCGCGTTTGGCGAGCTCGGCCCTGTCATATGTGGACAACCCCGATCGGCAAGCGGTTTTTGATGGTGTGGACGGCCTCGCCTTACGGCATCAGAGTGCCAAGCCCTGGTCGCCGGAGCGCCACAAAAAGGGAGACCGTCCATTGAGAAGTTTATCGGAACCGGTGTTGATCTTGGCCCAAGAACTATTTTCAGGTCCACGCGCTGATGGGCGAAGATGGCGCCGCCGCGACCCGCAAGCTCACGCGCTTAAGATGCGGCAATTCTTTTCCAGCATCCACCACTGCCTTGTTGGCATAGAGGCCTGCGGCTCGGCGCTCCTGAGCCAGACGAAGCGATTGGGCGCGCGAACTTTTGGCGATGGGTCACGATTTGGCAAGTCCGGTATGCCGGACTTGCTTGTAGTGCGGCTGATCCCGCCGATCTATGTCAAACCTTATGGCAATCAGCGCCGCTTGGCTTTCCGCGCTCTTGATCGGCACGAACCGCATTCCAGGGCGCGCCACGGCCTCGCTGATTGCTGCCGCATCGAGCGCGTCATTCTTACCGCGTTTGGCTGCACAAGACGCGCGAGCTTCTTGTCAAGCAGAAGGCGATTGACGCGTCAACGCGGCTCGCGCAGTCATCTCGGGAGGGGCATCATCGTCGCTAAAGGAATTGGCCGAATCGACGAACTTGTCGAACTCTCCGAAAAGGACGCGACGCTCCCGGACGCCGCTAGGGGAGCCGCGAAGGTTCTGGCGAGCCAAATTGAAGACCTCGACAAGTCGCTTAATGATCTCGGGACGGAAATTGCCACGGTCCAGGAGGCAAGCGAGACGAACCGCTTGCTTCTTGAAGTTCCGGGCGTTGGCAAGCTCATCGCGACAGTGATCGTCGCCAGCGGGCCAGACCCGTTCAAAAAGGGACGCGATTTTGCCGCTTGGCTTGGCTTGACGCCGCGGCAAAACTCAAGCGGCGGCAAGCCAACGCTCGGGGCTATCACTAAGGAGGCAACCGATACATAAGGAAATTGGTCGTGCTGGCCGCAACCTCGCTGCTGCACGCCCTGGGCAGACGCGAGGGCGCGTTGCGCGACTGGATCGTCGCGCTACCGCCGAGGAAGCCGACGCGGCTCGTGACCGTGGCGCTGGCCACTCATACGGCAAAGTCCCGGCCCGGCTTGAGCACGCCGGGTTAGGCGCGGCTTGCGGCGATCGCCGCGGCCGTGAGCTTGCCGATCCGACTCGCTCGCGCTACGGCGAAGCCATGCTTCGGCCGCCGCTTTAAGGATGCGGAGCACCGGCTTCGCCGGCGTGAGCGAAGCTTGTCATTGACAGAATCGAGCCGCCTCGCCGATACTTGGTCGCCATGTTGTGAATGGCGAAATTTGACATTGAGCTATTGGTGAAACCGGCCGAATTCCGCTCTATCTCTCAAGCTTTGGGCAAGCGCGCCAAGAGATTAATGCCATGACCCAAGTGGACCTTGATCGATGTTCTGGGCCTCGAGAGGCCGAACAGGCATGAGCATGAGTCAGGACGATAGTTCTTCTTTTGCCTATCGCGTTGCACCCGAACACGGCGGCGTGAGGCTCGACCGTTTTCTTGCGGCGGCAGCGGCCGATTTATCGCGCACGAGAGTGAAAAGCCTGATCGAAGCGGGCCACGCTTCAATCGACGGCGCGGCGGTGAAAGACCCGAGTTGTCTGCTTCGCGCCGGGCAGAGCGCCGGCTTGCGCCTTCCCCCGCCGGCCGATCCCGCGCCTTTGGGCGAAAATATTGCGCTCGAAATCGTCTTCGAGGACGAATATTTGCTCGTCATCGACAAGCCGGCCGGGCTCGTGGTGCATCCGGCCGCCGGACATGAATCGGGAACGCTCGTCAATGCGCTTCTCGCCCATTGCAGCGCGAGCCTCTCAGGCATCGGAGGCGTGAGAAGGCCCGGAATAGTGCACCGGCTCGACAAGGATACGTCGGGGCTTTTGGTGGTTGCGAAGACGGACGCGGCGCATCAGGGCCTTGCCAAGCTGTTCGCCGATCACGGGAAGACGTTGCCGCTCACCCGCGCATATCTGGCCTTCGTTTGGGGCACCCCGGCGCGACCTTTCGGCACCATCGACGCGCCGCTCGCCCGTCATGCCACGAGCCGCCAAAAGATCGCCGTCGTGCCGGCTGGGCGCGGCCGCCGCGCGCTGACCCACTGGCGGCTGACCGAGAGCTTTGCTGGCGAAGCAAGCCTTATTTCATGCCGGCTGGAGACGGGGCGAACCCATCAGATCCGCACCCACCTGGCGCATATTGGGCATCCCGCGCTGGGCGACCCCATCTATGCAACGGGTTTCAAGAGCAAAACGGCGCGGCTCCCGCCCGAAGCCCAGGCCTGCCTCGCATCGCTCTCCCGGCAAGCCTTGCACGCGGCGGTGCTCGGTTTCCCGCATCCGGTGACCGCCGTCCAAATGCGCTTTACGAGCGCCCTGCCGCAAGAGCTGCGAAGACTGCGCGATGCTCTCGCCGGCCGGGATACGGCGAGACCTGGGCAAGAGACCGGACAAGAGACTGGGCAAGAGACCGGGCAAGAGATTTGATCCCGCGGCGGCGCCAGTCTGGTGCATGGAAATGGCGGTAGGATGCGTGTGTCACGCAAGGTTTCACACTTAATTTACCGGAGGACGTAACACCACGCCGAAAGCCGGCGTAATTTAAGAGGTAAGGAGTCTTCTATATCGTACCGCGTGAACCGCCTGCGTTGGGTAATATTGCCAATCTTTAATCCGAATGCCTTGCTTCGCCCCCTTTCGGCCACGGTTGCGGCATTCTATATTACCGAATCGCGTGGCCGGCATAGCAAGCGGCCAAGGGGATCTGCTGCCAACAGGGGTCCCAAGGAGAAAGTGCAATGAGTGCCGCCCTGCCAATGATTTCAGGTGAAAGCGGGCTTGCTCGTTATCTCGCCCAAATCCGGCGTTTTCCGATGTTAGAGCCGCAGGAGGAATATATGCTTGCCAAGCGCTGGCGCGAGCATGAAGACCCCCGCGCGGCGCATAAGCTTGTGACCTCGCATCTCAGGCTCGTCGCCAAGATCGCGATGGGCTACCGGGGCTATGGCCTGCCGATCAGCGAGGTTGTCTCAGAAGGCAACGTCGGCCTCATGCAGGCGGTCAAGCGTTTCGAGCCGGATAAAGGGTTTCGCTTGGCGACCTATGCCATGTGGTGGATCCGCGCTTCGATTCAAGAGTATATCCTGCGCTCCTGGTCGCTCGTGAAAATGGGAACGACAGCGAGCCAAAAGAAGCTTTTCTTCAATCTGCGCCGCGCGAAGAGCCAGATTTCGGCGCTCGATGACGGCGACATGCGTCCCGGCCAAGTCAAGACGATTGCCCGCAGGCTCGGCGTCAGCGAAAGGGACGTCATCGATATGAACCGGCGGATGTCGGGCGACGCCTCGCTGAATTCGCCGTTGCGCGAGGCAAGCGAGGGCGAATGGCAAGATTGGCTTGTCGATGACGCGGCCAGCCAGGAGCACACGCTTGCTGAACGGGAAGAAACCGGCAATCGCATCGCTGCGCTCCGCAATGCGCTCGGTGTTCTAAACCCGCGCGAGCGGCGCATTTTTGAGGCGCGCCGACTTGCCGACGAACCGATGACACTCGAGGCGCTGTCCGATGAATTCGACATTTCCCGGGAGCGGGTGCGCCAGATCGAGGTTCGTGCCTTCGAAAAAATTCAGTCCGCCGTGAAGGCTGGGGTCGCCAAGATGGAATCACTGCCCCCGCGACGGATCGAAAGCCATGCCGACTCGCCTTAGCGCGGAGGCGCACACGCTCCTTTTCCCGCTTGCGGTAGAAGGGGGCCCTCGCGCAAGATCTGAATAGCATTGGTTGAGGCTGGCAGCCTGCCTCAAGCAATCACTTCGCCGCCATCGATCGTGATCGCATTGGTATCGTCAGGTTTCCGAACCCGCCGGATCCAGCGCGCCGATCTCCCCCCAGCAGCGGTCTTGGATATAGCGCCAGCGAAGGTCTTGCAAGGCGCCGTGCGGCTGCAGGGTTGGCATCGTCGCCTGCTTTTGACACCGAGGCCCTCGTTGCCTGAGCGTTCGCGGGCCCGGCAAATAGGTGGCCATGACCGTCGCCGGGATCACGGCTAGCAGGCCAAGAATTTTCATAAGAGCGCTCGAGAAAAGTTTCTATGCCGAAGCTTTGGCACCTTGAGTGACAATAGTAGGCAGTGGCGACTCCACCCCACTATACCGGATCGTATCCGCGGCGCGCGGCATTCCAGGGCCCGTCGCTTTGACGCCTTCAGGTCCCGGCGCCATCCCTCGGAACATGCCGAGCCCTGGCGGCAGACGCGCACTTGCGGCATTGAAATCGCGCCGCTTGCGGCTTTCCGCGATCCCTCTTGCGCTGACTGGCCCGTGCGCGGACAATCGCCAACAAAAGATTGCGGGACTAATGCGCCCATCCATCCTCAATCCTCTCTTTGCGCCAGCCGCTAGCCTGCCAGGAATCGGACCGAAAACGGCCAAGCTTCTCGACCGGCTCCTGGCGAGCAGCGGCAATGCCGCCCGCGTGCTCGATCTTCTGTTCCATCTCCCCTATACCGCGATCGATCGCCGCAACCGGCCAAAGATAGCCGACGCGCCGCTCGATACGATCGTCACGCTCGAAGTCGAGGTCGTCGAGCACCGCCCGCCAGGCGCCCGCTCCAAGGCGCCCTACAAGGTTTTGGTCGAGGACGACACTGGCGACGTCCTCCTCGTCTTCTTTCTCGCCAACCCTCATTGGATTGAAAGGAGCCTGCCGCTTGGCGCCATTCGCTGGGTTTCCGGCAAGCTGGAGCTTTGGGACGGGCATCGCCAGATCGTGCACCCGGACCGTGTGCTCGACAGCGAAGGCTTCGCCAAAATGGCGCCGGTCGAGCCGGTCTATCCTTCAACCGAAGGGCTCTTTCAAAAAACGCTTGGGCGGGCGATCGATGCGGCGCTGGCCCACCTGCCGGCCTTGCCGGAGTGGCATGTGGCGGCGCCGTTAAATATTCCGGCCTTTCGTTCTTTTGCCGCGGCACTGCGGGAAGTGCACCGCCCGAACGCACCGGAGAGCATCGCGCCGCAGGCGCCGGCGCGAATGCGGCTCGCATACGATGAATTGCTCGCCTCCCAATTGGCGCTTGCCTTGGTGCGTTCGAAGATCAGGCGCGCGCCCGGCCGCGCGAGCGAGGGAGATGGCCGTATCAGAGAGAAGATCGCCGCCGCGCTGCCCTTCGCGCTCACCGCGTCCCAGACGGCCGCGATGGCCGAAATCGCCGCCGATCTTGGAGCGGAAACGCGCATGCTGCGGCTGTTGCAGGGCGATGTCGGATCGGGCAAGACGTTCGTCGCTCTCTTTGCGATGGCCGCGGCCGTCGAGGCCGGGCGGCAGGCGGCGCTGATGGCGCCCACCGAAATTCTCGCGCGCCAGCATCACCAGACGCTGGCCAAGTTCGGCGAGGCGGCCGGGCTCAGACTGGCGCTCCTCACCGGCCGCGATACGGCTGCCTCGCGCGGAAAAACCCTCGCCGGGCTTGCGGAAGGCGGCATCGATATTGTGATCGGCACCCATGCCTTGTTTCAGGAAAGCGTTGTCTTTCGCGATCTCGGGCTCGCCGTCGTCGACGAGCAGCATCGTTTTGGCGTCCATCAGCGTCTGGCCTTGGGCGGCAAGAGCGCGGCGGCCGACATTCTCGTGATGACCGCGACGCCTATTCCGCGCACGTTGGTTCTGAGTTACTTCGGCGACATGGATGTTTCAAATTTGCATGAAAAGCCCGCCGGGCGCGAGAGGATTGAGACCCGCGCGTTGCCGATTGAGCGGATCGACGAACTCATCGCGAGGCTCAAGCGTGCGATCGCGGAGGGCGCGCGCGCGTTCTGGGTCTGCCCTCTTGTGGAAGAGAGCGAAGCGCTCGACGCCGCCGCCGCGCAAGAACGCTTCGCACATCTCCAACAGATCTTCGGCGATAAAGTAGGGCTCGTCCACGGCAAGATGAAAAGCCGCGACAAGGACGAAGCGATGGCCGTCTTCGCGCAAGGGAAAACTCAGATTCTGGTCGCAACGACAGTCATCGAGGTTGGCGTCGATATCCCGCAAGCATCGATCATGGTGATCGAGCATGCCGAGCGGTTCGGGCTTGCCCAATTGCATCAATTGCGGGGACGCGTCGGCCGCGCTTCTGCCAAATCCTCCTGCCTGCTCCTCTACCGGGCGCCGCTCGGGGAGACGGCCAAGGCAAGGATCGCAATCATGCGCGAGACGGACGACGGGTTTCGCATCGCCGAGGAAGATCTTCGCCTGCGCGGCGAAGGCGAGGTGCTTGGCACGAAACAATCCGGCCTGCCGGAGTTTCGCCTCGCCGATCTTTCCGCGCATGCATCTTTGCTGACCCTCGCGCGCGACGAAGCACGCAAGATCGTCGAAGAAAATCCGCGCTTGGAAGGCGCGCGGGGAGTAGCGCTGCGGCTGTTGTTGAATATCTTCGAGCGCCGCGAAGCGATCAAGCTTTTGGGAGCAGGTTAGACGATGCGGAATAGCCGAAGTGTTTCGTCCTCAGAATACAAATTTTGCGTAGGAAACGAGATCGGGCATGTCGCTCGCGGTTATCCGCAAACTGCTACGACCCTTTGGGCTGGTCAGCTCAAGGCCGCCATAAAAGCGCAAGGTGTATTTTTGCGCCTCAGGCCCGATTCTGTCGGCAAATTCCTCGTCGTGCTCTAGCAAGCGCATAGAGGGATAGTTGAAAAGCCATTGGACCTTTTGCTCGAATTCGGAATGCCCTCCTGAACGCGCTAGAGTGACTTGCTCAAAAGAGTATGCATCCGAGTCCACCTTCTTGAGGGACAGTGGGAAATACTCGATTCTTGGCCTCACAAGATCCTTCGAGCGTGTAAAGCAGAGAAGAGATGGCTCGCCAACAAGCATGAACGACAGAGATTTGAATGTGTTTTCGTCGAGCTTGGCGAAATCAGATCTTCTCGCCCTGAGTTCAGTCCATTTTGGAGTGAAAGTTCGCACTATGTTTTCTAAGCTTTCATCGTATTCTAGGATCATCTGCCACCTATTTTTCGTTGAAATGAATCGTTTCTCTGTATATTCCTTCAATGGAGACAGGCCTATCAATGCGAATGCTGCCGTCCGCATTTATCCGAAGCTGTGTCCCGTCATCGGCTGTCATCCGAGTGACGCCTTCGTCCGTAATTTCCGTCTTAACAGTCTGGCCCTGCGTCACGCTCCCGAACAATGTCTCGGCTTCCTCTAAACCGCCGGGCATGTCGGTGTTGAAACGGCTGCCGGCCGGCTTCGGGTTGTTTCCAATCAACACCGACTTCGACGGCGGCGCCACAAGCGGGACAGTCGGCGTCTCCAAAGGATCGATCGGATGGCCGTGCTCGACGTCTTCGTCGGTCGTCTCCGTTCCGAGGACTCGTCTTTCCTCGTCGAGGTCGTCTTTCGGATCTCCTTCGGGATGCTTTCCTTCGTGCTCGATTTCGGAGACCAGAATAATATTTGCGCTCGTTTCAAAATCGTCATCGCCGGTCGTCCAACGCCTGCTTTCCCGCCCATAACCAGCGGGGACGCGCGGCTCGTCGGGGTTGAACTTCCTCGCGTCGAGGGGCGCGCTATCGAGACCAACCGCCTTGAGAAGCGCGCGCGGCGCGAGGCCCATCGCGAGCGCCGCATCGGCAAGTGCCGAGCGCGTGGCGGCTTCCTCGTCGATGTGCGGCAAGCCCGCGAAGGCGAGATGAATATGCGCAAGGCATTTCTCGCCGCGCGACCATTGCTC
>JBOHJT010000064.1:0-13830 GCA_050728715.1 Methylocella sp.
AAATGCGGCGCGATCTTCGCCCATTGCCCGTCGTCGAACCAAAACAAATGCGATTCCATCGGTTAGCCCCCAAATCGGTTGACCAACCTCTTGAATCAAAACATGATTAATCAGGTCTTAACCCTAAGCAGCTCTTGACGGCGGGGTCTCCAGCCACGGTCGGTGAGGCCCCGTCCGCCGATGAATGGCACGCGCGAAAATACAGTCCGGAGCGGATCCAACTCGTCGCAATCGAGGCGACCTGCCTTATTCGCTTTATTTTCGGAGGAGGCGTGCCGCAATGTGCGGCTCAGTCCCGGTTCCGCCGCAAACCCGATTGACCATGGCGTGTTCTAATTTCGGTGGTTTACGTGTAGAACCAGGTGCCGGGTACACATTTTGCTATCGAAAATTGGCGGGTTCGAGTTCACTTTGCTTAAGAGCCGGCTAGATTGAGCAGGCAGTGACGTGATTGAACAGACGATGCTATTCGCGCTTGGGTTTTTGGTCGCGGGCCTTATCGCTCTAGCGGTCGCCCCGGCGTTTTGGCGGCGCGCCATAAGGCTGTCCACACGGCGGCTCGAAATGCAGCTGCCGCTTTCCCCCGAGGAAATCCTCGCCTCACGCGATCTGTTGCGGGCCGAATTCGCGGTCGAGCGCAGGCGGCTCGAACAAAGGGCCGAAGCCCTCAATCTGGTTCATGCGGCCGATATGACCGAACTCGGACGCCGCGCGGCGATCATCGCCGGTCAAGACGCCGGTTTACTCGCGCTTTCCCAGCAAGATAGCGAACGCGGCGCCGAGCTCGGAGCACTTCAACGCGCCTTGGCGGAGACTTCGGCCGAGCTCGCCGCGACCGCAAAGGAATGTTACGACACAAGCGGACTCATTGCGCGCAAGGACGTTCGAATCAACGAGCTCGCGGCCGGTTTCGAGGAGGCACAGGCGCTCGCCGCCAGGCGGCGGGACGCTTTGGCGGCGCTTGAGGCCAAGTTGGCGCTGCAGGGCCAAGCGCTTGCGGCGCAAACCAGTAAGGTTGAGCAGCTCGAAGGGGAGCTTTCGACCCTGCGGTTGCAGCATCAAGCCGATCATGTCACCCTCAAATCCGCGGCGGCTAGAGTCGCGGATCGCGAAGAGGCGCTCGAAGCCGCCGGCAAACGGGAAAAAGAGTTGATCCGGCACCGCAAGCTGCAAGTCGAAACGGCGCGCGCCGTCGAGAGTGGCTACCTCGAAAAAATCGAACGGCTGCGTAGCGCCCATTTGGCCTCGCAGGACGCGCTCGATGCGGCCCGCAGGACGTGCGACGGACTCGCGCGGGAGCTGGCTACGTTGCGGGCCACGCTGCCTCCGCATGACGCCGAGGCGGCCCTCATGCAACGCGAGGAAAATGAAATTTTGCGGCACAAAATCAATGAAATCGGCGCGGCGATCATTCGCGCGGCGGGCGTCGCCGCCGAGGCCGCGCCCGAGGAAGGGCCGGCGAAAAGCGGCCTTCCGGAGGACACGATCCCGGAAAAAGTCACGGCGTGATAGGAGATAGGTATGCCGTGACTGTCGAGCAGGAGCAACCGCGCTCCAGGCGATCGCTATGAACCGGCGAACTTCGCCACGAGCGCGTCGGAAACTTCAAAATTGGCGTAGACGTTTTGCACGTCGTCATTGTCTTCGAGCATGCCGACGAGGCGCAGGACCTTTTCCCCGGCATCGTCGTCAACGCTGATCGTAGTTTGCGGCTTCCAAATCAGGCTCGCCTTGCGCGGCTCGCCGAATTTTGACTCGAGCTTTTGCGCGACCTCGCGCAGGCTTTCGAGCGCGGTGATGACCTCGTGGCCATCCTCGCTCGATTGGACATCTTCGGCTCCGGCTTCGATCGCCGCCTCCATCATGGCGTCTTCCGAAGCGGTCTTCGCCGGAAACTCGACAACGCCGACATGATCGAACAGGAAGGACACGGCGCCGGTCTCGGCGAGCGCGCCGCCGAACTTGGCGAAATAAGAACGCACCTCGCCCGCAGTCCGGTTGCGGTTGCCGGTCAGCGCCTCGACGATAATGGCGACGCCGCCCGGCGCATAGCCTTCATAGCGAACTTCGTCATAAGTCTCGGCGCCGGCGACGGAGGCCTTCTTTATGGCGCGCTCGATATTGTCCTTCGGCATGTTTTCCGCGCGGGCGGCCAAGACGGCGGCGCGAAGCCGCGCGTTCATGCAGGGATCGGGTAATCCCATTTTCGCGGCAACGGTAATTTCGCGGGCGAACTTGGAAAACAGCTTGGAGCGGATCGCATCCTGCTTGCCCTTCTTGTGCATGATGTTTTTGAACTGGCTATGTCCCGACATTCCGTCCCGTCTCCAATGCGGCGCCGCCGCGCCGCTTCTAAGCCGAGCGTTTCGAGGCCCTCCGGCGCGCGGCGCGGGCGGGCAACGGTGAGCTTATCTATTTGCTATCTCGCATGATCTTATTCAAAAAGTGTGGAATTTTTTCAAAATCATGATCTCAGGCCGTCCTGCTACGCCCGCGCGCCGGCGGCGTGCCGGTGGTCCGCACGAACGCATTGGCTCTCGTCGCGCAACCACTGATCCTCTTGCGACAACCCCCATGACTGTTGCGTTTAAGCGAGACTGGACGGTAAACCTTGAGCGCGTCTCGCGCGGATGTCCGCGCCGGAGGATTAAAACCGTTCGACCCATGGGCGCAGATCCAGCTCATGGGTCCAGGCGCTCCGATGCTGCCTGTGAAGATCGTGGTAGGCTTCCGCGATGGCGTCCGGCGAGAGAAGCGAGTCGGGCCCACGTTTGGCGGGCAGATCCCGGTAGCGCTCCGACTCGATCTGGCCGTCGATGACTACGTGGGCGACATGGATTCCCTTAGGGCCCAGTTCCCGTGCCATACATTGAGCGAGTGCGCGCAGCCCAAACTTTGGGACCGCGAGGTTGGCGAAACCAGCGCTGCCGCGTAACGATGCCGAAGCTCCCGTGAAAATGATGGTGCCCGCGCCCAGCGGCAACATCAGCTTGGATGCCGCCTGACCCACGAGGAACCCGGCAAAGCACCCGACGCGCCAACAACGCTCGAAATCCTGAGGCCGAATGTCAAAAACTTGCCCCGGCTCGTAGGCGCCAGCGTTAAAGATGACGAGATCGGGCTTTCCGAAGTCTGTCTCCACCCTCTTAAACAGGTTCGCGACATCGCTCTCCACAGAGGCGTCGCATGAGAGGAGATGCGTGTTCGGAAAATTCTCCTTGACGAGGGTGGATTGGAGTTTCTCTGGCCTACGCGACGCGGCCACAACCTGCATGCCGGCCCGGCTGAAACGCCTGACCAATGCCCTACCGAGGCCGGGCCCGACGCCAACGATCACAGCGATGCTCTCGGCCATTTCCTTGTCTCCGTCATTTGTGTGCCATTGATCGCATCGAGACAAAGACCTTATTGCCGTATTTGAAAAGGCCGTGGCGGGGTGAAATAGGCTGGCGCTCTTACGAAATAAAGCGATGCGGGGCCCCCTGCGGCAGGGCGGCGGCTACCAATGCTTCCCGCGATTGTTAACGGCAACCCCCGCCGCTGCCGGGCTTGCTAGCGCGCTCGGCAGCAGTATCGCCTCCCGAAAGGGTTCTGTGGCACCTCAGCGCAGCTCGAACGCCGTGCCGTTGTTAGAAGCTCCTATGAATACGGTTGTGCGATATAGCGCGGTGCCTTTGCTGCCAACGATGACACCAGCGTCCGGACTACCGTCATCGCTCGCAGTCGACGCAGCCTTCACGCCTCATCTCGTCGTGAGTTCCGGCTGTAGCCGTTGTGAGAGTGCTAGGGGCTACCCCCTGTCACCGCGATGCCGAACCCTCCGTGCGTGCCGGTGACGAAGGTTTGGTTGACGCCGGTGCCGTCGAGGTTCGCCCGCCCGATCGTGATGCCAGTGTACAGCGGTTCCCCCAGGTCCGTCCAGTAGATGTGCGCGCTGTCGACCGCAAGGAACCCGACTTCGCCGTTCAGGCCGGTGACCAAGTTTTGGATCACGCCAGTGCCGTTGATGTTCGCCCGTCCGATCGAGCCATTAGCGCTGTTGGGCCAGTAGATGAATTCACCTTCGATGGCAAGCGAGCCCGCTCCGAAGGTCGGAATGAAGTTCGGGTTCACGTGGGTGCCGTCGAGCCTCGCCAGCCCGATGCTGTTGGCCCGGTAGTTCGCCCAATAGATGTGAGTAGGGGTGACCACGACACCGCACACGCCGTTGGCAGGCACGGTGCCAGTAAAGATAAAGTTTTGGTTCACGCCGGTGCCGTCGAGGTTCGCCCGCCCGATCGAGTCGCCTCCGTCACCGGACCAGTAGATGTGAGTGCTGTCGACTGTGACCCCGCATGGATTATGGGCACCTCTGATGAAGTTCCCGACAACGCCGGTGCCGTCGAGGTTCGCTCGCCGGATTTTTCTTGCCGTTCCTCCGTTGGCACTGGTCCAGTAGATAAACTCGTTATTCACTGTCATCCCGGCTCCGCCTACCGCTCCGCCCGTCGTTGACGGAATAAACGTCTCGTTCACGGCAGCCCCTTTGTTGCTCGCCCGCCCGATCGTGCCATTGTTGTTGTTGGTCCAGTAGACTTTACCCGCCGCGCCGCTAGGGCCCCAAAAGGCTAAAAGCGCTGAAAGTGCTGCCGTGCCACTCCAATTTGGACTGAGAAACCATCGCATGTAATCGCCCTCCATGATAATTGATGTTAAAGAACATTCAACACATCGCTACAGCACACTTAGTGTAAGCTATCATCGCTCACACTGAATGGATTTTAACGACTTTTCCAAGCATTGCAATGAGCGTGCACAGAATTGCGCAGGACTTTCGACTGCGGGTAACAAGCAAGGGGAAATAGCCATGACGGCAAGCCCTATTTCACATTCGCCGCCGTCTGGGAGAAGAGAATCTTGCGCGTTTCCTCATCCAAAGTCAGAGGTGCCTTATTGATTCGCGCGGCCCTCGCATAGGCGCGCTGGACCGCAGGCCGCGCCGCGATGGTTTCGAACCAGCGCTTGAGTTGCCGAAATTCTTCAAGCCCCTGGCCTTGCGCCTCGTAAGGGACAATCCAAGGATAGATCGCCATATCCGCGATCGAATACTCGCCCGCAACAAAAGGCCGCCCGGCAAGCCGCTTGTTGAGGACGGCGTAGAGGCGGTTGGTCTCGTTCACATAGCGCTCGATCGCATAGCTAAGATTTTCGCGTGCGTATTGCTTGAAATGATGGTTCTGGCCGGCCATTGGGCCAAGGCCGCCGACCTGCCAGAAGAGCCATTCGAGCGCCGCGATACGGCCGCGCAAATCCTGAGGGAGAAATTTTCCGGTTTTTTCGGCGAGATAGACGAGGATCGCGCCTGATTCGAAAACGGACACCGGCGCGCCACCGTCGCCTGGGTATTGGTCGACAATTGCCGGAATGCGGTTATTGGGCGAAATCGCCAGAAATTCCGGCTTGAACTGGTCCCCCCGGCCTAGATTGACCGGATGGATCGTGTAGGGGAGTCCGGCCTCTTCCAGGAAGAGCGTGATTTTGTGGCCATTGGGGGTGGTCCAATAATAAAGGTCGATCATCGTCGGGGCCTCGCCGTACGAGGCTTGGCCGCTTTGACCAGTGGGGCAGCCGCCTTGCTGCCGTCGCCCGCATGGTAGGTTTCGGGAGCCTCCCGCCCCTCCACGATGAGAGAGCCTGCGAGCCCCCGTTCCATGCGAGTGAACGCGTGATCGACCAGCAGAAAATGCCCCGGCACCGGGAGCGAGAGGTCGATCACGGCCGCGCTGCCGGGGGCCACCATAACGGTCTGGACGCCGGTGAGCGGCGGGCTGCCGAAGCTTCCCGCCGCGTAAACCCGGTCGAAGATCGTCCCGATGATGTGAAACGAAGAGGTAAAGTTCGGACCGCCAACGCCAAAATACACACGAATGGTCTCGCCGGTCTTGGCCCGCAACGGGTGCTCTTTGGTGAGTGCACCGACGGCGCCATTGAGGACGAAGTATTCGGGATGCTCGTCCATGAGCTTGTCGTAGCTGAACTCCTGCGCACCGCTTTGACCATAGGCTCCGGTCGTGTAGAGTTCGCCTTGCATGACATAGAATTCGCGATCGACCTTCGGCAAGCCGCCAGCGGGCTCGACCAGGATCAATCCATACATGCCGTTGGAGATGTGGTTCGCGGCCATTGGCATGGAACAATGATAGACATAGAGCCCCTCGGTCAATGCCTTGAAGGTGAAAGCCTTTGTCTCCCCCGGCGCCGCCTGGGTCGCGTCCCCGCCGCCACCCGGACCATGCACCGCGTGCAGGTCAATGTTGTGTGGCATCACGCTGTTTGCGGCGTTCTTCAGGCTTACGATCACCGTGTCCCCAACCCGTACCCGCAGAAATGGCCCTGGAACCTTGCCGTTGAACGTCCAATATTCGTAGGTGGTGTTGTCAGCAAGGCGTCCGGCCCGTTCGATCGCCTCGAGTTCGAAACGGATCGTCGCCGGCTCGCGCACGCCGACGGGCGGCGGCAGGTCACTCGGATCGCGCGAAATGCTCACGCCGCTCGGTGCGACTTTGGGGAGGGCGGCCTCGACGTTGAGCCGGCCTTCCATGCCGGCTTCGCGATGGCCGGGGACCGTGCAGAAATACGCAAAGCTGCCAATGTCCGTCGCATGGATGACGACGGTACTGCTAGCACCCGGTCCGACCACGCGTTGCGAGCTGGCATGAACGTCGGGGAAGACAATATCATGTTCGGCTCCCTCGCCGTTGACGAGCGTGACCTGGACGATGTCGCCCTCGTGTACCACCAAGGTGGGGTTGACCTGTCCGTCGATTGCTCCGCCCTTGCCGATATAGACCATCTTGCCTTGGGCAATGCCGGTACGGAGCGTAAAGCTCGCATTTGCGCGGCCGCCAGCCATCGTAACACCGGTCTCTTTTGCTCTCGCCGTGGGTAGCAGCATGACCAGGAGGACGATTAGAAACGCGGAAGAATTTCGAGTTCGGGTTCCGATCATTTGATCCTCGCGGGATTGACAGTGGCCGGTGGGGTCAAAGGGCACAAAAATGGTTCGGTGCCGAGCCTCAATTTGGGTGGCTCTCTCATGCGCGCCGCACAGCGCTAGCAAAACGCCTGCAGGCCGGTGATCGCGCGCCCAAGGATGAGCGCGTGAATATCGTGGGTGCCCTCGTACGTATTGACCGTTTCGAGATTGGCGAGGTGGCGCATGACGGAGAACGCGGCCGAAATCCCGTTGGCACCGAGCATATCGCGCGCCAGGCGGGCAATTTCAAGCGCCTTGCCCGCGTTGTTGCGCTTGACCAGCGAGATCGCTTCCGGAGCGAGCTTCCCCGCATCCAATAGCCGGCCGATGCGTAAGGCGGCCTGAAGCCCGAGCGCGATTTCGGTTTGCATGTCGGCGAGTTTTTTTGGATCAGCTGATTGGCGGCAAGCGGCCGCCCGAACTGCTGGCGTTCAAGCGTGTAGGCCCGCGCCGCCTCTAAACAGGCCTCGGCCGCCCCCATCGCGCCCCAGCAGATGCCGTAGCGCGCGTGATTGAGGCAGCCAAAAGGGCCCTTGAGGCCCGAGGCGTCCGGCAAAAGGTTGTCCGCCGGGATCTCGACGGCGTCCATGACGATCCCGCCGGTCGGCGAGACCCGCAGCGAAAGCTTTTGCGAAATCGTTGGCGTCGCGAGGCCATGCATTCCGCGTTCGAGAAGAAATCCGCGGATCGCGTTTTGATGCGCGCTCGATTTTGCCCAGACCACGAATATGTCGGCGACCGGTCTATTGGTGATCCAGGTTTTGACGCCAGTGAGCCGGTATCCATCGTTGGAACGCTCCGCCTTGGTGCGCATGGCTTGCGGGTCGGATCCCGCATCTGGTTCGGTGAGGCCAAAGCAGCCGATCCATTCTCCCGTGGCGAGCCTTGGCAAATATTTGCGGCGCTGGGTCTCGCTGCCATAGGCGTCGATCGCGTGCATCACGAGAGACGACTGCACGCTCATCATCGAGCGATAGCCGCTATCCGCGCGCTCGACCTCGCGGGCGGCAAGCCCGTATGCGACATGGCCGAGCCCGGCGCCCCCATATTCGTGCGGAATCGCCGGACCGAGCAGCCCAACGCGGCCCATCCGCGTCACGATCTCGCGATCGAAACGCTCTTCGAGATAATCCGCGCCCGCGCGGGGAAGCAAATATCCTTGCGCGAAAGCGCGAGCCGAGTCGCGCACAAGCTTTTCGTCTTCGCTGAGTTGGCCGTCGAGATCGAAAGGATCGTCCCAGGCGAAGGTACGCGTGGTTAGCATCTACTCTCACGCCCTGTCGAATGCCGGATCGAGGCGCGACATGTCTTGAAATGTCGGCCCCCGACGTTTGAACCCTGGCAAAGCGTTAAACTATCAGCGCCCGTAGCCGGTGCGACCGGCGACGCCTCGCTGCTCGCCATTGGGGGAACCGAAAAAGCGAAAGAAATCCGATGTCTACTTTTGCACCGTCCTGTATACGTCTTGCAAGCAAATACGCGATGCACCACAGGAGTTTGGGGCTGTCCCAGCGGCTCAGCTCGAAAATGTCGAGCAAGCACTTCAGCGAGGCGCTTGATGCGCATGTCCAGGCGGTCTATGGTAGACGCCTTGCTATGAAGAAGGCACGTGTCATGAATACAAGACAGCTGCAAATTCGGGCTTATTTCTTTCTGCATTACCCTGTTGTCAAGAAAATATTCGTAAAGTTGCCGGTGATCAGACGACTTTATGGCGGCGAACGCTATTCGCATCCAATCGACCGGCTTTACGGAATCGATACGAGTGGGATCATTCCGGCCGAAGAACTTAATTCCTCCCTTGCGACAAAAATCTGTTTCTACCTCGGCTCACAGCCATCCATCGTCCGTCGTGCTCTCGTCGCGTTGCCAAAGGTTACTGACTACAGCTTTGTCGATTTGGGCTGCGGTAAGGGACGGGCGATCATCGTAGCTGCCGAATACCCGTTTCGCGAGATCATTGGCGTCGAGATTTCTCCGAATCTCGTGCGGATCGCTCGCTCCAACGTAGAGACGATGAAAGGGAATCTTCCGTCCTCCTCCAAGATCCAAATTATTGAAGGCGACGCCACGAAATTCAGGCCGCAAGGCAAACGAATCGTCTTTTTTACCTATCACGCTTTTGGCATCGAATTGATGAGAGAATTTCTAAAAAATCTCGAGGCTGGCCTTGGAAGGACGATCGAGCATTGTTTTTTTGTTTATTACAATCCGGTATGCGGCTCAGTGTTTGACGCGTCTTCGGCGTTGACGCGTTGGTTTGCCGACACCGTACCCTATGACTCCTCAGAAGTGGGCTTTGGGCCGGATATCGCTGACGGTGTGGTCATCTGGCAGACCGTTCATAACGCTCTGCCAGCGCACCACCCTGGGCGAAACCGGAAAATCATCGCCCTTGAAAACCATGCCGTGGTTGAACCCTAGCCATACGCCGCCCGATCAGGTCGCAATGATATCACGTGCATCACGAGAGAAGATTGCTCACTCATCGTAAGGCTCGATGCGCTGGACCACGCGGGCGGCGAGCCGAAGAGCGACGTGACCGAGCCTAAAGTGCCCCCATTTTCTTCGGAAATAGTCCTGCCGATAGCCCAAGGCGGCCCATTGGCCTTAGGTCGCCCCATCGAAACGCTCGTCAAGCTAGTTCGCTCCGGTCGAAAGCCGGATAGAGCGCGCAACATGATTCTGGCGCGCCTATCGTTTGGAAGCCTGAACCGAAACTTCAAACCATCAGTGGCCCGAGGCGGGCGCGACCGGATGCCCATCGGGCGCGCCAAAGAAGCGGAAGAAATCCGATTTCGGGCTGATGACCATGCGCGTGTCGCCCCCTTTCAATCCGGTCTCATAGGCTTGCATCGAGCGGTAGAAAGCGAAGAAATCGGGGTCCTTGCCGTAGGCCTCGGCGAAAATGCGGTTTCTTTCCGCGTCGCCCGCGCCTCGGGTCTGGTCGGCTTGTTGCTGGGCATTCCCGAGCAGCACCACCACATCGCGGTCGGCCTTGGCCCTAAGGGTTTGCGCCTGCTGGGAGCCTAGGGCGCGATATTGCGCCGCCTCGCGCGCTCGCTCGCTCTGCATCCGGCTAAACACCTTTTCGGAAATCTGCCGTGGCAGATCTGCACGTCGGATTCTCACATCGACAGCGGCGATGCCGAGACGGCCGCCTTCCTGGTTCATCAGCTCGCGAATCTTAACCATGAGATCGGCGCGGTTGTCGCGCACGATTTGGGTCATGCTCGCATCGCCCAGCACCCGGCGCACCGCCGAGTTCAAGATGAAGCCCAGCTGACTGTTCGCCCGTTCGGGCGAGCCGACCGTCTGATAGAATTTGAGCGGGTCGATGATCCGGTAGCGCAAAAAGGAATCGACATCGAGCCGGTTGTTGTCGGAGGCGAGCACTTCCTGTTTCGGCGCCTCGACAACAAGGATGCGATTGTCGAGAAAAACGACATTCTCGATGAAAGGGTATTTGAAATGAAGCCCTGGCGTGGTGATGAGACCGCGCCCGGCGACCGGCTCGCCGAAACGCAAGACGATCGCTTGCTCGGTCTGGTCCACGGTAAACACCGAGGCTAGCGCGACGATTGCGATGAGGACGAACGCGATGATCGCGCCGAATACGGCCGCGTTCTTCATTTGCGGCCTCCTTCACTCACTTTCGGCGTCAAGGGTCCGAGCGGCAAATAGGGAACTACCCCCTGGCCTTGCCCGCCGCTCTGATCGAGAATGATCTTGTCCATGCCGGCGAGCACGCGCTCCATGGTCTCGAGATAGAGTCTTTCGCGCGTCACCTCGGGCGCTTTCTTATATTGCGCATAGATTTGGTTGAAGCGGGAAACCTGACCGGTCGCCTGGGCGACGGTTTGGAGCTTGTAGCCTTCCGCCTCCTGGATAATGGCCGCGGCCTTGCCGTTGGCCTCGGGAACAACCCGGTTGGCATAGGCCTCGGCCTCGTTGCGCAAACGGTTCTGGTCCTGTTGCGCCGCGGTCACGTCCTTGAAGGCGGCGATGACCTGCTCGGGCGGGTCGACGGATTGCAATTGCACCTGCAACACCAGGATGCCGGCCTTGTACCCGTTCAAGACCTTTTGCATGAGTTCCTGCACGTCCGACTCGATCTTTGGGCGATCGGCGGTCAGAATTCGCTGGATCTGGCCGCGGCCGATGACCTCGCGCATGGCGCTCTCGGCCACCGCCTTCACCGTTTCGCGCTGGTTTGAGATATTGAAGGCATAATCCTCGGGGTGCACCGGGTCGATCTGCCAGATCACGACAAATTTGACGTCGGCAATATTTTCATCGCCGGTGAGCATCAGGCTTTCTTCGGGCAGATCTTGCTGGACGGCGAAGCCAATATTGGTCGTGTTGCGAGTGAGGACCGGGAGATGCTCGACGCTGCCAATGGGGACCGGCAAGTTATAGTTCAATCCTGGACCGGTCTTGCCGGTGTAGCGGCCGAAAATCCTGTTCAGCCCGACTTCGTTCGGGCCGACCGTGTAAAAGCCAGACAAAAGCCAGATGATGGTGCCGGCGAGAGCCAAGGCAAGAAGGCCGCGCCCTCCTATTCGCCCTGGTCCCGGCATCCATTGTTTGAGCTTTTCCTGCGCGCGCTTGAGAAATTCCTCGAATTCAGGTGGCGGCGCGCCCGGCTTTTGCCCCCATGGCCCAGGGCCGCCTGGCTTCCAAGAGCCGCCATTTCCGCCTTCGCTGCTCCACGGCATGAGATTCTCTTTTGCAAGGTGACGCCCAAGAAAGCGAGCGTAACCGCCAAGGCCCCAGAGCGGGCCTGTCCTGGTCCTTATAGGAGAGCTGCTTGCCGACTACAATAATAAGCAGCGGCGCCGGTCAAAATCGACAAAAGCGAATGTCGCCTCGTCCTTGGCCGCTGGCCGTGGCCGAACCCGGCTTACTTCCAGCCAATTAGACCAGTCGATGGCGGGAAAACTCACCGCGCCCCTTGGAGCGATATCGACGAATGTTAGATGCATGCGCTCGGCGCTGCCAATCAAACTTTCGTAAAGATTCCCGCCGCCGGCCAAAATAACCTCTTCCGCGCCCATCGCTTGCGCCCGCGCCTGCGCGAGCGCGAGCGCCGCGTCGAGTTCATGCGCGACATGGATGGCCTTGGCTTGCCCGCGACCGCGTGACGGGTCGAAGGCGCGGTCGTGCGTGACAACGATTGTCTCGCGCCCGGGCAGTGCACGCCCTATCGATTCGAAGGTTTTGCGTCCCATGAGCAGGGGCTTGCCCATGGTGACCCCCCGGAAATGTTTGAGATCGCTTGGCAAATGCCACGGCAGGCCGCGTCCGTCCCCAATAACGCCATTTTCGGCGATCGCGGCGACGATGGCGAGAGGCACCTTCATAATCGAGCCCCAAATGTCCAGATACGCGTTCGCGGCGCTTTCTTGCTCATCCGGCACTTTGTCCATCGCTTCACCACGGTCGGATTGCTCTCTGGAATGTAGTGGACGCTTCGTCATGGTCGAGCACCGGCGCGCTGTTCCGCGGGATAATTCCTCGACGGGGCCGCCCTCACACATAACGTTCAGAACGCGGCAAATCCGCCAAGGACTCATGCTTTCGGTCCATGAAGGAAAACGAACAAACCGGCGCCGGCGATCAATCCCGCCCCAAACAACGTGTGCGGGCCGGGAATTTCTCCGAAAATCACCAGGCCGAACAACGTCGCCCAAAGCAGCGCGGTGTAGCCGAAGGGCGCGATGATATTGGCCGGCGCGGCGGCAAAGGCGCGGATCAGACAAAAGTGACTGACCACGCCGATGAGCCCCAAGAGGAGCATCAGGCCGGCGTCGGCAAGCCCGGGCGCGACGGCGGCAAAGGGCAGCAATCCACCGCAGAACAAAACTCCGGCAACCGCCGTGTAAAACAACGTCGTCGGCGATGAATCGATGCCATGCAAAAGCCGGGTCGTGATCTGATAGAGCGCATTGGCGAGAGCGGCCAGGAAAGGAAACAGCATGGAGAGCGAAAAATCCATGTCCGTCCGGCCAATGATCACCCAAACGCCGATCAGGCCGGCAATAACGCTTGCCCATACGCTTGGGCTCACTTTTTCATGAAGAATGAAGACCGAAAGCGCGGCGATGAGAACGGGCGTCACCCACACAATGGCGGAAAAATCGACAAGCGGCATGACCTTAAGCGCGAACATCCCAAACAAAGTCGCGCCAAGGAGAAAGCTCGACCGCAGCATTTGCAATTGAGGCCGGCGCGAGATCATGAGGTGCGGGTCACGCCAAGCAATGAAAACGCTCACCAAAACCATGTGCACGAAAAAACGTGCGAAGGCGATTTCCACCGTCGGATAGGTTTTGAGCAAGATGCGCGCGGTTGAATCCTGGCAGACGAATAGGCAAGTCGCGACCAGCATCCAAAGGATTCCGGTCCGAATCGCCGCGCCGCTTGCCGCTGGTGCCGCGCCAGAAAGGGCGTGATGGCAGGAGGTTATTGGATCGCCGGGGGACTCGGCTGCGGCCGGTAATGTGCTGGTCATGCAATGCTCAAAACAACGATTTCGAAAGCGGCGAGCCGAAGAGCTAGCCTAATGGCGGAGCTTTTTCTAGCCCGTCCGCGGGCCATGCCGGATGGGCGTCAGCGGTGGACGCTGAAAAACATCAAATTTCGGAGCCAGACCGCACGCGATCGAGAAACCTGCACGACCGTCGGCTCATTCATAGCGTGGTGCCTGAAACGCGAGCAAATGCTCGATCACCGCATCGGGCCTATCCAAAGGCAAGAAATGCCCGCCGTCCTTGACGGTCACCATTTTTACGTTGGGCACAATCTGCCGGTCT
>JBOHJT010000065.1:0-13757 GCA_050728715.1 Methylocella sp.
AGCGGCTCGCAAGGCGGCAGGTCAAATACGCTGACCTATTACCGGCCGCCGCCGGCGCGCCACAAGCATAGGAAGAGCACCAACATGCTCGAACGCTTGAACCAGGAGATCAAGTGGCGCACGCATGCGGTGCGAATCTTCCCTCCGCCGGCCATACCTCCGCAATCGAGCTTCGCTCGCCGGAACCTTTGGCCGGCTTCGCCCGGCGGCGAAAGCTGTCCGCGGCTGGCGCGCGCTCGCCGTCGCGACCCGCGAGAACTGGCTGGAGGCCATCCGCTACCTCAACATTCCGCTACCTCAACATGGAGCATCCGCGCGCGCCCAAGAAAGAGGCCTTGCGGGCCTTGGCCGCCCGACGGCGGCCGAGCGCGTCGGGCGCCGCGCCATCGGGGGCTCCGCGCCGGGGCGCGCCCGCATCACCTCATGCCAAGGATTTTGCCGAACTTGACGCACACAGCTCCGGGCGACGCGGCTTGCGGCCTCGGACAAAAAATAATTTGGATTGGGCGCGTTACCCAAGACCATGTTTCGGCGGTCGGGAATAGCGAAGGATCAAGGCCACGAGTTGCGACGGGCGGCGCGTGCCGGTCTTTGCGAAAATCGTTCTCAATCGCGCCCGGACCGTGCCGGTGCTGACCCGCTCAAAATCAAAGAGTTGAAGCAGGTCCTTGTCGAAAAAGCCGAGCAACTTTTTCGGGACATGCTTGTCTTATGACGTTTCCGCCCGTTTCAGCCATGATGGGCCGAGTTAGAGTTTGACCGCCCCTTTCTTTTCCTTGTGGCCTGAACGGATACCCGGGCTTCGAGCCCGGATGACAAGCAGAGGACATGGAAAAGATGAACGACATGATAGCTCAAACCATCGGCGTTGACGTCTCCAAAGATACCCTTGACGTCCATCTCCACCCCGCCGGCGCGGCGCGCCAGTTCAGCAACAATGCCAAAGGCTTCGTGGCCTTGATCGCGTGGCTTGAGGAGAGCCAGGTCAGCCGCGTCGTGTTCGAGCCCCCGGGCGCCTATCATCATGCTTTCGAGCGACGGCTTGGCCAGGCGGGCCTGCCGCTGGTCAAGGTCAATCCCTGCCAGGCGCGCCGGTTCGCCGAAGCGATCGGACGGCGGGCCAAGACCGCCGCTGTCGACGCTGCCATGCTCGCCCGCTTCGGCGCGCTCATGGAGCTCCAGGCCCGCCCGATTGTCAGCGAGACCCTAGATGCCATGAAACAGCCGCTGGTCGCGCGCCGTGGCTTGGTCAAGGACCGCGCCGCCGCCAAGAACCGCGATCAACCGCACCGTTCGCCGCTGCTCAAACGCATCGCCGCCCAACGGCCTCGCCAGATCGAGCACCAGCGCGCCGCTATCGACGCCGCTGTGCGGATGCAGTGTACCGCCGGCCCCACCCTGAAAACGCGCTTCGACATCCTTGTGAGCATTCCAGGAATTGGCGAAATCACCGCCATGACCTTGCTCATCGAGATGCCCGAACTCGGAACAATCGAGAATAAATGCGTGGCAAGCCTCGCTGGGCTCGCGCCGATCGCCCGCGATTCCGGCCAGCGCGGCGGAAAGCGATTTATCCGCGGCGGCCGGGCTCACCTTCGGCAAGCCCTCTATATGCCCGCCCTCGTCGCCATAAGATTCAATGCCGCACTAAAGGAAAAATATCAGGCCTTCATCGCAGCCGGAAAGCCGCCGAAAGTCGCGCTCACCGCCATCATCCGAAAGCTCGCTATCCTCGCCAACGCTTTGCTACGCGATCAGCGGGCATGGACGCAAAAACTAGCTTGACCAAGACGGATACTCCAACCATCGTGCCATGGCACTGCCACCAAAAATGGAACCTGCCGCAAATGGATGACCTTAGCAACAAACTGTCCTGGAGCGAGGCGGCGGCCGCGGCGCGCGATTCGAAGCTCGCGCCGCAGCTGCGAATGATGCTCGCAACATTTGTACATTCGCCTGGCCGCGACAACCTCTTCTTGCTCGGAACCGCGGTCTGCGCCGTTGTCGCGCTGACGGCCTTCCTCCAGATCAAGCTCAATGCTTGGAACAAGCCATTCTACGATGCGCTCTCGCTCAAGGACTTTTGGGAGTTTTTGTACCAGCTCGTGGTCTTTGGGGTGATTGCCGGCGCGTTGTTGGCGTTGAATGTCGCCCAGGCCTGGCTTCGAGAAATGAGCAAGCTGAAATTGCGCGAAGGATTGACGCGTGATCTCTTCGATCAGTGGCTCGTGCCAAGGCGCGCGTTTCGCCTCTCCGGCGCCGGCGAAATCGGCCAAAACCCAGACCAGCGCATCCATGAGGACGCCCGTCATCTGGTGGATCTCTCGACCGACCTCGGCATTGGCTTGCTCCAATCGACGCTTCTTCTCGCATGCTTTATTACCGTCCTTTGGACCGTTTCGGAAGGCGTAACCTTTTCCATCGCCGGATTGAGCTTGGCTTTGCCCGGCTACATGGTCTGGTTCGCGCTGATCTATGCCGGAATCGCGTCCTTTGGAAGCTGGCGGGTCGGGCGTCCGCTGATCGCATTCAACGCCGATCGCTACGCGCGCGAGGCGGATCTGCGTTTCGGTCTCGTGCGGGTCAACGAGCGCACCGAGGCCATTGCCGTTTATGGCGGCGAAACCGACGAAAAGGATAATCTGAACCGCGAGTTCGATCAGGTCCTTTCGATGATGCGGCGGCTCGTCAGCGGGGTCACGCGGCTCACCTGGGTGACCGCCGGTTATGGGTGGTTTGGGATCGTGGCGCCGTTCATAGTCGCGGCGCCTGGATATTTCGCTGGCGATATGTCGCTCGGCGGCCTGATGATGGCGGTTGGGGCCTTCAATCAGGTGCAGCAGGCGCTGCGCTGGTTTGTTGATAATTTTAGCACGATCGCCGATTGGAGGGCCACGCTTTTGCGCGTCGCGAGCTTCCGTCTGGCCCTACTTGACATGGACAAGCTCGGCGGCGAGACAGGCCGCATCGAGCTTGTTCCGACAGCCGACAACCGGCTCGTGTTCGACCAAATCGGGATCGCCTCGCCGGGCGGCTGCACGAGGCTCAGCGAGAAGCATGTCACGATCAATCCGGCGGAGCGGGTTCTGATCATCGGCAAGCGGCAAGGCGGCAAGACCAGTTTCTTTAGCGCTATCGCGGGCCTTTGGCCGTGGGGAAGCGGGCGCATCTTGCTGCCGCCAACGCAAACCATGATGTTCATCTCGCAACAAGACTATATACCGCCTGACACGCTGCGCGGCGCGCTGGCCTATCCAGCGGAACCCTCCCAATTCACGAGCGAGGAGTACATGGCCGCGCTCGAGCGGATGAAGCTCGCCCATCTGTCGCCGGGGCTCGATCGCGACAGTCGCTTGGAACAGGAATTGACCCGCGAGGAACAAGACAAGCTTGCCTTCGCCCGGCTCCTGCTGCATAAGCCGCGCTGGATATTGCTCGACGAAGCCATCGATCACCTCGACGAGGAAGCGCGCGCCTTGGTCCTCGATATTTTTGGCCAGGAACTAGCGAACGCGGCGATCGTCAATATCGGCCGGGCGGACACGCAACGAGGCTTTTTCACGCGTGTCCTTCGCCTGATCGAGGACCCGGAAGGCCAGCGCTTAGCGCCCTGCGCCGGGACCCCGGTTCCGGTACGGCCCGCGAAACAAAGGGTCCCCGCCGTCTGACCGCCAAATGCCAAGGTTTGTCCATCGATGCAGGCCTCCAAGAAACATTCGCCAAAAAATAAGCCGCGCGCCAGTTTGCCGGACGAGGCGCTCATCGATCTTGTCCAGCGTCAGACTTTCCGGTTTTTTTGGGAGGGCGCCCATCCGTTCTCCGGTCTCGCGCGCGACCGCACCGGGCTTACCAAAGACCCCGACGACGATCTCGTCTGCACCGGCGGCTCCGGCTTTGCCGTCATGGCAATCATTGTCGCGGCCGAGCGCGGCTGGATCACCCGGGATGAAGCAGCGAACCGTCTCGCGCTCATGCTCGGCTTGCTGGAGCGGGCGCCATGCTACCATGGTCTGGTCCCGCATTTTATGAATGGCCGCACCGGAGCGGCGATAAGGTTCGGCCGCAAAGACGATGGTTCCGACATCGTCGAGACGTCGTTTCTGTTTCAGGGGCTCTTATGCGCCCGCCAGTATTTCAATGCGGACACCTCCGCCGAAAAAAGCCTTCGCGATCGGATTACCCGGTTGTGGCTCGATGCCGAATGGAACTGGCACGCGCGTGAGGGCCGCCATGTCTTGACCTGGCATTGGAGTCCCAACAATGCCTTCAGCCTCAACGTGGACATCCGCGGCTGGAACGAATGCCTCGTCACTTACGTGCTCGCGGCCGCCTCGCCTCGTTACGCGATCGGCGCGGCAGTCTACCATAACGGTTTCGCGCAAAGCCGCACATTCATCAACCGCCGCCGCTATTACGATATCGATCTGCCGCTTGGCCCGGACTTCGGAGGGCCTTTGTTCTTTTCTCATTATTCCTTCTGCGGGCTCGATCCGCGCGGGCTAAAGGACACCTATGCAAGCTATTTCGAACAAAACGTCCAGCATACCTTGATCAACTACGAGCACTGCGTGCGCAATCCCAACAACCATAAAGGCTTTGGACCTTCGTGCTGGGGCTTGACGGCGAGCGACGATCCGGGAGGCTATGAAGCGCACGCCCCGGACAATGACAATGGCGTCATCACCCCCACGGCGGCGCTGTCGAGCTTTCCCTATGCGCCGGAGCAGGCAATGCGCGCGCTTCGCCATTTTTTCGATGTGCTGGGAGATAGAATTTGGGGCCGCTTCGGCTTCACCGATGCCTTCAGCGAGGCCCATGACTGGTATGCAAGCACGTATCTTGCAATCGATCAGGGGCCGATCGTGATCATGATCGAGAATTACCGGACCGGGCTTTTGTGGAAGCTGTTCATGTCCGATCCCGATGTCAGGACCGGGCTGGCGCGGCTTGGCTTTTCCAGCCCGCATGTGACTTAGGAGGCAAGCCGATGGCAACGGCCGGGGCGGCTGCCGGGGGCGTTCCGGGCGAGGAAAAGAGTCATTTGCTCGATTGGATGGCGCGCCAAAACGATGTTTCGGCGATGTTGATGCAGCGCGCCATTTCGGCGACGCATCTCGTCAAGGAGCGGCCGGGGTTTGGCCAAAAGATCCGGCCGGCGTCGGGATCCGTGGTGGCCTCGACCGCGCTTGGCTCCTGGGACCCCGATCCCGATTATTTCTTCCATTGGCTGCGCGATTCGGCGCTCGTCATCGATGCGTCGCGGCAGCTGATTATCGACGGAACGCACGCCGGGGAAGCACTCGTTCATTTCAAGGATTTTGTCGCTTTCAGCCTCTCTCTCAATCGTCTCGACGGCGGCGGCTTTCTATGCCTTGTCCCAGACTTTCGAAGAAATATCGAACCGTGGTTCCTGCAATTCGTGCGGGACGATAGCGATTTGCGAAACATCACCGGGGATCGTGCTCTTGGCGAGCCGCGGTTCAATCCGGACGGGACGCTCGACATCTCCAAATGGTCGCGCCCGCAACGCGACGGTCCCGCATTGCGGGCTCTCGCCCTGATGCGCTTCTGGCCTCTCGATGCCCTCGATGACGCGACCCGCGCCTCCATGCGCGCGCTCATCCTGACCGATCTTTGCTTCGTCGTCCGGCATTGGCGGGAGCCCTGTTTCGACATTTGGGAGGAAGAGTTAGGCCACCATTATTACACACGGCTTATGCACCACGCGGCACTCGCCGATGGCGCTCGATGGATGGAGGAAGCCGGCGTAGACGAATCCCCGCGCGCGCAAGCCTGCTCGGCCGCAGCGGAAGAGATCGCAAAATCGTTGGACGAATACTGGAACCCTGAAAAGGGCTTTTACGTAAGCCGCCGCGGTGTCGCGAACGGGGCGCGTGGAAAGGAACTCGATTTCGCGACGATTCTCGCAGTGATCCACGCCGCGCGCGAAGAGGGAGCGCATAGCGTTCTCGATCCGAAGGTCATGGCGACCCTCGCGCGGCTCGAAGAGCTGTTTGACGCAAGCTACGCGATCAACAGGCACCGTCCGAAAACCCGGGGCCCCGCCATGGGGCGCTATGCGGACGACCATTACTTCAGCGGCGGCGCCTATTATTTTTCAACGCTTGGCGCGGCGGAATTTTACTATGCTCTCGCCGAAGCGGCGGCGGGAGCGGAGGTTCCGATAACAGCGGACAATAAGGAGTTCTTGCTTCGGCTACGCGCGGCGGATAATTCCATGGCGCTCCCTCCGAAGCCAGAGCATCGAAAACGCCGCTTTGAGGCCTTGCTCCGGCGCGGCGATCAATACATGGCAACCGTTGCGGCCTATACCCCCGCCTCGGGGGAGCTTTCGGAGCAATTCGACCAAGCAACCGGCGTCCAGACCTCGGCCAAGTCCCTCGCCTGGAGCCACGCGGCCTTGATCACGGCGTTCGCGCGCCGGAACGCCGCCGTCCGCGCCGCCGGCATCGAACTCTCCTTTGCTCTTCCGTGATCCACAAGCTCGAATTCTTGATAGCGTTGGCGCGGGAACGCAATTTTAGCCGCGCCGCGGAAAGCTGCGGGGTGACCCAGCCCACCTTGTCGGCGGGCATCAAACAGCTCGAAGACACATTGGGGGTGCTGCTCGTCAATCGCAGCTCGCGCTTTTACGGACTAACGGCGGAAGGCGAGCGCGTGCTCGAATGGGCGAGGCGCATCGTCAGCGACGCGCGCGCCATGCGGCAGGACGTTCATGCGTCCAAGACCGCGCTCGCCGGGCATTTGACGGTCGCCGCCGTGCCAACCGCGCTCCCCATGGCGGCGGAACTCACCTCGCCTTTCCGGGCCAAACATCCGGACGTGCGCTTCACGATTCTTTCGAGCACATCCCGCGCAATCCTCTCCATGCTCGACGATTTCCAGATCGATGCGGGCATCACTTATCTCGACAACGAGCCGCTCGGCCAGCTCCACACGGTGCCGCTTTATCGGGAGCAGTACAGGCTCTTGACCTCGGCCGGAAGCCCGCTCGCCGAGCGCGCGGAGGTGACTTGGGCGGATGTCGGGCGCATTCCCCTCTGCCTGCCCACCCCCGACACGCAAAACCGCCGCATTATCGACCGGCTCCTGGCGAATTCCGCCGTGCCGCCGCCTATCGAATCCAACTCGATGGCGGTCTTATTCTCGCATGTCCGGAGCGGCGGCTGCGCGTGCATCGTGCCGGAAAAGTTCGCCGATCTGCTAGGCGTGAGCGAGTCCCTGCGTTCGATTCCCATCACGGAGCCCCGCGAACTTCATATCATCGGGCTCGTGTCGCCGCATCGGGAGCCAATTCCGCCATTAACCCGGGCGCTTATCGCCGAAGCAGACAGGCTCGCCATGCCGCAAAACCAAGAATCTCGACGCAATACCTATTGATAGGCTATTGATAGGCTTATGCATTGGCGGACATTTTGACTGATAGAAAAGGCCATTAAGTTTACAAGACTATTTTATTGATTTTTGGATGGCAAAGGCTTATATTCCAAAAGAAGACAAAATGGATGGGTTACCCATGCCCGAGGCCTCCGCCTGGAACGCCGAGCGCGCCAGGGAGATTATTGCCGAACATCTGGGGCTAGAGGGTCCCATGCTGCCGATCCTGCTCGCCTTGCAGGAAGAGTTCGGTTGCGTCAGCGACGCCGCCGTGCGGCTCGTCGCGGACGTATTGAATCTGACCCGCGCGGAGGTGCATGGCGTCATGACGTTCTATCACGATTTTCGCCGTGAACCTTGCGCACCGCACCTTTTGCAGCTTTGCCGGGCCGAAGCCTGCCAGAGCATGGGCAGCGAGGATTTGGCGGCGGCCGTTCTGGCCAAACTCGGCGTTGGCTGGCATGGCACGACCCGCGATGGCGAACTGACGGTCGAGCCGGTCTATTGCCTTGGCCTTTGCGCCACGTCGCCCTCGGCTCTTCTCGATGGCGAGCCAATTGGACGCTTGAACCTGGACAAAATCGCCGAGGCCCTCGAAGAGGCGCGCGCCGCATGACGCGTATTTTCGTTCCCAAGGATGCCGCCGCGCTCGCGGTTGGCGCCAATAAGATCACCGCGCGGATCGCGGCCGAAGCGCGCGCGCGCGGTCTTCCGGTCGAGATCGTCCGCACCGGCTCGCACGGGATGTTCTTTCTGGAGCCCTTGATCGAGGTCGAGACGGCGCAAGGGCGCATCGGCTATGGTCCCGTCTCGGCGTCCGACGTTGGTTCCCTCTTCGACGCCGGGCTATTGACCGGCGGCGCGCATTCGCTGCGGATCGGAAGGCCGGAGGAGCATCCGTTTCTTGCAGGCCAGACACGCCTCACCTTCGCCCGCTGCGGCATCATTGATCCGCTCTCGCTTGCCGATTACGCCGCGCAAGGCGGCTGGAAGGGGCTCGAACGAGCCATTGAGATCGGGCCTTCCGCGATCGTCGCCGAAGTGACGAAGTCCGGGCTTCGCGGCCGCGGCGGCGCCGGGTTCCCGACCGGCATCAAATGGAAGACCGTCGCCGATACATCAGCCGACCGGCGTTATGTCGCGTGCAACGCCGACGAAGGAGACAGCGGCACCTTCGCCGATCGCATGATCATGGAGGGCGATCCGTTCGCGCTGATCGAAGGCATGACGATTTGCGGCATCGGCGTCGGCGCGACGAAAGGCTATGTCTATTGCCGCTCGGAATATCCGCATGCCGGGAAGACGTTTTCGGAGGCTTTGCGGATCGCACGGGAGGCGGGCTACCTCGGCCCCAATATCCGAGGCTCCGGCTTTACCTTCGAGCTTGAATTGCGGATGGGCGCCGGGGCCTATATCTGCGGCGAGGAGACTTCCATGCTCGAAAGCCTGGAAGGCAAGCGCGGCATCGTGCGCGCAAAGCCGCCTCTTCCCGCGCATAAAGGGCTGTTCGCGCGGCCAACCGTCGTCAACAATGTCTTGTCGCTCGTGGCGGTGCCGACGGTCCTCGATCGCGGCGCCGAGTTTTATGCCGGTTTCGGGTTCGGGCGTTCGCGCGGGACAATGCCCATCCAGATCGCCGGAAATGTCCGTTACGGCGGGCTTTACGAGACCGCTTTCGGCTTGACCCTCGGCGAGATCGTGGACGGCATCGGCGGCGGCACGCAGAGCGGCCGGCCGGTGCGGGCGGTCCAGTGCGGCGGTCCGCTCGGCGCTTATTTTCCGCGCTGGCTGTTCGATACGCCCTATGATTACGAGGCTTTTTCGGCGCTTGACGGACTCGTTGGCCACGGCGGCCTCGTCGTTTTCGACGATACGGTCGACATGGCCCTTATGGCGCGATTCGCGATGGAATTTTGCGCGATCGAGAGCTGCGGCAAGTGCACCCCTTGCCGGATTGGCGCGACCCGCGGCGTCGAGGTCATCGATCGCGTGCTCGCGGGCGTGAAGCCGGCGGAAAATATCGCGCTCCTCGAAGACCTTTGCAATACGATGAAATTTGGTTCACTCTGCGCGCTCGGGGGGTTTGTTCCCTATCCCGTGATGAGCGCCGTTCGCCATTTTAGGGAAGATTTCGTGCCGCGCGCCCTTGCCGCCGCTGAATGAGGAAGACTGTCATGTCACTGATCACCGAGATCGATTATGGAACCCCCGCATCGCGCTCGGAAAAAACGGTCGCGCTCACCATCGACGGAATGGAAGTGCATGTGCCGGAAGGCACTTCGATTATGCGGGCGGCGATGGAGGTTGGGACAAAAATCCCAAAACTTTGTGCCACCGACATGATCGAAGCGTTCGGCTCCTGCCGTCTCTGCCTGGTCGAAATCCAGGGGCGCGCCGGAACCCCCGCCTCTTGCACCACCCCGGTCGCGCCGGGCATGGTGGTCTACACCCAGACCGAACGCCTGAAGGCGCTCCGCAAGGGTGTGATGGAGCTTTATATCTCCGATCATCCTCTCGATTGCCTCACCTGCGCCGTCAACGGCAATTGCGAGTTGCAGACGGAGGCGGGCAACGTCGGGCTGCGCGATGTGCGCTACGGCTACGCGGGCGCCAACCACCTCGCCGACAAGAAGGACGAGTCGAACCCCTATTTCAGCTACGATCCGGCGAAATGCATCGTCTGCAACCGTTGCATTCGCGCTTGCGAGGAAGTCCAGGGAACGTTTGCCCTCACGATCGATGGGCGCGGTTTTGGGAGCCGGGTTTCGGCGGGGCAAATGGAGCCCTTCCTCGAATCGGAGTGTGTATCCTGCGGCGCCTGCGTCCAGGCGTGCCCGACCGCGACTCTCGTCGAGAAGTCGGTGATCGACATCGGCCAGGCGGAACATTCGGCGGTCACGACCTGCGGCTATTGCGGGGTCGGCTGCAGCTTCAAGGCCGAGATGCGGGGCGAGGAGCTCATCCGCATGGTTCCCTACAAGGACGGCAAGGCGAACCACGGCCATTCCTGCGTCAAGGGCCGCTTCGCCTGGGGCTATGCGACCCACAGGGATCGCATTCTAAAGCCGATGATCCGCGCCAAGGTCACAGACCCCTGGCGGGAGGTCTCCTGGGACGAAGCCTTCGCTCATGCGGCGTCCGAATTCAAACGCATCCAGGCGAAACACGGCAGGACTTCGGTCGGCGCCATCACCTCTTCGCGCTGCACCAACGAAGAGACCTATCTCATCCAAAAACTCGTCCGCGCCGGATTCGGCAACAACAATGTCGATACTTGCGCGCGTGTCTGCCATTCGCCGACGGGCTATGGCCTCGGGACGGCGTTCGGCACGTCGGCTGGGACCCAGGATTTCGATTCGGTCGATGAAACGGACGTGGTCGTGATTATCGGCGCCAACCCGACCGACGGGCATCCAGTGTTCGCTTCCCACATGAAAAAAAGACTGCGCGAGGGCGCCAAGCTGATTGTTATCGATCCCCGCCGGATCGACCTTGTCCGGATGCCGCATGTGGAAGCGGACTATCATCTTCCCCTGCAGCCTGGCACCAATGTCGCGGTCTTGACCTCGCTTGCCCATGTTATCGTCACCGAAGGGCTCGTCAACGAGGCGTTCGTGCGCGAACGCTGCGACTGGCAGGAATTCCAGGAATGGGCGGAGTTTGTATCGGAGCCCCGCAATAGCCCGGAAGAGGTCGAAAAAGTCTCCGGCGTTCCGGCCGATACGATCCGCAGGGCGGCGCGGCTCTATGCGACCGGCGGCAATGCGGCGATCTATTATGGGCTCGGCGTCACCGAGCACAGCCAGGGTTCGACGACGGTGCTCGCGATCGCCAATCTCGCGCTCGTGACCGGCAACCTTGGCCGGAAGGGCGTCGGCGTCAATCCCCTGCGCGGCCAGAACAATGTCCAGGGCGCCTGCGACATGGGCTCCTTCCCGCATGAGCTGACAGACTATAGGCACGTCTCGAACGACGCCGTCCGCGCCACCTTCGAGAAGCTGTGGGGCGTCACGCTCGACAAGGAGCCGGGACTGCGCATCCCGAACATGCTGGACGCCGCCGTCGAAGGCACGTTCAAGGGCATTTACATCGAGGGCGAGGACATCCTCCAATCCGACCCCGACACCCATCATGTGGCGGCGGGTCTCGCCGCGATGGAATGCGTGATCGTCCAGGACCTTTTCCTTAATGAGACGGCAAATTACGCCCATATCTTCCTGCCGGGCTCGACCTTCCTCGAAAAGGACGGGACCTTCACCAATGCCGAGCGGCGCGTCGGGCGTGTGCGCAAGGTCATGAGCCCCAAGAACGGCTATGCCGATTGGGAGATCACGGTGAAGCTTGCCCAAGCCATGGGCGTGCCGATGAATTACGCGCATGCAGGCGAGATCCTGGACGAGATCGCGGCGACGACGCCGAGCTTCGCCGGCATATCTTTCGCCAAACTCGACGAAGCGGGCTCGGTCCAATGGCCTTGCAACGAAAAAGCCCCGGAAGGGACGCCGGTCATGCATATCGGCGCCTTCGTGCGGGGCAAAGGCAAATTCGTCATCACCGAATATGTGCCGACCGACGAGAAGGCCGGGCCGCGTTATCCCCTGCTGCTCACGACCGGACGCATCCTCAACCATTATAATGTCGGAGCACAGACGCGGCGCACCGCGAATGTGGTTTGGCACGAAGAGGACCGTCTCGAAATCCATCCCCACGACGCGGAGCAACGTGGGGTTCGCGATGGCGATTGGGTCAAACTTGCAAGCCGTTCCGGGGAGACGACCCTGCGCGCCCTTGTGACCGATCGTGTCGCGCCAGGCGTCGTCTACACGACGTTCCACCATCCGTCGACGCAGGTCAATGTCGTGACGACTGAGTTCGCCGATTGGGCGACCAGTTGTCCAGAATACAAGGTCACGGCGGTGCAAATCTCGCGTTCGAATGGCCCGACGGAGTGGCAGGAGCGTTATCGCGAACAAGCCGAGCAAAGCCGCCGCATCGCCGAGACAATTGAAGCCGCGGAATGACCGGAGATTTCATGGGCGACGGCGAGGTGCCGCCGCCCTCGCTCAGCGTACCGTGCCTTGCGTGGCGGAGCGGCGAGATGTCGGCGTCCGCTCGCGCGGTGCCGGAGGAGACCGCGATCGCCTTCACGTTCAACGGCACGACTCATGCCGTGATGATGGCGACCCCCGCCGATCTTGAGGATTTCGCGGCTGGTTTCGCCCTCACCGAAGGTTTGATTGAAAGTTCAAGCGAGATCGCGAGCCTCGACGTGGTCGCGACGCCAATCGGCATCGAGCTCAGAGCCTGGTTGCCGGAGGAGCGCGCGAAAACCTATGCTGCCCGCCGCCGCAGCATGGCGGGGCCGACAGGCTGCGGACTCTGCGGCATCGAAAGCCTCGAGGAAGCAACGCGGCCAGCGCCATTCGTCTCCAACGCGAGCCGTTTTGACTCCGGGGCGATCGTCGAGGCCATGGCTTCGCTGTCGGCCGACCAAAAACTCAATGGCGAGACCCACGCCGTCCACGCCGCTGGCTTTTGGACTCCGGCGCGCGGCCTTGTCGCCCTGCGGGAGGATGTCGGGCGCCACAACGCGCTCGATAAGCTCGTTGGTGCGCTCGCGCGGGGCGGGACTCTGGCCGCACATGGCATAGTGCTTCTGACCAGCCGGGTCTCGATCGAGCTCATCCAAAAGGCGGCGAGGCTAGGAGTTCCGGTTGTCGCCGCCGTGTCGGCGCCGACAGCGGCCGGGGTAAGGCTCGCGGAAAGCTGCGGCATCACCCTCGTTGCGGTCTCGCGCGGCCAAGATTTCGAAGTCTTCACGCACCATCAACGCATCATCGGCCGAGCCGCGCATCATGTCGCATGACTCTTCGCCCAAGAAGCTGATCTATATGGCAAATCAGATCGGAAAATTCTTCACGCCGCAAGGGCATGACAAAGCGGTCGCGGGAATCGCCAATCATCTCACCAAATTCTGGCCGCCGAGCATGCGCAAGAAAATCGTCCATCATTTGGACGTGGGCGGCGAGGGGCTCGATCCGCTCGTCAAGGAAGCCGTGGAACGTCTGAGGGCCACACTGCCCAACGAGGCCGGATATTTCGGTTAACCCGCGCTGGCCGCGGCGGTGGTGGCGGGCTTCATAGGGCCTGCGGCACCGCGCATTCAGTCGATCCAGCGACCTCTCTTCTTAGCCGGGAGCCGCGAAAGTGCTTCCCGGTCACAGGATTCCACATGACCCGCGGATTCTGGAGCGAGGTGCAACGGGTCTATGAAGAGCGGATTTGGACGTCTTTGCCAAGCTCTTTGAGGATCGCCTGAAATGGCGTCTTAAGGCCGAGGCATTTTCTGGGGGTGAGAT
>JBOHJT010000066.1:0-13680 GCA_050728715.1 Methylocella sp.
GTTCCCAAGACCACCTGATCCCCGGCAAGCTGGAGCATGTCGCCGGAGGTGAACCCCACGTGAACGCGCAACGAAAGATGGACAAAGACATGCGTCTCGACGCAACTGGGAAGCAAAAGATCGTCGGCATCGAGAAAGATGACATATGGCCCAGCCGATGCGGCAAACCCCTCCAGCGCCGCCCTGGTTTGGCCGCCGTTTTCGGCGCGGCGGACAATCTTCACATTGGCGTAACGCGCCTCGATCGCGCGCAACACCGCGCCGCTCTCGTCGGTGGAGGCATTGTCAACGATAACGCATTCGATATTCGGATAGGTCTGACCAAATACGGAGTCGACGGCGGCACGCAAAAAACGTCCGTAATTGAAATTGATGACGACGACGCTGACCAGCGGAAGGCGAAGAAATTTTTTCCCGCCGCCAGTTTCGCCATGAGAAAAGCTCCAAGAAGGTTCCATCGTGCTGTCGCGCAAATGAAACCCATCGCCCGTTCCCTTCTCCAAATGAATGCCTCCGTTTCGCGCATCGAGGCCAAGGTTTGACCTGTCCGCACGGTAACAGACATCTGACGGTCCCGATATCGCCTTGGCAAGAGGGCGGGTGGTCTTTGCAAATCTCGTTAGGTTGCTCGCTACAGGGCGGTTATGGGCGAAATCGGGCGGGCAACGCGCTGAGCGTCTTGCAATTAAATGCTCCGGGCCTCACGCGGTTAGCCCTGGCAAGCAATTGGAAGGGCAGTTTCGCATTTGACGTTTTCCAAGGCGAAACGCGACGTAACGTTCTTGAGCGGAATCGTTTCGATCAGACGCTTGTAAAAAACGTCGAAGGCCGCGGCATCGGGCACGACGACACGCAAGCCGTAATCGACGTCGCCCGCCATGCGATAGCACTCCATGACTTCTTCCATCGCGGCGATTTCGGCGGCGAAGCGCGCGATTGCCTTTCCGGAATGATCACCCACCTGAACCGAAACGAAGGCGGTTAATCCGAGCCCGAGCTTTAGCGGATCGAGCAGCGCGATGCGCCGCTTGATCACGCCCGATGCATCGAGCCGCCGTAGCCTTTTCCAACATGCGGTTTGCGAAAGACCGACCTGCATGGCGATTTCCCGAATCGGCAAGGAGGCGTCTTTTTGGACGATGCGCAATATCCGCTTGTCGGTCATACCCATGGCGTTTGGTTCTTTCATTTCACATAACGGTGAACGTCATAATCTAGGTCTATAAAATATACCATGTAAATAGATATTAAAATTTTGAGTCTGGCTTCGCAAGCTAAGCAGGAGTATAACCGCCCAAAATCGAGCCAAAAAGTTAGTCGCGCCGGCTAGCGGGGCTTTTGGCTAAGCCAGTGGCTTTGCTGGCTTTTTGGCGATGGGGCGCGGCAATTCGCCGGGCCAGGCCACAATATGGCGAGGATAGTCAGCGAGTTCGACTTCGTTTTCCGGCACATTGACGCGCCCTCGCGCGGAAATCCCCGCCTCGTGCACGCTTGTTTGCGATCCGGAGACGAGGGGATGCCACCAGGCGAGATCGCGCCCTTCCGCGATCAGCCGGTAGGCGCAAGACGGCGGCAACCAGCCGAGCGTCCGGACCTTGGCCGGAGTTAATTTGATGCAATCGCGCACCCTGCGGCGGCGGTGCGGATAATCGGCGCAGCGGCAGGTGCTTGCGTTGAAGAGCTTGCAGGCGACGTCGGTGAAGTGAATTTCGCCGCTCTCCTCGTCTTCGAGCTTGACAAGACAGCAGCGGCCGCATCCGTCGCAGAGACTTTCCCATTCGGCGGGGTTTAATTCCTCGAGAGATTTTTGCTTCCAAAATGGTACTTCGTCCGTAACCTTTGTTGTGCCGCGCGGGTTTGCCGCGAGGTTAGCTCCGCCAGATGCGGCGAGTTTGTTGCGCGAAGAGGGTGGCGGCATAAGGCTTGCCTGTCCCGGGGTCAAGATGGCCAGCTTCCCTTGCGCTTCGCCGTGGCAATCGTCAAGACGAATGGACGGAGCAACTTCTGTCGAACGGCGCTCACGGTTGCCGGGCGCCAAATCAACGATGTATAAATTCCGTGACGATTAGCTTCTTGCCTGGCCGGATTGTTATGGCACCGTTAGCCATCGTCCAAGAACGCCGCCCAGCCACGCGCCGGTGTAGGTACCAGAACCAAGACTCGGGCATGACCCCCGCCGAAGCTCTTGCGGAGTATTATGCCGCTAACACCGGCAAGGTTCTCCGCCCCAGCGAATTGTCCTAGGAAAGCGCCGAGCTGTTTCGCAGCCACGACCTGTGCCCCGTCATTTTCGGTCTTGATACCACGCTCGCCGACAAGGCCCTCGCCGACACGCGCACGCTTCTTTCATGCGACATCGGGGTCCGGAAGTATGCGCGCTATCTGACGACCAATCCCGAAGCCAAAGCGATTTTCAAAGAGGTCGGGTATCTGAAATCCATCTGGGCAACGATTCTCGCCATTCCCCGAGTTCTTCGGGCAACCTGGGAGGCCTGGAAGATGCCGAGGAAATGGCCTTGGACGCCGCCGCCGGCATTTCAAAGACGCACGCTGTCCGATCTACGCCAAGAGTTTGGAATAATCGTTATTTAGGACCCGGGTGAAAGTCAGTCTGTTGCGCAGCGAGCGAAGGCGGAAATCCATCGGCTGGACCGATGGATCACCGTTCGAGTTAGTAGCGGTTCCACCGGCAGCCGCCAGGCGGCCCGCGATGTCTGTGGTAACCGCATCCGCCACGTGCGGGCACGATCTGCGCGGTGGTAGCCTTTGCGACCGTGGCGCCTGAGGCGACGGGCATTGCGGACACCATGCCGGATAACACCAGACAGCAAATCAGCGAAGCAATGAATGCTATGTTGCGCATGAGCGCCTCCTTCCGGGCGGCGCCAAGATGAGCGCGCGGCGCCGCGATTGCAACCACAAAGCTCAGCCGGCCCGCGTGCTATCCAAAATTTGGGCCTTGATCCGAATTAGTGGACCATGCCATGAAGCTCATACATCCTTAAAAATAAATGGCGAGACGCTGCGCATCGACGAATCGACGAGCAGAGGACGCACGGCAGGAGGTGCCGCACGCCGCGGGCCGGCGGGAACGCGCTTGTGTAACAGTCAAGATTTCCGAGACAATAGCGCGGAGCTGTGATAGCAAGGAGTTGGCAAGGTGCCGTGGCAAAATTTGTGCGCAGGGGGGTATCCATGCTGCCTATCAACTGGAATACCGCGATTCAATATGCCAGTCTGATTCACATCGCGGAATCGGTCGCGCCGTCCGGCAGCTACGGCCAATCTCAAATAGACCAAATTAAAGCGGGCGGCTACACGTACCTTCAAACCCTATATGGAGACGAGCTGGCAACCGACATTGATCCTCACATGGGTGAGGTGGTGTCGTTCGGCTTTTTGGCTGTTTCCGGTGCCAAGGAATTGGTGGCCGCCATCCGGGGCACGGATACGATTCTGGAATGGCTGCATGACGCGTCGTTTCTGATGGTGCGATGTCCGGTCGCCGGAGCCCACGGCTTCACCGAAGACGGCTCCACCGCGGTGTATCGGTCGTTGGGAATTGGGCACGGGAACGGCACACTATCGGCGAAGGACTCGATCAAGAGTTATCTCGATACCGGAGCCGCGGCGACCGTAACCATCTGCGGGCACAGCCTTGGCGGTGCACTGGCGACCTTGCTGGCACTCGATGTGGGATTAAACACGTCGTGCCGCGCGCCCACGGTCTACACTTACGCGAGTCCCCGTACGGGTGACCATATTTTCGCGGGCTCGTACAATGCTGTTATTGCCGCCAGCTATCGAATTGCAAATCGCCAGGATCTCGTGCCGATGTTGCCCCCGATATTGCCTCTGCCCTATGAGCACGTAAACACACACTACGAGTTGAACCCTCCGCCCAACGCAATCGATCCGACGATACCTTGCATGCACCACTTGACCACGTATTTATGGTTGATGAGCCAACTTGTCGGGAGCACTGCCTATCCGCTGGACGGGGACTGCGTGTTCGCGGGCCCCGCGGAAGTCTGAGGCACAGGTTAGTTGGGTGCTGATTTCGTAAGCTTCGTTCACACTGAACTCTTCCGCTCCGGAAACATCGGTCCGATCAGATAAACCTCTCGGACCCTAAGTTTACTCTCTGACAAAGTCACACTCATGGTCTGAGAGCCTGACGACGGTGGGCGCCGCTCCGCACGTTAGTAGTAATAGCGATGGTGCCGGTGATGGCGATAAGCCGAGCGGTGCTCGTGCATCCAGTGGCGATGGTAGCGTGGGTTGATGCCGAGCACCCCGTTGACACCACCGACCGCACCGCCAACCGCACCGCCGACAATACCGCCAACAGGACCGGCGGCGGCATTGCCTTGCGCCGCGCCGCGCTCCATTCCGCCAAAAACGCCCTGGGCCTGGGCCGCAAGAGGCGAGGCGAGCAAGACTATGACCAGGGCTATTCCGAATTTCTTCCGCATCGTCATTTCTCCATTCTGTCCACGATTGCCCTGCTGTAACCATCGGCCTGCGGGGAAGTTCCATCGCCGAGAGCGGCGAAAAATCCCTCTCCGCCGGCAGGTTGAAGAGCACCCTTGACGCGCGTGACGACCTGGCGCCCCAGGGTGAGCCGCTAAGGCCGCCTTCAGCTGGCGAACGGCAAATGTTCAGGATAGGCTCCGGGCCGGCGCGGTTTCGCGCTCCTTTGCAAGGAGCCTATCATGTTCAAGCTTTCGTCCCCGCTGGTCATCGCTGGCGCGATCCTATCCCCGTCTTGGCTTGGCGCCGCTCCGGCCGCAGGCGCTTTCGAAAGTGACCTTTGTCTCGGGCAAGGGCTTCGACACCGGCACTTGCGCGGAGGCCCAGCCCTGCCGCACCTTCCAATTCGCGATCGGCCAAACCAGTGCCTCCGGCGAAGTCAAGGTGCTCGATCCGGCGAATTATGGCGGCGTGACCATAACCCAATCGATCAGCATCGCTGGTATCGAGGGCGCCGGAATCGACCACGGTTCCGGCAATGCCATCACCATCAACGCCGGGCCAAATGACGAAATCAACCTCGCTCACCTGACCGTCGATGGGCTCAAGACCGGGGGTAGCGGCATCGTGCTCAACTCGGGCGGATCGTTGACGATCACGCATTGCGTGGTGCGGAATTTTACCAATACAGGAGTCTTCCTTACGCCGACTGCTGGGACAACCCAATTTCTGATCGCCGGCACGCTGGTTTCGGATAACGGGACGGCGAGCATTGAAGTCATCCCGCTAGGTGGCTCGGTCCAAGGCGCCCTCGACCATGTCTCGATGAACAAGGCTGGCCTTGGCATAGGTGTCCAGAGTAACGGGAATGTTACCGTTGTCGGTAGCATCGCCAGCAACAACGCCGGAAGTGGCTTTTTCACTGAGGGGGGCGGGATCCTCCGGCTTGCCCATTCGGCCGCCACGGGGAACGGCATCGGCGTCTTCAACTCGAGCGGCACGGTCGTCAGCGCCGGCGACAATTTCATCAATGGCAATGGCACCGATGTTTCGGGCACTCTGACCAATGTCAGCACCAAATGAAAACCCTCGCCGTGTGACGTAATGCAACATGCCGGTGGCCCGGCCATGCGCCCTCGCACGGGAAACCCGCAAAGACTGACGGCGTCGGCGCGGCTCGCTTGCGCGTCGCGGCCGATCTCGCGGGCGCTCGCGCAGGAGACGGGACCGGGAAGCGCTCTCAGTGCTTGCTAAGTTTCTCTCGCGATGCTAGGCGCGCCCGATGACCATCCACCTCCACAAGGGCGATCTGCCGGACGATGCCGATTTTGGCGATTGCGTCGCGATCGACACCGAAACCTTGGGGTTAGTTCCGCACCGGGACCGGCTCTGCGTCGTCCAATTGTCGCGCGGCGACGGGTCCGCCGATGTTGTTCAAATCGGCTCCGGCCAGCAACAAGCGAAAAACATCGAGCGACTCCTTGCCGACCCAAAGGTCACAAAACTCTTTCATTTCGCCCGTTTCGACGTCGCGGTTTTGTTCAAGACCTTCGGTGTCATGGCGGCACCCGTTTATTGTACCAAGATCGCCTCCAAGCTCGCGCGGACCTATACGGACCGGCACGGCTTGAGGGATTTGACGCGCGAGCTTCTCGGCGTTGAACTGTCCAAGCAGCAGCAATCCACCGATTGGGGCGACGCGACGCTCTCGGAGGCGCAGCTTTCCTATGCGGCGTCCGACGTCCTCTATTTGCATGCCTTGCGCATCCGACTCGACGCGATGCTCAAGCGCGAGAACCGTTTCGAGATCGCGGCCGCCTGCTTCGATTTTGTCCCCGCGCGGGCGCGTCTCGACCTGATGGGCTGGGCCGATGCGGATATATTTTCGCATCAATAGGCACAGCCCTAGCTTTATCCCGCCATGACTTCGCCTTGCTTGCTTGCTGTGTGAGAGACTGAGCGCGGCCTTGCGCCCACCTTGGTACATGTGTCTGCCCTGATCAAAGCCCGATCAAGGCAGCGCAAAAGGATTATTAAGAATTTTTAGGATTTCTAAAGCGGCAGCCATGTTTGATCGTAATTTGAGGAATTTCGCGCAGCCTGGAGCTTGGGTCCCTTTGTCTCAGAACGAAGCTCTGCGAATGAGGAAATCGTCAGGCGGCACGGGTGCGCGAGCGGGCGCCTTGAGCGGCGCCAATGGCCGCGCAAGCCGGGAAAACCGCACCAAGCTCGCGTGGCCGGACGCCGCAATGGCCGGGAGCGGCAGGGTTGGCGATGGCCCGCCGGACTCGGGCGCGGTGCGTTTCGACGTTACGCCGGCGCTTTGGCGCGGCGGCTTCAAGGCGGCACACCGTCATTCGGCGCGGGTGCGGTTGTTTCGCCGCGCCGCGATCGCCGGTTCGCTTCTCGCGATCACGCTCATCTCCGCGGTGGCTCTATTGAACCCCTTAAGGCACCTGCCGGGCGACATTTCCGTCGGCCGGGCCGCGCTCGACGGCACGAAAATCACCCTGGATTTTCCGAAAATCTCCGGGGTTCAGACGGACGGCCGCCCCTTTGAGATCAAGGCGCGTTCCGGAATTCAGGACATTATGGCGCCGGACATCGTCGAGCTGCTCGGGATCAATTCCACGCTCGGCGCGGCGGACGCCTCGACAACATGGGTGAGCGCCGCGCGGGGCATCTATGACAGCCTGCACGACAAAATGACGTTGGAAGGCGACATTCGAATCAAAAGTAGCACGGGTTACGACATTTGGTTGAGAACCGCGCGGATCGATTTCAGCACCGGCGGCCTAGTCTCCGACGAGCCGGTCAGGGTCATTCTCGACGGCGGGACGATCGCCGCGAAGCAATTGGATGTCAGCGACAATGGCCACAAAGTCTCGTTCGGCGGCGAGGTGACCTCGATGATCGACGCCGGGGCGAAAGAGCCCGAAGTCGCCGGCGCATTGATGGAGAGGGGGAAATGACCGGGCGATTGGGTCCGGCCGTTCTCGCTTTGCTTATTTTGGCTTCGGCGGTCTTCCCGGCTCACGCGGAAAAGCCCCGCTCCGGCGCGATTCTGCCGGGCGGCAAATCCAAGGAACCCGTCAATATCGCCGCCGCCAAACTGGATTATTTCGACAAGGAACAAAAGCTTGTCTACACCGGCAACGTCGTGGCGACGCAAGGGGAGAGCAAGCTCCAGGCGCGCACGCTCGTCATTTTCTTGACGCCAAAAGATCCCGCGGCACCGGCCGGAGTTCCGTCGTCGTCGAGCCAGATTCGCCGCGCGGAAGCGGCGGGACCCGTGACCATCGTTTCCAACGACCAGATTGGGACCGGCGACAGCGGCGTCTATGAAAAATCGGAAAACAAAGTTTATCTCATCGGCAACGTGACATTAACCCAGGGACCGAACGTTACCAAAGGCGATAAATTGATCTATGATTTGACTACCAATCAGGCGGCGGTAACTGGCCGGGTCAGGAGCATGTTTCTGCCGAGCGGCGGGACCGGAGACGTGAAAGAGCCAAGGCCGGCGAGACCGGATGGCGCCCCGAAGCCCGATCGCGCGGCAAGGGCTCCCTGACGAGCAGCTTTCGCTGGACGCGGCAAAACTCTCGCTCGTTACCCTCGCGACGCACATACCAGCGAGCGGGGCGGCGTTCGCGGCTCTTCGGTGCGAACGCACGGGTAAGCAGGCCGCTGCTACGAATGAGCTCCCGTCCCGGTTCCGGCACTCAATCATTAGGAGAGAAAGCAATGGCTAAACCGAAACCAACTGTCAGCACCGAGATCATCCCCTATATTTTCTATCGCGACGTTCCCGCGGCTCTCGGCTGGCTCACCCGCTCCTTCGGTTTTGCCGAGACAATGCGGACGGCGACACCGAATGGCGGCACGCATGCCGAGATGACGCTCGATGGCCAGCGCATCATGATGGGGCAGGGCAGCAAGGAATGGCGCATGATGAGCGCTCACGCGGCCGAAGCGGCAACCCAGGGCATCTTCATCTATCTGGCCGATGTCGAAGCGCACTGCGAACGGGCGCGGGCTGCGGGGGCAGAGATCGTTAAACCGCTAGAAGACCTTCCCTACGGACGTAGCTGCACCGCGTGCGACCCGGACGGGCATCCCTGGTTCTTCACGACGCCTCCCGCCGAGCGTTGATCGAACTCAGCCGCTGTCGTCGCAAGGATTGGCGTGTGGCACTTCGTCTGGCAATAAACACGACGAACTTCGGATCGGAATCGAGGCAGTTGCCCACGCGCCACGCGGTGGTCGGTCCTCTTGCTTTGCCGGAAAGTATGCTTCGATGGAGACGCGGCGGGGGCTCTGGCAGGTTGGAATTTCGAAGGATTTTTCTTAATTTGCGCCCGCGACCGGATTTTTTTCCTTTCGCCGCCTTCGCTCGGCTGCGCGGCTTGTTCGGGCCTGGCGCTCCGCCGCCGCGTCGCGCGGGCGATTCGATAATCGCCGGGGATCTGGCTGTCGCGAAGCACGGCGGCGGGCCGGCCGCGTGGCACGGACCCGGGGCTCTTCCCAGCGAAACGCCGCGGGAGCTGACTGCCGGACCCGAGCCGGAAACGAGCGCGCAAGGGGTGCTGTCTGTTCATCATTTGCGCAAATCCTACAAGGCCCGCCGCGTTGTCGAGGACGTGAGCATGAGAGTGCGGCGCGGCGAGGTGGTTGGCCTCCTCGGCCCGAACGGCGCCGGCAAGACCACGCTTTTTTACATGATTACCGGGCTGATACGGCCGGACGGCGGCCGGATCGAGCTCGACGGGCACGATGTGACGCGCCTGCCAATGTATCGGCGCGCGCGCCTCGGCATCGGCTATCTGCCGCAGGAGGCCTCGATTTTCCGCGGTCTCAACGTCGAGGACAATATCCGGGCGGTCCTTGAAATCGTCGAACCCGACAAGCTTAAGCGCGCCGGCGAACTCGACGCCTTGCTCGACGAGTTCGACATCGAGGCCTTGCGCAAGACGCCCTCGATTGCGCTCTCCGGCGGCGAGCGGCGCCGCTGCGAAATCGCGCGCGCCTTGGCGGGCCGCCCGTCCTTCATGCTTCTCGACGAACCCTTCGCCGGGATCGATCCCATCGCTGTGGGCGATATTCAGCTTCTCGTGCAGCACCTGAAACGGCGCGGCATCGGCGTTCTCGTCACCGATCACAATGTCCGCGAAACCTTGGGATTGATCGACCGCGCGTACATCGTTCATGCCGGCCGTGTCTTGGTCGAGGGAACTCCGGCCAAGATTGTCGAAGACCCCAATGTGCGCCGCTTCTATCTTGGCGAGGAATTCCGGCTTTGACGCCGCTCTTTAAGGCCGTCCAGGAATCAATTTCCCAGCGAATAATCAGATCGCCAAAAGAGGCGACGGTTGTATACGCACGCATATTTCGTGCTATACCCACAAGCCAAGGGCAAGAAACGGGCCGGCAATGGGGCCGTCGCGCTGACGACGGTCGGGCGGCGGAAGTTTGAGGGTTTCACGAAGACATGGCTCTTACCGCCAAGCTTGTCGTGCGCCAGAGCCAATCGCTGGTGATGACGCCGCAGCTTTTACAAGCCATCAAGCTTCTGCAATTTTCCAATCTCGAATTGAACGCGTTCATCGAGGAGGAACTCGAGCGCAACCCCTTGCTCGAACGGGCCGAGGACAGCCCCGAGCCGCCCGGCCTCGATGGCGGGATCGATCCGGCCGGAATTTCGCCGGGCGAGGATTTCAACGAGGCAAGCGAGGCCGACTGGAGCTCGGCGTCGTTAACCGCGAACCGCGAGGCCCACGAGGCGAGCCTCGGCACCGAATTGGCGAATAGTTTCGATGACGGCCGGACGACGGCGCCGGGCGAATACGATTTGGGGGCGGCCGGCTTGGGTCTCTCGGCGACCTCGTGGTCCGGGCCGCCGGGCGGGACCGGCGACGGCGCGGCGGCAAACCTCGAAGCCTATATCGCGGCTCCGGCCAATCTCAAGGATCATCTGGAAATGCAATTGGGGCTCGCCGCGGCCGGGACGGCGGACCGGCTGACCGGGCAGGTCTTGATCGACTCGATCGACGAGAACGGCTATTTCACTGGTTCGCTCGACGAGATCGCCGTGCGTCTCCATACGCCGCTGGAACAGGCCGAACGTATCCTCCGCCTCATCCAAGGGTTCGATCCTACCGGCGTCGGCGCCCGCGATCTCGCCGAATGCCTCGCCATCCAATTGCGTGAGCGCGACCGGTTCGACCCGGCCATGCAAGCGCTCGTCGGCCATCTGGACCTGCTCGCAAAACGCGATTTCTCGGCGCTGCGCAAGATTTGCAAAGTCGACGAACAGGACATTCTCGACATGCTAGGCGAGATCAGGCGGCTCGATCCCAAGCCCGGGCGTGTCTTCGGCGGCGGGCCGATCGCGCCCGTCCTGCCCGATGTCATCGTGCGGCCGCTGCCCGACGGCACGTGGCATGTCGAACTCAACACGGACGTTCTTCCGCGCATTCTGGTCAATCACAGTTACACGACGCGGGTCGGCAAGGGGAAGGGCGCCGACCGGAATTTTATCTCGGCTTGCCGGCAAACGGCCAATTGGTTGACAAAGAGTATCGAACAAAGGGCCCGCACAATTCTGAAAGTCTCCAGCGAAATCGTGCGCTGGCAAGATAGTTTTTTGGCGCACGGCGTCGAATATTTGCGCCCGCTCGATCTCAAGACGATCGCGGAGGCGGTAGGCGTGCATGAATCGACTGTCTCCCGCGTTACCTCCAACAAATACATGGCGACCCCGCGCGGCCTCTTCGAACTCAAATATTTTTTTACCGCCGCGATCGCCGCGCATGACGGCCGCGATGCACATTCGGCCGAATCGGTGCGGTTCCGCATCAGGCAGATGATCGGCCAGGAAAGTCCTTCGCAAATTCTGTCCGACGACGCAATTGTCGTCAGGTTGAAGGAGGCCAATATCGACATCGCCCGGCGCACGGTCGCCAAATACCGCGAAAGCCTCAAAATCCCTTCCTCGGTGGAACGCCGGCGCGAAAAGGCGAAGAGTTGATGCGGCGCGCGAACACGGCCTTGCTAGCCCGCGCGCAATCCAACAACCAAACAGCTTGCGGCCGCAAGGCTTTCTCGCATCGGACCCCCATTTGGAGCGTGCTACCGGCCGTGGCATGCGCTAAAATGAAGGAATCGAGTTCGTGTTGGTTTCACCTAACGCTTTAAGCGATTTTGTTACGGCCCGCGCGACAGCGCTCCGCGTTGGCCGTTCCGCCAAGCCTCGCTTGGGCAAGCCGGTGGCCGCCCACGCTCATGGTGAATATCTCAAATTTTTGTCTTTACAGAGAGAAGAGCTTAAATTGAGTGCTGGGATCGACCGTCATTCTTTACGGTTTTTGGATAAATGCGCCGGCCAGAATGGCGGACGGCGCGGGTAACGGAGAATGGGCAATGACTTTGCGCGTCTCGGGCAAGAATTTGGACATCGGCGATGCTTTTCGCGCGCACATCGAGGCGCGAATCGATTCGACCCTGGCGAAATACCGGGCTGGACCGGCCGCCGGCCATGTAACGATTGAACCGGAAGGGCCGGGATTCCGGGCCGATTGCACCTTGCATTTGATGTCCGGCGTCACGCTGCAGGCGGACGCCCAGGCGCATGAGCCCTACGCCAGCTTCAATCGTGCCGCGGATCTCATCGAAAATCAGATCCGGCGCCATCGCGAGCGGCTCGTGGATCATCACGCCGGCGCGGCGGCGGACGCCAGGCCCAAGCTAGAACAATTCTTGCGCGAAAGAGCTTCCGGCACCCAACGCGGCGAGCCCCGCGCGGACCAGGGCGAAACACTCAATCTCCATCCGGCGGTCATCGCCGAGCCATCATCGAGGGTTAGGGAGATGACCGTTTCCGGGGCTGCGATGGAACTCGATTCGACCAACGCCCAAATCGTCGTCTTTCGTCGCGCTTCCGATGGGCGGACCAATGTCGTATATCGCCGCCCGGACGGAAATATCGGCTGGATTGATCCTGGCCGGGAGTAAAAAGACCGGAGCCTCGCGCGAGGCACCGGACGGCCGCGCCGCCTCGGCCTTGGACCATCCACAGTTATTGTCCCAACTCGGACGCGGACCGGATTACTTCGAACCATGCTGCTGACCGAATTGATCACCCCCGAGGCGGTAGTTCCCTCCCTCAGGGTGAACTCGAAGAAGCACGCGCTTCAAGAACTGAGCGATCGGGCGGGCTTGATTTCCGGCCTTGCGCCGCGGGAAATCTTCGACGCTTTGCTCCAGCGCGAGCGTCTCGGCTCGACCGGAATCGGCGAAGGGATCGCCATTCCTCACGGCAAGCTCTCTAGGGCCAAAACGATGTTCGGGATTTTCGCGAGGCTTGCGCGCCCGATCGATTTTCATGCCCTCGACGGCGCGCCGGTCGATCTCATTTGTCTTTTGATCGCACCGGAGACGGCTGGCGCCGACCATCTGAAAGCGTTGGCGCGGATGGCGCGCGTGCTCCGCGACCCAAAAGTTGCGGCGAAGCTTCGCGCCGCGCGCGACGTTACCGGGCTTTACGCGGTGTTGACCGGCGAGCCCGCCTCGCACGCCGCGTAGCGCGGATCTGCTTCCTAACCTTCGCGCGGCCCGCCGGGTAGTGGGTCAATCTGAAATTGCCGGAATTATGTAGCAGTGTCGCCAAGTTGGCAGCTCATGCTATCGTCCGGGCATGGGTGAGGACGTTCTTTTCAACCCGGGCTTCTTTTTGGCGCTCAAATCCTTTGTGGACGTGCACCATTCCATCTATCCGGCCGTCCCGCCGCAGGGAATTTATTTCGAGGCGTTGGTAGAGTGGACCTTTCGCGCCATCCACAAGCCGTTCGCGATCATTACGCCTGGAGGCACCAATCAGCCACGGCACGATATATTTGTAGAGGGCATCAAGATTTCGCTGAAGACCGAGACTGGCATCGGCACGAAAAGCGATTTCATCAGCATTACCTAGCTGTGCACTACCGAACGCGAGCCTTGGGATGCCCCAACGCTTAAGGGTCGCGCCCTTGAGCACCTGAGCCGCTACGATGTCATCCTGATGCTTCGGGCAATCTGGACAAAGGAGCTTGTTCGCTACCAGCTAGAGCGAGATGAGTTTTGTCTGAATCAGTGGGGGATTCCCAGATTGCCAGGTTTCTGATTCAAGGATGGTGTTTGAGTCGGAGGCCGGTGGAAAATGGCAAGACC
>JBOHJT010000067.1:0-13578 GCA_050728715.1 Methylocella sp.
TTTAAAATAGTCATCCGATGATGCCACCCGCGCCGGAGATCGGCCGCCCGGCAAATGGCTTATTTTCCGCCGCGTTCCGGGCGCCTACGACCCACTCGCGTCGCGGCGCCTTCGGCAAGAGGCAAGCTTTGGTTCACAGCGATGCCATGGCGGCCTTACGGATGGCGGCGGGATCAAGCCCGAAGCCGCCGGAAGCGGGCGCGCGGCGCACGCGCCTTGCCGCCGGCGAACCTGCCCGTCCAAGCTTTATGCTAGCGCCGGCAACGTAGGCTCTAAGCGGCGGCGGCCTGCATCAGCGATTTGAGAGGCGCAGATTCGTCGGCGAGGCGCGCGGGGGCGATCTCCATCCGCTCGCCGACGATGCGTTTGGCGGCCATGAATTCGCCAAGGCGATTGACCGAATCGGCGGCGACGACTCGTCCTTCCTTGAGATAAAATGCGACGAACGAAGAAGTCTCCATGCTGCCCCGGATCGCGAGTTCCTCATAGCCGTCCGAGAACCCAACCATCTGCAATTTGAGATCATATTGGTCGGACCAAAACCAGGGCGCGGCGGCGGCGGGAATTGGCCGCCCGGTGATCGAGGCGGCGGCCACGCGAGCCTGTTCGAGCGCGTTTGGAACCGATTCAAGGCGTATTTTCCGCCGCAGGAAGCCATGATGCGCATGCATCGCGCAGTCGCCGATCGCATAAATATCCGGGTCGCCGGTGCGGCTCGCCGCATCGACGACAATCCCGTCGTCAACGCCGAGCCCGGCTTGTTCCGCGAGTTCCGTGTTGGGAACGAGACCGATGCCGATCAACACGAAATCGGCGGCAAACGATTCACCGCCGGCGCATGCGACCGCGCCCGCGCCGCCATCCTCGCCAACAGCGGAAAAACCGCTAACCGTGATGCCGGTGCGAATATCGACTCCGGCTTCGCGATGGATGCGTTCATAGAATTTCGACAGATCGGGCGCCGTGACGCGCGCGAGCACGCGCGGCGCCCCTTCGAGCACGGTTACGGCAAGCCCGCGTTTAACCGCGACGGCGGCGGCTTCAAGCCCGATATAGCCGCCGCCGACGATCACGAGACGCCGGGGCGCCTCCATGAGCGGCTGCACCGCCTCGACATCGGAAATCGTGCGCAGGTAAAAAATATTGCGCAAACCGGCGCCGCGCACCGCCAATTCGCGGGCGCGGCCTCCAGTCGCGATCACAAGCTTATCGTAGTGGAGCGGCGCGCAGCCTTTGATCAAGAGCGTCTTCGCGCGCCGGTCGATCTTCTCGACGCGGACACCGAGCCGCATCTCCACTTGCGCTTTTTCATAAGCGATCGCGGCCTTGTAGATCAGCGCGTCCTTGCCAATCTCGCGCGCGAGAAATGCCTTCGACAAAGGCGGGCGCATGTAAGGAAGATATTCCTCCTCGCCGATGAGCACAATGCGGCCCTCGAAGCGGTTTTGCCGGAGAAGCGTCGCAGCCTCGCCGCCCGCCTGACCGCCGCCGATAATGGCAATCGTCGAAGCGGCGCCGGGCTGAGCTTGATCCATCACCGCTTGAATCCCTTGGCGCGAAAGGGGCCTATCAGTTTGCACGAAAACATGAAAATGCGCTTAGGCCGTTTTGCCGCAACTCACCAACCAATTTTCGTGGACGCTCTCAATGGGGACGTTTTCGCGGTCTGACAATGAGTATTTTACTCCATAAATTTGGCTAAGCCTGCATTTCCCAGAAAAAGGATAATTCGCTGCGCGGTTGGAGTGATTCAGCCATAATAATCAGTATACTGCTTGTTGTTAATCGAGGCGGCCACGGCGAACCCGGCGGGGGAATCGCATGGCGAGGCTATGCCTCGTGAGAACAACACCGGCGTTGTCCGGCGCGCGGCGCGCCGCTGTCATCGGCTTTAACGTACGCGAACTGACCGGGCGGTTTTGTGTTGACCGTAATCGTCATATGCTGCAATCTCAGCCTCGAAATCTGATCATCGGGCGGCTTCCAGTTTTGAAAGGGCCGGGGTTTCCCGGCATGCTTGGCTGCCGCATCCGCGCCGTCCCCGCCTGAGGACTGCGCCCGGTATGCTCCTCGGTGGATACGGCCGTCGACAGGACCATCCGCTACCCCCGGGCCGGAAGGATATTATTTTTGGCATTTGTTGATCGCGAACTTTTTAATCGCCGGGATGTTTGGTCGGGAAGCAATTCTTCTTGGTTTGGTCTACTATCATAGTCCGTTAGCGCCTAATTGTTTCCGATCCCGCCCCCTTTAGGGCGGCGCTTCCGAGAATCTTCTGGATCGGCGGGGCCGGGCGACCGCTGCGGCACGATTTGTCGGACAATCGCAAAAGCAATAAATCTCATCGACATGAAAAGCAATTTGAGCGTGGATTCCCGTCTCCTCCGTTATCGCGCGGATCTAGATGGTCTGCGCGCGACCGCCATACTGTCGGTCGTCACTTTCCATCTCTCGCCATCGGCGCTGCCGGGTGGCTATCTCGGCGTCGACATGTTCTTTGTGCTGTCAGGATTTCTGATCACGTCGATCATTTGGAGCGAGGCGCAGGATTTGCGGTTCTCGATTGTCCGCTTTTACGATCGCCGTATCCGGCGTATCATGCCTGCGCTGCTGCTGCTGTCGCTGATGACCACGCTCGCTGCCATGGCGCTGCTGCTGCCGTCGGATCTGATCGGCTATGGGAAAAGCCTGTTAGCGACGCTTGCCTTCGTCGCCAACATCTATTTCTGGCGTACCTTGGGTTATTTCGACCATGCCGCGGAAGAGAAGCCGCTGCTTCATATTTGGTCGCTTGGCGTCGAGGAGCAGTTCTACATTCTCTTCCCGCTTATTCTCGCTCTGTTAGCGCGATACTGGCGGCGCGGCGCCTTGCCGACGGTCATTGCGTTCACGCTCTGCTCGTTCGCGTTGAATATGTTCGCGCTGAAAATCGATGCTAGCAATCCGGCCTTTTTCCTGCTGCCGACTCGTGCTTGGGAACTGGGATTTGGGGCGACCCTGGCGCTGCTCTCATTGCAGGAAGCCCGTCGCGCCGCGCTCCCCGCCGTGAGCGCCACGCTTGGCGCGTTGCTCGTCATCATGGGCCTCGCCCATCCCCTGATCCGATTCGTGCTGCTTCCGGTCGGGTTGCCTGTGGCGACGGGGACCGCGTTGGTTATTTTTGCGGGGCATCACAACCCGTCGACTGTGAACCGGATTCTTTGTTGGCGACCGCTCGTGTTCGTCGGACTGATATCCTACTCTCTTTATTTGTGGCATTGGCCGGTTATTGTCCTTGCGAGGTATTACCTGGTGCGCGAGCTCAACATGCTCGAGATGGCCGAAGCATTGGCGTTCATGACAGTCTGCGCCATCGTCTCTTGGCGCTTCGTTGAGCGCCCCTTCCGCAGCAAGAAGATGCCGATCCGAACGGTGCGCTACGCCGTTGTCGTTGGCGTCGCAGCGCTAGGGGTGGCTGCGACGCTGCTAATTTGGTCGAATGGGCTGCCGCGTCGCCTCAATGTCGAGGCAGCGAAAATCAACGAGGCGGTAGGCACTACTTATCGCTGTCCTATGTCGGATTATCTCAGGGTCGGCCTCTCTCGCGCTTGCGTGATGCATCTGCCGTCCCGTAATCCCGAGGACGCCGATGTCGTACTGCTAGGGAATTCTCACGCCCAAATGTACGCGCCGCTCTGGGCGGCGATTCTTGCCGACCGCAATTTGACTGGACTGCTGATCCCGGTTCTCGGATGCCTGCCGACCACACTGGCGAACATCAGCCGAGAATGTCATGATTTCGCCCGAAGAAATCTAGCCGCGATGTTTAAGCTGCGTCGCGTCAAAACCGTGATTCTGGGGACGACTTGGTGGCACGAGTCCGACGCGCTAGTCGATAGCGAAGGCCGCATCATGGACAACCGGGGGAATAGCGCGCTGATAGCGGCGCTCGACGATCTGATCGCTCAGCTGCGGCGCTCTGGCAAGGACGTCGTCCTCATAGGTCCGCTTGTCGAACCCGGCTGGGACATCGCGTCGACGCTCAGCCGCGAGCTTGCTTTTGGCCGTACGGTCGATCGTTTGACTTATTCGCCGGCGTCGGACTTCATGCGCCGTTTCGAACCCGCAATCCGGCATTTCGAGGCACGAACTGACGTCCGGTTCGTGCGTCCGGATCAGGTGCAATGCCACGCGGGACGCTGCGACTATCTGATCGACGGACGTTCACTCTTCAGTGACGAGAACCACATCGCCGTCGGCGCGTTGCCGCGATTTCGCGCGGTGTTCGAAGCTGCTTTCCCGCCGTTGGCCGCGCAATAGCAAGCAATGCCCCAAGATCCGCGATGGAGGAAAATCGCTGCCCTTTCGTCTTTGTGCTTCGCAGCCGCGCCGTGCACAAGAACGTCGAGTTGCTGGTTTCCATCGCCGGAAAACTCGACGCCTTGGGATTGGATATCTCGGTGGCGGCGGCACCAGGTATGTATTTTCCGCGATCGACTCGTGACCGCGCCCTTCCAACGCGCGCATGCCCGGTTTCGTCACCGACGACGACCTCGCGGCGCTCAAGCGAAAAGCGCTTGGCTTCGCTTTTCCGTCGCTTATGGTCGGGTCCGGGCTGCCGGCCTCGAGGCCATGGCCTTGGGCTGCCAAGTCGTCGCCTCCAACACGGCGAGCCTGCCGGAGGTTTGCGGCGATGCCGCGCTTTTCGCCGGTCCGAAATCGCCATGCGGTTGGCTCGCCTAGATCGAACGCCTCCATGGCGAACCCGACCTTGCCCGCGATCCGCGCGCGAAGGGTGCCGGCCAAGCCGAACGGTATTCATGGGAATCAAGTGCCCAAGCCGATTTGGACCTCATCGCGTCGCTTTCCCCGGGCGCCGCGCGATTCCATTGAACCGGCCCCGTTGACCCTTCCATGCAAGCCGCGAAAGCTTTACATGAGGGAGCGGCCTCTTTACCGCCAAGAGCTTTGGACGGGAAGCGCATGACCACGAACGGCAAACAACTCCTCCACTTTGTATTTGGCGGCGAACTCAAGGAATTGGACGGCACCGAATTCCGCGATTTGTCCAAGCTCGATATCGTTGGCATTTTTCCGGACTACGCGTCGGCGGCGCAGGCTTGGAAAGCGAAGGCGCAGGCAACGGTGGACAATGCCCATATGCGCTATTTCGTGGCGCATCTGCATCGTCTGCTCGACCCTTCGAGGGACAAGACTTGAGTCCGCCGGCCATCATTCGATTGCGCGAAAAGAGCCATGCGGGTCGCGGGTCCCTGGCGTTGAAACATCCAGGCCCGCCGTGAAAGGTTCCGTCCTCCTAGCTGTCTACCGGATGGCAAGCGCGGGCGTTGGACTAACCGGGCCATTATATCTTTATTGGCGGGTAAAGCTCGGCCGCGAGGATTTTTCGAGGTGCCACGAGCGGCTGGGGCGGTCTTACCTCTCCCGGCCGGACGGGCGGCTAGCCTTGTTGCACGCGGCAAGCGCAGCGCAAGCTCTCGCCTTGCCCCCACTTGTCGAAAAACTGGGACAACTCGGCTTTACCGTGCTTTTGTCGACCGGCAATGGGTCTTCAGACCCGTTCCGCGCGCCGCGCTTGCCGCCATTGCTGCACCACCTCGCGCCGCTCGACGCGCCTCAATTCATGGCGCGGTTTCTCGATCATTGGAGGCCAGATATCGTCCTTGTCTCCGGGCCGGAAATTCCGCCTAACCTCGTCCTCGAAGCCAGCCGCCGCAAAATTCCCCTCGCGCTTGTCAACGCCCGGTTGTCCGCGCGGCGCTTCCTGATTTGGCGGAAATTTCCGGGCTTTGCCGGATCGCTGCTGCGCCAGATTGATCTTTGTTTGGCGCAAACAAACGCCGACGCGCAGCGCTTCGCGAAACTCGGTATGCGAAAAGTTCAGGTGACCGGCAATCTCAAATATGATTTCGTCCCCGCGCCGGCCGATCAATCCGCCTTGGCGCGGCTTATCGCGCGGATCGGGACGCGTCCGGCGTGGGTTGCCGATGGAACCTACCCCGGCGAGGAAGAGATCGCGATGGCGGCGCATCGCCGATTGGCGCGGCAGTTTCCAGACCTTTTGACCGTGATCGTGCCGCACAACCCCAAACGCGTTTTTGAAATCGCCGAAAGCGCCGCGAAAATAGGACTGACCGCGGCGCTGAGCGGTGGCGATCGCGAAAGCGCGCCCTTGCCGGAAATCACTATCGCCCTAGCATCGGGCGAGGCGGGATTATTTCTTCGTGGCGCCGGCGTGGTTTTCGCGGGCAAGTCCTTGAGCCAGGGCGGCGGCAAAAATCCGGTCGAAGCGGCGCGTCTCGGCTGCGCGATCCTGCATGGTCCGGACGTCGATGATTTCGCGGAAATTTACTCGGCGCTCGATAATGCGGGCGGCGGCGCGCTGGTATTCGATGCCGAGACGCTTGCCAAGCAATTGGCGCTCCTCTTCTTCGACAAGGCCGAATTGCGGGCGATGGCCCGCGCGGCCGCGGAGACGTCGGAGGATTTTGGCGGCGCCTCGACCCGCACCATGCAGGCAATCGAGCCTTATCTTGCCCAGGCGATCATCGCGGCAAGGGGCGGGGAGAGGTGAGCGCCCGCCAAGTGTCCTTCTCGTTGCAAGCGCGACGGCATGTTCGCGTCCGCCGGAACCGGGAAAAGCAACGTTCGAGATGGCCTTTGAAAATGGCGCTCGCAGATGGCAGGAAAGTCGCGGGCCGACAACGGGAATCATTGAGTTCGCGGATGCGATCCTGGGGTGCTCCCCGCCAAAACGCGCATCCCACTGCAGCTCAGCCTGCGCTCTTGCATCGTACCCATGACACAGTGACGATAGGGCTTGGTGCGGGCCGCTGCTTCCTGCCCCCTTCGGCCTCCCCCACCCGGCTACTCTTTAAGCTGGACGGCCATTTCACGCTCGCCGGTTTCATTTGCAACCGCAACAAGATCAACCGTTCGGCGCTTAACAAAACCATGGCGACGATTGCCAAATTCTAGCTTTACGCCGTAGATCGATCGCATTGATTGGGGCGGGCTATAAATCTAATTTCCAGCCCGGGAAATGCGGTTGAAAATGGGAGTTTTCAAAAATGTGCCTTTCCATTCATTGCAACCAAGGCGTGACAAGGCGCGGCGCGCTGATAGCGGCCGCTGGATTTGCCGTCGCGGCAGGTGTTGACCGCGCAAGCGCAAGGGAGCATGGAGCCGAAAAACCAAAACCCAACGCGATCGGCGCCGATGCGGCGCTGCGCCGCCTCATGGAGGGCAATGCCCGCTATGTTGCCAATAAGCCAGCACACCGGGATTTTTCCGCCGGACGCGCGGAGAGGGCGAGATCGCAATATCCGATTGCCGCGGTGCTGAGCTGCGCGGATTCGCGCGTGGCCCCGGCATTTGCTTTCGACCAAGGACCCGGCGATCTTTTTGTTGTCCGGCTCGCCGGCAATTTCGCCAATGACGATGGCCTAGCCAGTCTCGAATTTGCGGTGAAGTTTTTAGGTGTGCCACTCGTCATGGTGCTCGGACACTCGAATTGCGGCGCGATCGCCGCCACGATCAACATGGCCGAGGACGAAGCCCAGCTGCCGGGACATTTGCCCGGTCTTGTTCAGTCGATAAAACCCGCGGTCGAAGCCGCGAAAGCGAAATCGCCGCACGATCTTCTCGCGGCCGCGATTATGGAAAATGTCGCGCTTAACGTGAAACGGCTCGAAATTGCGCAACCCTTGCTCGCGAGTTTCGCGCAGAGCAAACAGGTGAAGATCGTTGGCGGAGTTTACGATCTCACGAATGGAAAGGTTGGCCTGTTGTCCTGAAACTCAGATTCTGTCGATGGAGATTTAAAAAAATGCCGGAACAAAACCGCTAGCCGCCGGACGATGGGAATTCAGCCGATGGCTTGGCTTTTCTTGTTTGTTGCCGGATTGTGCGAAGTCGCGTGGGCGATCGGGCTCAAATACAGCGAAGGATTCTCACGCTTATATCCGTCGATCGCAACTGTCGCCGCAATGGGGGCGAGTATCGGGCTGTTCGGTCTTGCGTTGAAGACGATTCCCGTAGGCACTGCCTATGCGGTTTGGACCGGCATTGGAGTGGCCGGGACGGTGGCGCTTGGCATTTATCTCTTTAGCGAACCAGCGACCGCACTGCGACTGATTTGTATCGGGCTGGTCTTGGCGGGCATCGTTGGGTTGAGAATTTCTTCTTAAACCGGGCGTTGTTGCCTTCCAGCAAGCAGCCAACGGTTCCGGCGGTCGTATCTCGTATCAGAAATAGCTTTGCAGAGAACCTCGCCGGCGGATATCTAGCGTAGCACAATGAAAAGCTCCACCGAATGCGGCATAGTGCAAAAACTTGCAAGGGATTGGTTCAAACCCCCATTTTTCGAGAGCGCGCACCACGCCGGTGTGGTGGGGATCGACGATAACCCGCTTTTCATCGATCGTTAGGACATTCATGTTGAGCCACTTGCCGCACAGCGATGTGATTTTGAGCATCCTATCCTCAATCGGGTCAGGTTCGGGTGCGATCAAAATATCCCACTTTTTCAAAATGTCAGGCAGGTGACCGCTGTCGATATATTCCGGGTTGACGAGCAGCTTGCCAGGCGCCAGCGGAAGTATGGTGGTATCGATGTGCATCGGATTGGGGCACCTGCTCTCGATTTGGTGAATCCGATAGGTCGGACCAAGGTGACGCCGCAGCCATTCGATGCCAAGAGCGTTGGTTACGTTGCTCCGCGTGACGAACAGGTCGCGTCCGCAGCGAACGAAATCCGCTGCGTCAAATACCGGCTCGAATTCTGTCAAGATGTAAGTGACGGGCTTACCTTTCTCCGGCAGACGAAAGTCACGATCGAACAGTTCGTCCGTGATCTGCGGTTTGGGGGCAGCCGTCCAGCGCGCTCCCCGTCCGAAATAATCCTTGAAAATCGGACGATAGGAAAGTGTCTCGAAGTAGCGGCACGGCCAAACCATCGGCGTCTCGATGATCTCGTCGCCGACAACCAGGATCGCGTCGCGCGGACAGGAATTGCAGAAGCCGCGCGACGACCAGTAGGGAGTGCTGTATCGCTTTTTGTGATCGACGGGCTCCGGCCGCCGGACGATAATTCCAAGCGACTGCAGCAAGTTGATGAAGCCATCGAGCTCACGCTGGGCCGGCTCGACCATGATCTTTGGGTAGCGGAAACCGGCGACAAGCGACTGCGCGCGTGCGGCGGCTCGATTCGGAATATTGCAGGTGACGACTGGATGCCCGGACGGCATGGTGGCGCCCTCGAGTCTCCCAACGATAATCTCCTCGAGCGGGTCCCACTCATTATGCGAATTGACGGGAGAGAGCCGGCTCCGGGACGTGGCTTCCGCATTGATCAATTGAGATTCCAAGTGTGTCCCTAGCACGCAAAGCCGACGGCAAGCCCCTTTTCACGCAGCCGACGCTAGCACTGATTCAGCTGTTTCCTATCTCCGCCCGAACAATTTCTCGACGTCGGCGAGCTTCAACTCGACATAGGCCGGACGGTTGTGATTGCATTGGCCGCAGCCGGGCGTGCGTTCCATCTCGCGCAACAGCGCTTTCATTTCATCGCCGCCGAGACGGCGGGCCGAGCGCACCGAATGGCGGCAGGCGATCGTCGCGAGCACAAGATCGGGCCGGGTATCGGCCTGACGGTCCCGCCGATGACCTCGGCCTTGCTGGCGACTGTCGATCGCAAGCAATCTCGCGTTGCCTCGGGCGTCCTCAACACCACGCGCCAAGTCGGCGGCGTGATCGGCGTTGCCCTGTTCGGCTCGCTCATCGCCAAGCAGGATCACTTCATTTCCGGCACGCATCTGGCGCTGTACGTGTCCATCGTAGCGGTGTTGATCGGCGCCGTCGCGGCGTTCATTGCGATCCGCGATAATGCAGCGATTGCGGCGGCCCGGACACATTCGCCGAAGCCACGATGAAAGAAGGCACAGCGAAGAACGTCCACGCCGCGACTCGCCCACCAGGAAAGCGGGCCACTGGACACCTCAAGCCCCGCCGCCTTGCGTCTTGAGCCAGGCGAGGCCGCACGCCTTCGCGAGGTCGCGCACGCGAAAAATATAGCTTTGCCGCTCGGTGACCGAGATAACCCCGCGCGCGTCAAGGAGGTTGAAAATATGCGACGCCTTGATGCATTGATCGTAGGCTGGCAGCACCATGACATGGCGCGCGCCCTCGTCGCCGCCGGCGAGGAGCGCGCCGCATGAAACTTCAGCATCCTTAAAATGCCGGAACAAGGCCTCGACATTCGCGGCTTCGAAATTATAGCGTGAATACTCCTCCTCGGCCTGTTTGAAGACGTCGCCATAAGTCACCTTCTCGGGCCCTTCGCGGCCGTTGAAATTGAGCTCGTAGACATTTTCGACGCCTTGCACATACATCGCGAGGCGCTCCAGCCCGTAGGTCAGTTCGCCCGAGACCGGCGCGCACTCAATTCCCGCGACCTGCTGAAAATAAGTGAACTGCGAGACCTCCATGCCGTCGCACCAGCATTCCCAGCCGAGCCCCCAGGCGCCGAGAGTCGGACTCTCCCAATCGTCCTCGACGAAGCGAATATCGTGGCGATGCACATCGATGCCGATCGCTTCGAGCGAGGCCAAATACAGCGCCTGGAGATCTTGCGGCGAAGGCTTCATGATCACCTGAAACTGATAGAAATGCTGCATCCGGTTCGGATTTTCGCCGTAACGCCCGTCCTTGGGGCGGCGCGAAGGCTGCACGTAGGCGGCCTTCCAAGGGCGCGGGCCGAGCGCGCGCAGCGCCGTGGCCGGATGGAATGTGCCGGCCCCCATTTCGAGGTCATAGGGCTGGAGGATGACGCAGCCATGCCCGGCCCAGAATTTTTGCAAGGTTAAAATGAGGTCCTGGAAGGAGCCAGCCTTGCCGGGCGAACCGGAAACTCTTTCCTCTGCCACGCATGCGTTCTTCATGGTTCGGCCTGCTCTATGAGCGGAGTTTTCAATCGGCGCCGTTGCGCGACGAGCGCCGCGAGCGCGGCGAAGCGGACCGGCGGTGGGCCAAGCCGAAAATGTCGCGCGCGATATTTTTACCCACGGGTCTGGGCAATGGCTCGGCGGCGTGTATATTGTCAAGGCCGCCGCGCGCAAGTCCAAGGCGAACGTCATTGTCATAAGGTGCAGCCCAAATGGGACAATCGGCCGACGGCGATTTACCGGCCCCGAATATTGACCAGACGGAGGGAAAATGAAGCTTTTGAGAATAGCGGCCGTTGCGGCGTTGACCGCCCATGGCGGGTTCTTCGCCAGTGCCGGGAACGCGGCGCCAGCGGCGGGCCTGCTTACCGGGGCGGCAACTGTGCGGACCCTGGCAACACCAGCCCCCGAAGCCTCCGTCGAAAAGACCTACTGGCACAGATACAGATGGCATCGCTGGCACAGATGGCACAGATGGCATTATTGGCATAGATGGCATCGCTGGCACAGATGGCACCGATGGCATTACTGGCATAGATGGCATTATTGGCATCCATACCGCTATTATTATTGGCGCCCTCGATATTACTACCAGTGATAACAGGCCAGGGCAAAAAAGCCACTCGTATCGAAAAGCCGGCGCAAACTGCCGGCTTACCGGGGATGATCAAATGCCGTTGACTCAATGCGTATATGAACTTAGCACCAACGTGCTTGACTCGGCCAACCATGGAGAGCATAGCCAAGCGGCAGGCTGCGGAACCACCGCACATTAATAGTAATAGTCGATCTACATCACGCCTTGCGTCCAGGCTGCAATAGGACAAGCACGAAGACAGATTCGAAGAGAGACCATTGGTAAAACTTTGGTCCTTATCATTGTTAGAGGAGGAAATAAGATGTCTCTACAAAGCAAATTCGGATTTGCCGCGGCGGCAATTCTGGCCTCAACTCTCGGCTTTGCAAGTCTGACCCACGCGGCGCCTTTCGCCGGCGTGGAAAACACGGTCATTGCGGTCCAGGGGACCCAAAGGGCTGCCGAGACAGATGGCCTAATCCAAAAGGCTCATCACCGCGGGTATGCTCATAAGAAAAAGATGAAGATGGAGGATAAGATGGAGACGCACCACCATCACCACCATCACCATCACCACCACCATCATCATCATGAGCACAACGCGATGTAGGCGTTGCGCGGCTTGCCTTGAAGGACATCGCGTGTCTTCGTGCGAACGAAGGCACGCGTGCGACAGGTTACGAACACTCTCGCGGTTCACCATTCGATCATTGCCGCGCCTCTATGGATGGCATCGGCGGCTTCGGTGAACCCCTCCCCATCGTGAAGTACGAGCGGCGGCGCGATCGCGAGCGGCGCGCGGCTGCCTTTTTTCCCGCGCACGAGAATGCGTCCTGCCTTGGTGCCTTGCCGCGGATAAACCGGCAGCACCGCGATGCCGCCGGCGCGCCCCTCCATGCTTTGCAGGATAAGAGGCAAGGCGTCCGGACGATGGATCAGAATAAATAACCCGCCGGGCGCGACCAACGCCAGCGACGCCGCGATCCAGGCGGCAAGCGCGCCCTCGGCGGGCATGGCCTGCGCGCGCCGCTTTCGAGGGTCCGGCGAAAGCCGCGCCCGGCCAGGATCGAGAAATGGCGGATTGGTAATGACGAGACCGGCGCTCTCGTCGCGCAAGCCCGCGCCGCGCCTGCTCGCCTTCGACAAAAGATCGGCTTCAAGGACATCGCCTCGGCCCGCGAGCTTATTTTGCAGAAGATTCGCGCGGGCCAATCCAGCGATGAATGGGTCATTCTCCAAGAGGCCTATGCGCGCGCCGGGCCGCGCCACCGCCAAGGCCAAACCGGCGGCGCCAACGCCGGCGCCAACGTCGATGGCTAGGCCGGAATAATCGGCCGGAGCCGCCGCCGCGAGAAGCACGGCGTCGGTGCCGCAACGGTGGCCTTCGGCCGGCTGACAAAGCCGGAGCCGGCCGCCGAGAAACCCGTCGGCGACAACCGGCGGGCGGTCGCCAAATACCTCAGCCATCGCGCAATTCCGCGGCGAGACCCGCCTCGTTTAAAGCCATCCGGGCGCGCGCCGCGGCATCGGCCGCGACAAGCACCCGGCGCGGCAAAAAGGACAAGGATCCTTCAACCGCGCTCATATGCCGGTCGGCGACGAAAACCGCGACGCCGATTTCCGCGAGGATCGCTTCAACCCGCGAAATCAGCACAAGGTCGTTGGTGCGCAGAAGCTCGATCAATCCGCTTTCCCCGCTGTTTTCCAGATCACCCCAATATAGGCGGGCGGAATCGACATCCCCCCACGTAACGATTTTGGCTTTTTATCAGTCCCGCGCGGAGCTTGCCTTGGCTTTTGTTCCATGCCGGGCACGAAAGCAATCTGGAGTTTGCCCGCCAGCCCTTTGCGTGGGAAAGCAGAGTCGGCCAGACGGGCCGGATCGCGCTCCTAGTTGCGAAGCGCCAAGCTGAGCCCTAATAAGAAGCGCTAAATAAGAAGCGCCAAGCCGCGCCCTAATGAGTGCCGCCGATATTCGGAGAATTCAATCTTGGGCGTTGTCATCCCCCTCGAAGAAAAAATCCAGGAGCCCGGCGTCGACGGGCTGCTCGTCTTGGT
>JBOHJT010000068.1:0-13511 GCA_050728715.1 Methylocella sp.
GAAACGGCCAGATTGAATATCGCTTAAAACCCGCTTCATCTCGGCCTTGGTTTGCTCCGTTATGATGCGCGGGCCGCTGACATATTCGCCATATTCGGCGGTGTTCGAGACCGAATAATTCATCGTTGCGATGCCGCCCTCATGGATGAGGTCGACGATGAGTTTTACTTCGTGCAGACATTCGAAGTAAGCCATTTCCGGCGCGTAGCCGGCCTCGACCAGCGTATCGAAACCGCCCCGGATGAGTTCGACGAGGCCGCCGCAGAGCACCGCCTGCTCGCCGAAAAGATCGGTCTCGCATTCTTCCCGGAACGTCGTCTCGATCAGGCCGGCGCGGCCGCCGCCGATCGCCGACCCATAGGAAAGCGCGAGGTCATGCGCGTTGCCGGAAGGGTTGCGCGCGACCGCGACAAGGCAAGGCACGCCGCCGCCGCGCTTGTATTCCGAGCGCACGGTATGGCCGGGCCCTTTCGGCGCGACCATCAAGACGTCGAGATCCGCGCGCGGTTCAATGAGATTAAAATGAATGTTCAAGCCATGCGCGAACATCAGCGCGGCACCCTGCTTCAGGTTGGAACGGAGATGATCGCGATAAATGTCACGCTGCAATTCGTCCGGCGCCAGCAGCATCACGACATCGGCCCATTTGGCGGCGTCATTGACGCTCTTCACTTCGAGCCCAACGGCTTGCGCCTTCTTGGCCGTGGCGGAATCCTCGCGCAGGGCGACGCAAACCTCCTTCACACCGGAATCCCGTAGATTCAAGGCATGCGCATGGCCCTGGCTCCCATAGCCGATGACCGCGACTTTTCTCGCCTTGATGAGATTGATGTCGGCATCCGAATCGTAATAGACACGCATGACGTGATGCTTCCTCGTTCGATGGTCGAGTCAGTGACCGTCTCAAATGGCATGGATTTGGCTCTTAGACCAGTCTAGAAATCTTCGGATCCAGGCCTGTGTTTGAACGTTACGCGTATTGCGAAGCTCCAAGCTCCAGGCGACAGGCGGAGGCGATACCATGTTGAACCGGTTTTTCGGAATTGCAATATTCTGGCTCCTTGTGGTGGCGACCGCCTATGTCGCGGAGCCATATTTGGTCGCTTGGCGGTTCTCCGCGGCGTCGCCGCGCACTATCACGCCACGCGCGGACCTCACCGGGGCGGAACGAACCAGGATCGAGGTTTTTCAATCCGTTTCGCCCTCCGTCGTGTCTGTTTTCGCGCGGTTGGCTCCGCAAAATGTTTTCACGCCCGGGCAGCAAGAGAGCGAGGTTCAAACGGAGGTTCAAACGGGCACGGGGATCATTTGGGATCGCGCCGGGCACGTGATCACCAATTACCACGTCATCAAGGGCACGGACCAGTTTGCCGCGCACCTGGCGTCCGGGGAGTCGGTTCCGGTTCGGGTCATCGGCACCGCCCCGAATTACGATATCGCCTTGCTTCAATTGGAACGGACCCATACTCCTCTTCGTCCGATCGCAATCGGGAGTTCCGCGGATCTGCAAGTTGGCCAGTCCGTCTTTGCCATCGGCAATCCCTATGGCTTGGAGCAGACCATGACAGCGGGGATCGTCAGCGCGCTGCGCCGGACAATGCCGACGGCGGAAGGGCATGAAATCTCAGGCGGAATCCAGACGGACGCCTCTCTCAATCCCGGGAATTCCGGCGGCCCCTTGCTCGACAGCTCAGGCCGTTTGATCGGTGTCACAACCATGATCATATCGGGCTCGGGGGCATCGGCTGGCGTCGGCATCGCAATACCCGTCGATGTCGTCAATCGCGTCGCCGCGCAGCTGATCAGCACGGGTCATGTGCCAACACCTGGGATAGGCATTGCCGCTGCGTCCGAAGCCGCCGCTGCGCAAATTGGCGTCGATGGCGTCATCGTCCTACGGGTTCGGCCCGACTCTCCGGCGGCGAAAGCCGGGCTTAAAGGCGTGAGCGCCAACGGCGACGTCGGAGACGTGATCACCGAAGCGAATGATAAGCCGATTCACGACATAGCGGATCTAACCGGTATTTTTGAAACGGCCGGCGTTGGAAAAACAGTGAAGCTGACGGTCGCCAATGGCGGTCATACGCGGTCGGTGGACGTCACCCTCGCCGATGTCTCCCAAAATCACGGCTAGAGCCTGATCGTCGAAAGCGGTGACTCGTTTTTCGAAACAGATCCTGCGAAGCTAAACTAGGCTTGGCGCGGCCTCACATCGGATTTGGCCCGCGCGACATGGCGGCGACGCCGGTGCGCGACACTTCGACGAGACCGATCGGCCGCATGAGGTCGATGAACTGGTCGATCTTGCCGACGGCGCCGGTAATCTCGAACACGAAGCTCTCCATCGAGGCGTCGATCACCCGCGCGCGAAAAGCCTCGGCCAGCCGCAAGGCCTCGCCGCGATCGGCGCCCTTGCCCACGACCTTGATCATCGCGAGCTCGCGCTCGACGGCATTGCCCCGCATTGTCAGATCCGTGACTTTGTGGATCGGCACGAGCCGCTCCAGCTGATGGCCGATTTGCTCGATCGCCTCCGGCGGCCCGGAAGTGACGATAGTGATGCGCGAAAGATGCTCGGCATGGGCGACCTCGGCGACCGTCAGGCTTTCGATGTTATAGCCGCGCCCGGAAAACAGCCCGACGACGCGGGCTAGAACGCCCGGCTCGTTATCGACCAGGACCGAGAGCGTGTGGACCTCGATATTCGATTTGCCGAGGGCCGAGGAATAGGGCGAGAGGGGGGCCGCTGGAGCGTTCACGGTGTTACACCAGCATCTTGCCGGCGGCATCGATCGCGGTTTCGATCGCCTCGTCGCCGCCGGGCAGAAGCATCTCGTTATGCGCCTTGCCCGACGGAATCATCGGCAGGCAATTTTCGGTCTTGTCGACGACGCAATCGAAGACGACGGTTGTTTGCGTTTCGATCATCTCCATGATGGCGTCATCGAGCAGCGCCGGCTTCGAGCAGCGGATGCCATGCGCGCCAAAGGCCTCGGCAAGCTTGACGAAATCGGGCAGCGCGGCCGAATAGCTTTGGGAATAGCGGCCTTCATGCAGGAGTTCCTGCCATTGCCGCACCATCCCCATATATTCGTTGTTAAGTATGAAGATCTTGACCGGCAGGCGATATTGCGCGGCGGTCGAGAGTTCCTGCATGTTCATGAGGATCGAGGCCTCGCCCGCTATATCGACGACGAGGCTGCCCGGATGCGCCATCTGCGCGCCGATCGCCGCCGGAAGCCCGTAGCCCATGGTGCCGAGACCGCCCGAAGTCAACCAGCGGTTCGGCGCCTCGAAATGGTAGTGCTGCGCCGCCCACATCTGGTGCTGGCCGACCTCGGTGGTGATGTAGGTATCGCGCGCCTTGGTCAGTTCGTAAAGACGTTGAACCGCGAACTGGGGTTTGATCACGTCCTTCGAGTTCCTGAAGGACAGCGATTTGCGAGCCCGCCATTCGTCGATTTGCGCCCACCATTTGACGAGCGCCTCAGCATTGGCGGAATGGCCGCGCCAGGCCTCGATCAGCTGACGCAGCACATGGGTGCAATCACCGACAATGCCGAGATCGATTTTCACGTTCTTATTGATCGAGGACGGATCGATGTCGATGTGGATCTTCCTCGATCCTGGCGAGAAAGCGTCGAGCCGGCCGGTGATACGATCGTCGAAACGCGCGCCGATCGCGATCATCAAGTCGCAATCGTGCATCGCATTATTTGCTTCATAAGTGCCGTGCATGCCAAGCATGCCGAGCCAGTTCTTGCCCGACGCCGGATAGGCGCCAAGCCCCATCAAGGTCGAGGTGAGCGGAAACCCGGTGAGGGAAACGAATTCGCGCAGCAGGCGCGAGGCGTCGGGGCCCGAGTTGATGACTCCGCCGCCGGTATAAAAGACCGGGCGCCTGGCCGCCGCCATCAGCGCGACGGCCCGCGCGACGAGGCCCGGATCGCCATCGAGCTTCGGCCGATAGGTCTTGTGCTCGATGTTGCGCGGGCCGATGTAGGCGCCGGCCGCAAATTGCACGTCCTTGGGGATATCGATGACTACCGGCCCCGGACGCCCGTGCTGCGCGACGTAAAAGGCCTCGTGCAGCACGCGCGGCAAATCCTCGATCTGGCGGACCAGATAATTATGCTTGGTGCAATGCCGGGTGATGCCGACCGTGTCGCATTCCTGGAAGGCGTCGGAGCCGATGAGATGGGTTGGCACCTGGCCGCTAATGCAAACGAGCGGGATCGAATCCATCAAGGCATCGGTCAAGCCGGTTACCGCATTGGTGGCGCCAGGACCGGAGGTCACCAATAGCACGCCGGCCTTGCCGCTCGACCGGGCGAAGCCTTCGGCGGCATGCGCCGCCCCCTGTTCGTGGCGCACCAGCACATGCTTGATGAAATCTTGCTGAAACAGGGCGTCGTAGATCGGCAGGACCGCGCCGCCCGGATAGCCGAAAATGGTTTCGACTCCTTGGTCCCGCAACGCCCGGACGACCATTTCCGCTCCGGTCATCAAATTGGTCGTATCTTGCTCCAATGGGTGCCTTTCGATGAGATTATTTGCGATATCTTGAATTTGGGCAATAAAAAAGGCCCATGAGGGCCCCGGATATGCGCCAGCTGAGGGAGAGCGGAGCCTATCTCCGTCCCGCCTCCGGCGCGCGCGCTACGATAAGAATGATTTTCACGACACGAACCCTTGCCGGCGGCGAACCCGTCTTTCATAGCCGATGCGCACCGGACGGTCAATAAGGATTGTTTAGGGTAGGGAGAAGCTATGGAACGGATCGAACTGATTGGAGGGCGCGAGGGCGGCCGGCGCCTCTCGAGCGCAACGGCGTGTGAGTACCAACCAGGCCGCAAAGCCGCTCCGGCGTTTGAACATCTCGCCAGGGCGGTCCCAGCGCCGCTAGGGAGTCGCGATCACCGGCCTCCCTATTGACGGCGTTTCATCAAATTTCGGCATGTAATGTGCCTCATCGCGGGGGCGACAACCCACCGCGCGGGAACGCGTTTTTATCCACCAAGGCATGCTCCGATCAAAGGCAACCGGAACATGTATGAAATCCTTGTTTTCACATGATCTTTATAGCGGTATCTTTATGGCGGTATCGGTGCCACTTCCGCGGATCGTGCTCTATTGCATGGCTAAAATGCGCAGGCGGAGATGGCCCCTCCTTCGAGACGTGCTTCCGGCGCAATCCTTCGAAGCGCCTCACCTGACAAACGCCGCCGTCTCAGCCCGAAATCGGCGGAATCCGCAGCACTTGGCCTGGATAGAGCTTGCCGGGATCGGATAGCAAAGGCTTATTGGCTTCAAAGATCAGACGATATTCGACGCCGTGGCCGTGGCCATATTCGATTTCGGCGATCTTCCACAGCGTATCGCCGGGTTTGAGCGTATAAAACTTCGCTTCAAGGGCTTTCGGGGCAGCCGCGGTATCGTTTCGGACCGCGACAGCGCTCGCCGCATTGCCGCTCGCCGGCGCGGTCTTCCCGGCTTCCCCAGTCGCGGCGGCGCTGCCCTGGAGGACGACGTTATCCTGTCCGGGTTTGACTTCGGCTTTCGCAACCTCGAGACCGTGTTTCTCGGCCTCCTTCTTCAATTGGCGCGGGGGAGGGGCGGCGGTTCCGGCTCCGGTTCTAGGCCCTGACGCTTCGGACCCGAGCGCCGCGACCTCAGTAGTAGCTTCTCCCGTTCGGAAGAACGCGACCCGAGTGAAGCGCGTATAACCCGACTCAAACGCCATGATTGCCACAAAAACCAACACCGCCCCCGGCGGGGCAAGAATGGCATACATCAGGGCCAGCCGCTCCCAGGCCATGTGCATGAAGACGGCGACGATCAGGCCTGCCTTCACAAACATGAACAGCAGGATGAGAAACCATCTCTGAAATCCCACGAAGCCCAAGTAGTCGACGAGAAATGAGCAGGTGCTCAGGATAAACAGCCAGCCCCAGACGATCAGATAAAGCTTAATCGGGTGTTGTTGTCCTACTTTGTGCGCCATATTTTTCCCACGTACCGAAGCTAGATGTGCCATTGTTTCCCACTTACCAAAGATAAAAAAGTGCAAAGATGAAGACCCAAACAAGGTCGACGAAGTGCCAGTATAGACCCAAGGTTTCGACGATCTCGTAATTTCCCTTCCGGCTGGTAAAAAAGCCGCGCGCGTGACGGTCGAAATCTCCCCGCCAAACTTTTCGCGCGATGAGAAGCAGGAAAATCACGCCGATCGTCACGTGGGTGCCGTGGAAGCCCGTGATCAAGAAAAAGCACGCGCCAAACTGGCCCGCGCCCCACGGATTGCTCCAAGGCGTGACCCCTTCCAGGATCAGCGTGGTCCATTCGAATGCCTGCGTTCCGACGAAAGTCGCGCCAAACGCCGCAGTCACCAGCAGCAAGGCACCGGTTTTGACCCGATCGCGGCGGTAGCCGAAGTTGACGGCCATGGCCATCGTCCCGCTGCTGGTGATCAAGATCATGGTCATGATGGCGATCAGGAGGAGAGGGTATTTTTTGCCGCCGATTGTCAAAATGAAGACTTCACTGGTGTCCGGCCAAGGCACGGTCGTGGACATTCGCACCGTCATGTATGAAAGCAGAAAGCAACTAAAAATAAAGGTGTCGCTCAGGAGGAAGATCCAAACCATGGCCTTGCCCCAGGGGACGTTCTTGAACGCTCGCTGGTCCGACGACCAGTCGGCGGCAAAGCCTTTCCAGCCCCCCTGGCGCGGGGGGGCTTCCAATGTGTCGGTAAGTGCCGGTTCGGTCATTTGTTCTCCCGAAGTCCTGTGTGAAGCATTTTCACGCCATGCGGACACAGGCTCACCGTCAGAAAATGCGCCAAATCAAAGAAACCACACCGCTCTCCGATTCAATCGGATCGGTAAGCAACAGCAGACCAAATAAAACCAGCCAGACAAAAAGCAGGAAGTGCCAGTACGTCGCGCATAGTTCCACGCTCAAGCGCAATTGATCCAGCTTGAAACCTCCCCACGCCTTATCCATGGTTCTGCCCAAGGCCACCAGGCCGCCCAATATGTGCAGCCCGTGCACGCCGGTGACCAGGTAAAAGAAGGCGGCGGCTGGGTTGGTTGTCAAGTAATAGCCCGCGGCGTCGAGCTGCCGCCACGCGACGAGCTGACCGGCCAGGAAAGCAAGCGCGAAAACACCTCCCGCGAGCAGGGCGGCTCTTACGCCGTCCATCCTTCCCCGGCGCGCGGCAACCTGCGCCCATTGCAGCGCGCCACTGCTCAAGATCAGCACGCCCGTGTTGAGCCACAGCAGCTTCGGCACGGGCGCAGGCTTCCACTCCCCTATTTCCATTCGCATGAGGTAGGCGCTGATCAAGAGCGCGAACAAGGAGCCGACGACGGCGAGAAACACCGCCAATCCAATCTTCGCGGCGGGCAGGGATGATGCGCCTGTATCGCCGATCGGACCCGCCTCCAGCCACGGCTTGGCGGTGAGCCTTTGCTGCGCCAACCACCATGCAACGACCGCCGCTATCACGGCCAAGAATAGGAATGTAATATCCATTGCGGGCCCCCTAAACCGCTTGTTTGGCAGGGGGCTGGTTTTGCGGCAGGAAATCCTGCCCGGCGCCCGGCACGCTGTAATCGTAAGCCCAGCGGTAGACTGCTGGCAACTCCTTGCCCCAGTTGCCATGCCCGGGCGGAGTTTCCGGTGTCTGCCACTCGAGCGTGGTGGCCTTCCAGGGATTGCCGCCGGCAAGCTTGCCTTTGTACAGGCTCCATATCAGATTGAAAAAGAACGCCATCTGGGCGGCGCCCACGATCAATGCCGCGGCGGTGATAAAGACGTTCAGCGTCGCGGCCGAGGGCGGGACAAAAGCCGTCTCGCCCATCTCGTAATACCGGCGCGGCACGCCGAGAAAACCCAGGTAGTGCATCGGGAAATAAATCAGATAGGCCCCAAGGAACGTGACCCAGAAGTGAAATTGGCCCAGTCTCTCGTTCAGCATCCGCCCAGTGATCTTGGGGTACCAATGATAGATCCCCCCGAAAACTACCAGAATTGGCGCGATACCCATCACCATATGAAAGTGGGCAACGACGAACATCGTGCCTGAAAGCGGAACATCCACGACCACATTGCCGAGGAACAGGCCGGTGATCCCCCCATTCACGAATGTGACGATGAATCCGAGGGCGAACAGCATCGGGACCGTGAGGTGGATGTCACCACGCCAAAGGGTCAGCACCCAGTTGTACACCTTGATCGCAGTCGGGACGGCGATGATGAGCGTGGAGGTGGCGAACAAGAATCCGAAAGGTGGGTTCATGCCGCTGATGTACATGTGGTGCCCCCATACCACGAAGCTGAGGACGGCGATTGCCACCAGCGCCCACACCATCATGCGATAGCCGAAGATGTTTTTTCGCGCATGAGTGCTGATGAGGTCGGAGACGATGCCGAAGGCAGGGAGGGCGACGATATAGACCTCGGGATGGCCAAAAAACCAGAAAAGGTGTTGAAATAGTATCGGACTGCCTCCAGCATATTTCAAGTGTTCCCCGGCCTGGACGATGGACGGCATGAAAAAGCTGGTCCCTAGGGCCCTGTCAAGCAGCATCATGGCGGAGGCGACGAGCAAGGCGGGGAAGGCCAGCAGCGCGAGGATGGTGGCCGTGAAAATGCCCCATACCGTCAAGGGCAGGCGCATCATCGTCATCCCCCGCGTGCGCCCCTGCAGCACCGTCACCACGTAGTTCAAGCCGCCCATGGTGAAGCCGATGATGAACAGGATCAGAGAAACCAGCATCAAAACGATGCCCCACTCCCGCCCGGGGGTGCCCTCGAGGATGGCCTGGGGCGGATACAGGGTCCAGCCGGCGCCGGTCGGCCCGCCTGGCGCAAAAAAGCTCGCCACCAGGACCAGCACCGCGAGAAGATAGACCCAGTAGCTCAGCATGTTCACATAGGGAAAAACCATGTCCCGGGCACCCACCATCAGCGGAATGAGGTAGTTGCCAAAGCCGCCCAAGAACAGCGCGGTGAGCAAATAGATCACCATGATCATCCCGTGCATCGTGACGAATTGATAGTAGTTAATCGGGGTGATAAAGGAGAAGGTGCCCGGATACGCCAGTTGCAGCCGGATTAACCACGACAACACCAGAGCCACCATTCCGATGCTAATCGCCGTGATCGAGTATTGGATAGCGATGACCTTGGCGTCCTGGCAAAAGACGTACTTCGTCACCCAGCTCTTCGGATGGTAAAGCTCTACGTCTTCAACTTCGGCAGGCGGGATCGCTTCGGTTGCGCCAATATCGACCATAAAATGTCTCCTCTGTTCCTTTCTGATGCGACTCACTGCTCCAAAGCCGCGTCAGCCTTACTTACTTAGCCAGATTTATTGTGTCAGATTTACTTTTTTGGCGTGCGCCGATAATTCCGCGAAGGTATGCTGCTTCTCCAGCCACGCCTGATAGTCGCTCTCCTTCTCAACCACGACACTGCCCCGCATCTGCGGGTGACCTATGCCACAGAATGCCGAGCAGAGGACTTCGAATGTCCCGGTCCTGATAGGGGTGAACCAAAAGTAGGTCACCAGACCTGGCATCAAATCCATCTTGGCCCGAAATTCGGGCACGTAAAAGTCGTGCACGACGTCGATCGAGCGGAGCAATACCTTGACCGGCTTCCCGAGCGCCAGGTGTAAGTCGTCGCCGTTGATCACGACATCGTCCTGCCCGTCGGGATCGTTCGGATTCAAACCCAAAGGATTGTCGGAACTGATGTAGCTTGCATCGGTCGTGCCGAGCCGGCCGTCCTTCCCCGGAAGGCGAAAGCTCCACTGCCACTGCTGACCTACGACCTCAAACTCCGACGCCCCTTTCGGGACCTCGATGTATTCGTACCACACGAACAACCCCGGCCCCAATAGAGCCAAGACGGCAACCGTTGTCCCGATGGCGAGCGACCACTCCAGCCTGTTGTTCTCCGGCTGGTACGTCGCCCGCCTTCCCACCTGGTGCCGGAATCGCAACACGCAATAGGCCATAAACAATATAATGGCGATGTAACCGGCCCCGGTAATCCAAAACGTGAGGTTGATCGTGCCATCGATGTAACCCCAGTTCGAGGCGATCGGCGTCAACCACCACGGGCTCAGAACGTGAAACAACACGGAGCCGATCACGACCAAAACCAGGACAAGCGCTAGGGCTAGAGCCATTCCTTTTTCATCCTTGACCTCTGCATCCTTGATCTCTCAAAGGGTGCCGATAGGAATTTCCGCGTCGAACCAGCTAGCGTCGGGTTTCGGTTCGGGCGGCGGGCGGCTTCGGCTCGAGACGATGCTTGCCCGCTCATCCCTAAGCTGCCGCTTTATGTCGCACCTTGGATCACTTCTGGCAATTGCGCAAAATGTCGCCGCCTCGTCCATCGGCGGAAGCAAATCCGCGAAACGGGCGATGCCGATCCTATCGCCCAACGCCTGGCGGACCGCCCGACCCAGAGCTATGCCGGTATCCTCGACTGTATGATGCTCGCCGACATGAAGATCGCCCGCCGCGCGGATGTCAATATCGCTGAGCGAGTGGCACGCGAACTGTTCCAGACATATGGCCGAAAAAACCGGTCCTGGCCGCGATTCCGGCCACGCCGGTGCCATCGAGATCGACCTTGACCGAGATACCGGCTTCCTTGGTCTTGCGTGAGATGGCGCTCGTGCGCATGGGGGCCCGACGTGTCGATGCGCGGATTTCTGAACCATTTCAGGGCAACCGGGCCTTAGTGTCTGTTCTGAAACCTCTTGAATCAAGAAAATCTTGTGATTCAAGGAGAGGTGGCCTGATTCGAGGATGGGCCGCCGATGCGGACGAACGAGAACCGAGGCCGTTATGACCGGAGCCAACAGAGATACCCGAGCGATTTGACGGCCGAGGAATGGGGGCTGGTGGCGCCGCTGATACCTCCGGTGGCGGCAGACGCCGCGTGGACATGCGCGAAGTGGTCAACGGGAACATGGATATTCCGGGCACGGGTTGCCAGTGGCGCTGCCTGCCGAAAGACCCGCCGCCGAAAAGCCCTGTCTTCAGGTATTTCGATCTTTGCAACTATGATGGCACACTTTTGCGCCTTCGTCATGAGCTCCACGTCCTGTGTCGAGAACAGGTCGGCCGCGGTCCAACCGTTGCCATCATCGCCGGTCAAAGCGTGAAAAGCGGCGGATCCTTCGACAACTCTCCGCGTATCAAGGGCATTTGAGGCGCTTCGCTCAGGAGAGGGGCCATGATCGACCCGCGCGGCTATGACGCCGGCAATCCTTCGATGAACTCAGAAGATCAAGGGTGAGAAACGCCATATCACGGTCGATACACCCGGTCCGAATCTTGAAGCCGCGGTTCATGCGGCCGGCATTCAGGATAGCGACGGTGGGCCATTGGTGTTGAAAGAACCTGTTTCCCTTCATCACCAAAATCATCGCCGAAAGCGGCTATCAAGGCCCCAAGGTGGCTGCTGCTGCCGCGGCGGCCGGCCCTGGCCCTTGAATGCCCGCCAGAAAAAATTCCTTGGCGGCCGCGACATCCCCGGTTGGGGCGGAGCGGCAGGAAGTCGGCAGTCTTTGACTTTGCTTGCCGGCCGCACAATAAATATCAGTCCAGGGGCATTTGATCTTCACGTAGGTTTCGTCGCGCCAGGTCGGCTTGCGAAGAGGTTTCGGTGCTTTCCGGACTCCGGAATAAAGCGCTCATTGTTGAAATAGGAGGAGCGGCCTTGCTTGCCTTGAGCTTGCAGGCTCGGGGTGCTGGTTCCGCGCGAGGAAAGCAACGCCATGAGCAGACTTATCACATCCGCCGAGCGGTCCATGGGTGCCGTCGTGCCAGCGATTCCCATCGTCGACGTCGGCGACGGCGGGCCTCTCCGCCACGCGGCGCTGAGCCGTGCTCGCGCGCGTGTCCTGCGCGACGAATGCCTCACGGTTTTTCCTTGCGCGGTAAAACCGCTCCTTCCGGCATTGGATAGCGCCGCGCGCCGCTGGCTCACCCGGTCCTGCTCGCCCTATGTGCCGGAGATTGCGCAAATCGTGGCGACGCTCGGCTTTCCGGGTGTCTGGCTGCTCAACAACTCGTACCAATGGGGCTGCACCTCGCTCGCGCGCGAGGAAGACGGCGTGCCCTGGCTCGCACGCACGCTCGATTGGCTATTCCCCGGGCTTGGCCGCCATGCGGAGCTTATGCGCGCAGAGGCGCCCTGCGGCGGATATTTCAGCGTCACCTGGCCCGGCTACGCCGGCGTGCTGACGGCGATGGCACCGCGCCGGTTTGCTGCCTGCCTCAACCAGGCGCCCATGTGGCGCCGCACCCGGCATCCGTGGCTGCCCATTTACGACCTTGCTGCCAACGCGCTTCATACATGGGTGAATGTTCGCCACATGCCGCCGGATCAATTGCTGCGCCAGGTCTTCGAGACTTGCGCGACATATGCCGCCGCGAAAAGCGTGTTGGAAGCAACGCCGGTGGCACGGCCGGTGATCTACATGCTCGTTGGCTGCGAGCCGGGGGAGCGATGCGTGATCGAGCGCACCGAGAACGGCTTTGTCACGCGGGAGAATGGGACGAGCGCGGCCAATGATTGGGTGCCGGGCCGCCCGATGTGGGAAGCGCGTATTGCGGCCACTCGCTTTCTGACTTGCTCGTCGGCGGAGGCGGCCGCGGCCTCTCGCGCCCGCCACGATGCGCTTGCCGGCTGGGGCGGGCTCTTGTCGCGCGGCGGTTTCGAGTGGGTGAAGCCGCCGGTCCTCAACCCCTATACGCGGCTTGCCGTGACGATGAGCCCCGCGCGTTCAATTTTACGCGTGGCGGGGTATGAAATGACCACAGCCGGATTGCCGGATCGGGTGACCCAAACCCGCGAGGTAAGGCCGGTGGCCTGCTTTTGATCGGCTTTTTCGCCGAATCGTACCAAAATGTTTCACGTGAAACATTTTGGTACGATTGACGGTCTGCGCAAACGCACATCTCCAAGGCGCGGCGCGGTATGAAGCCGGGATTTGGTGCAAGCGGAAGACCGCGGTAGGATTAAATTTTTGGCTGTGTGTTTTTCTAACGGTGCCGGTCAATTTGAGATTTGAGCGGCGGACCCGTTCTGAGGCATTGAAATATACGGGCCGTGAGCGCCCGCGCTATTGACAAGTAAAGCAGACGAACGCGACAAAGCCGTGGCGCGACCTGCGAGAGATACGAATTTGAATCGGGCAAGCGCGGTGTTGCGAAGATTTCTGCTCTGGTGCTTCCGCAACCGCGAGACGGGAGCGATCACCGTTGCTCAGACACCAAACCTCGCGCTCAGCGTCTTTCTCGTCTCGACGGCGATCCTCTGGCTCGGGCATCCGGACGGTGCCATATCGACAGGAGCCAAGGTCGCCGCCACCGGCAGTCTGATCGTCTGGGCCCTCGACGAGGTGGTGCGCGGCGTCAACCCTTGGCGCCGTTTCCTCGGCGTCGCCGTTCTGATCTATGAAGTTTACCCGTTCGCCCGTG
>JBOHJT010000069.1:0-13475 GCA_050728715.1 Methylocella sp.
TAAACGGTTCCCTCCAGTTCGGGCATGTATCCTGGACCAAGCTGCAACCGAGCCTAGTTTATGATATCGCGCCGCAATGGTCGGTGCAGATCGGCGGCTTTATCACCGTCGCGGGGATCAACGCCGGACGCGAGCTGGGTCCCACGGCGGGGATCTGGTACCGGTTTTAGCCCCGCTTCCTTGAGTCCGCGTTCTTCAGGCGGCTTGCGACCGGCGGCCCGGATTTCGCTCGCGATCAGGCGGCGGATTTCGTGACGGGCCTTTACAGCGGTTCCCTAGTAATTTAAACTTGTTCTAGCAATCCAGTGATGGTCCGGATCGGGAAAATCCGGTGTAAGCCGCATTGTATTGTGCGAGCTGCAAGTATTGAAAGTTTTTCGATCTCAGTTTTCAGGGAGGGCTATGTCATGGACTTCAAGGCTGTTTCCTTTTTGCAAGGCTCGCGACCGGCGCTGACGCGTCTCATCCTGGGCGCGGCCGCGCTGGCCGCCGCCGGGTCCGCTCCGGCACATTCGACCGTGCTCTACAGCTTCAAGAGCGGGAGCGACGGCGCTCAGCCGGTTGCCGGCGTTATCTTCAATGATAGCGAGGGCGCGCTCTTCGGCACGACGTTCGTAGGAGGAACTTCTAGCATCGGCACGGTGTTCAAGCTCAAGCTGACGTCGCCGCAGAAGGAGAAGGTGCTGTACAGCTTTATGAACGGAAATGACGGCAACACTCCGCGTGCCAGCGTAATCTTCGACAGCAAGGGCGTGCTCTACGGCACCACGCTGCTTGGAGGCACCAGGGGGCTGCGGCACGGTGTTCAAAATGACCCCGCCGGTCCCTCCAGCGACGCTATGGACCGAGACGGTGCTGCACAACTTCAAGAACGGGAATGACGGCTGCCGCCCGGATGCGAGTCTGATCTTCGACAGCAGCGGCGCGCTCTACGGCACAACGGCAGGGGGAGGAATTAACGGCGGCAACGGCACCGTGTTCACGCTGATGCCTCCGGCGCCTCCGGCGACGAAATGGACCGAGACGGTGCTGTACAGTTTTATGGGCGGAAATGACGGCCGTGATCCGGTCGCAGGCCTGATCTTCAACAGCAACGGCGTGCTCTATGGAACCACGCAACTTGGAGGGACGGGGATCTGCTCCACGCCGCCAACTAAGGATATCTGCGGCACGGTGTTCAAGCTGAAGCCGCCCGTCCCTCCGGCAACGAATTGGACCGAGAAAGTGCTGTATAGCTTCCAGGGCGGGAGCGACGGCTATATGCCGATGGCCGGCCTGATCCTCAATAGCAATGGCGCGCTCTTCGGCACAACGCAATTAGGTGGAGGGCCGGCAAACTCTGGCACGGTGTTCAAGCTGAAGCCGCCCGTCCCTCCGGCAACGACATGGACCGAGAAAGTGTTGTATAGCTTCAAAGGCGGAAGCGACGGCGCCCAGCCGTTTGCCGGCCTGATCTTCGACAGCCATGGCGCGCTCTACGGCACGACTGGATTTGGAGGAGGGCTTCCGGACGCCGGCACGGTGTTCAAGCTGACGCCGCCCGTCCCTCCAGCGACGCTTTGGACCGAGACCGTGTTGCATAGCTTCCCGGGCGGGTTTGGCCTCCATCAGCCGCTTGCCGGCCTGATCTTCGACACGAAAGGAGCGCTCTATGGCACGACGATTGAAGGAGGCACTTCGAACGAAGGCACAGTGTTCAAGGTGACGCCGTGAGGGAAAAAATCACCAGACGCCTAGAGAAGAGGCTGCCCTTCCGGACGCGCGTATAATCGCAGGCAACGAGGCGCCAAGTCCGGGGCGCAAGGAAGGCCGAGCCTCGAACCCTGCCATGGCGGCGGCCGTGTTTCGGCTGCGGCGTCGAAGGTTCTAACGAGGACTCCGGGTTGAGACGCGCCGCCCATGCGCCTATAACGAACGGCCCAAGGCCAGGGCGGGGACTGGGACCCGGACTTCGATGCGGACGAGCGGTTGTGTTGGCATCCTTCTCGCGGGCGGGCGCGCGTTGCGGATGGGCGGCGGCGACAAGGCTCTGCAGAACCTCGGCGGAATGACCCTGCTTGCCCGCGCGATCGCGGCGATGCGGCCGCAATGCGAAAGCCTCGTGGTGAGCGCAAATGGCGATCCCGCGAGATTCGCGGAGTACGATTTGCCAATCGTCGCCGACGATGTGCCGGGTTTTATGGGTCCGCTCGCGGGGATTCTCGCCGGGCTCGATTGGATCGCGGCGCGTTGTCCGGATGTCCACTTGGCGATCAGCGCGCCGGCCGACACGCCGTTTTTGCCGGGCGATCTCGCCGCCCGCCTCAAGGACGCAAGGGCGAAAGACAACGCTTCGATCGCCTGCGCGCGCTCGGGCGGCAGGACGCATCAAGCCGTCGCGGTCTGGCCGGTCTCGATCCGATGCGATCTCCGCCACGCCCTCGTTGTCGAGGATGTGCGAAAGATCGAGGCATTCTTGCAAAACCATAGCCGCGCCATTGTGGAGTGGCCAATCGAGCCCTACGATCCTTTTTTCAACGCCAACGATCCAAGCGATCTCGCGGCGGCCGAGACAATTCTTAGCCAGCGCGACAATCATCTTGCGTGAGGCCGCCGCTTTTGCGAAATTGCTTCGCCGGGAGCGCCGGAGGAAACATGGGAGCTTGTTCATGGCCGCGCCAGAAGTGGAAAACGTCTCCATCGACGAATTGAAAAAGGGGCTGGCCGACGGCTCGATCCTTCTCGTCGATGTCCGCGAGCCCAATGAATATGCGGCGGGCCGTATCCCCGGCGCGACGCTCAATCCGCTCCAGCGTTTCGACCCCACGGCGCTGCCGAGCGTGCCCGGAAAACGGGTGGTTTTATCCTGCCGTTCCGGCAAACGGTCGCTCGCCGCCTTGGCGCTTGCTCAAGAAGCCGGCCGCGAGGATATCCGCGCGCATTACCCCGGCGGCTTTCAGGAATGGGCGAACGCCGGCGAAAAGGTCGAGCTATAGGGATAGATTCTTAGGACACTGTCGCCAGTAGTGAAGCGGATCTCCGGCAGTTCCTCAGCCCTCGCGCGTGATCGACGCCGGATCGATATTCTGAGCCACCGCGATGGTCCGAAGCGGAGAGCCGGGAGTGAACATGCCCCGCAAGGCGATGGCCGCCGCTATTGCCGTCGCCGTCGTGTTGAGCGGCGCGGTGGCACTCTACATGTTCGCGCTCCCGGGCTTCTCCAGCGCCCGGCCGCAGCCGCCGGAGATAGAAGTTGCGATTGCCATGTGGCTGCTGCGCCATAGCGTACCGGCCACGGCTCGACGGCAGCACAATCCGCTCGGCCCGGACGCGGCTGACGTCGCCGCCGGGCGCGACCTGTTCCGGCAAGATTGCGAAATTTGCCACGGCTATGATGGCAGCGGGAGGACGCGGATCGGTGAGGGAGAATATCCGCGTCCACCCATTCTGCGATCGCTCATCGCGTCAATGACCGATGGCGAGGTTTTCTATCACATACGCAACGGCATCCGGAACACAGGCATGCCGGCCTGGAGCCTGCCGGACCGGCAGATCTGGCAGCTCGTCCTTTACATGCGGAATCTGCCGAAGACCGCGTCGATGTCTGCGGACCCTGTCGCCGGCCCGCCGAACGGGCTCGCGGCGGGCTGGCGCTACGCCGGATCCGAATCCTGCAAGTCGTGCCATTCCAGCATCTACGACCGCTGGAAGAAGACGCCGATGGCCAACGTCGTGCGTGATCCGCGCGAGCATTCGGACGCAATTATCCCGGACCTCTCAAAGGCCGGCCCGCTTGTCCATTTTTCCAAGGACGATATAGCGCTTGTCTATGGCAGCATCTGGAAGCAGCGCTACTTCAAGAAGGCCGGAGACGACTATTTCCCGTTCCCCGCGCAGTGGGACGTGACGCATCAGTTGTGGCGGCCGTACTTCGTCAAGAACGGCACCGACTGGTGGGCCACGCTTTACCCGCCCGACAACTTCCAGCGCCCGACCGGCCCACTTTGCGATGGTTGCCACTCGGTCAACTACGACATCAACACCAAGACCGTCACCGAATGGAACGTTGGTTGCGAACGCTGCCATGGGCCAGGGAGCGAGCACGTCAAGCAGCGGACACGCGAGACCATCGTCAACCCGGCCCGCCTGGACTATGTCCGCGCCAACGACACCTGCATCCAGTGCCATTCCCAGGGGCGGCCGCCGGACAATCCGATCGGCGGCAGGTACTACGACTGGCCCGTCGGCTTCCACATGGGCCTAAACCTCTCCGATTTCTGGCGGTTGGAGGAGCACCAGCTCGGCCAGACCTCCTTCACCCACTTCCCGGACGCGACGGCCCATAAGAACCGCATGCAAGGCAACGACTTCGTCCAAAGCCTCATGTATAATCGCGGCGTCGCCTGCTTCAGTTGCCACGATGTGCACGGTACCCAGCATGCGGCGCAACTGCGTGAGGCGCCTGGCGAGATGTGCTTCGCGTGTCACGGGCCGAACACCCAGAATGGGCCACATTCCACCTCCATCGAGGAACACACGCATCACAAGGCGGGCAGCCCGGGCAGCCAGTGCGTCGCCTGCCACATGCCAAAGATCGAGGAGACGATTGCGGACGTGTATGTCCACGCCCACACCTTCCGCTTCATTACGCCGGCGGAGACGGACGCCTACAAGATTCCCAATGCCTGCAACGTTTGCCACAGCGACAAATCGACGGAATGGGCGGGCGCGGTTCTGAAGTCCTGGCGGGATCGTTCGCCTTGGCGCACGGACAACTAAGGAGCGGCCGCCTAGTGAGCCGCGCCCCGCAGGCCAAACGGGCGCCAACGCACCACGACATCCTTGTCGGGTGCTGGTCCTTTAAAAAGTAACCACAAAACGCTTGAGATGTTTGAATTATCGAGCCGACCGGCCGGGTTCACGAACGTGCGTTTTTCTCCTCGATTTCTCGTTTGCACCGCCTGTAGCTCGACCACCATTTCTTCCAGCTCTACGAATCCCCAAGACATGTCATTTCGGCGTAATGGACAAGCCAGGGGCGGGACAGCGATCGCGACCCTAGCGGCATTGCGGTAAATAATCGAAATGTCGCGAAACCGCCGATAATTCGGTGCATTTGCATCCAAATCATCGGGCCGCCAGACGTTGGCTTCAAACTGCGGATTGCGGTTTCGCCAAGCGCTCTTGTGTAGAGAGGGAATCCGGAGAGTTGGCGGACATCACGCCCCGATTTTCCGACCGGCAATTGACTTTTTGTAGCCTATGCTACATTTTGAGGCTTCGCAATATGTGTTTCTGGGTTACGCGTGTTTTTTTGCGGGATGTTGCCTTCATGCCACATATCAATTCGAGGGCGGAAAGCACGCGATAGCCGAATACCGGTCTCGCGCGTCTTTGACAGGGCGATGACTTGGTTTATGTGTTCGGCTCCATGCGTAGCGCCGCTCATTCGCCGGTGCGGCTACGGGTCAGCCCGGGGCCGGTGACACAAAACCTTCGCCGGTGTAGCTCAATGGTAGAGCAGCAGCCCTGAATACGAGAGTTCGATTCCCTTCACCCGCTCCAATTTTGTCGCGTAATTTCCTGGCAGGGACACATGTGGCGCAAGTTTCCGCTTTGTCTGCTATTTGGTGCCTGGTGTGCCGCTTCTTCTGCCAATTTGGCGCAAGCTCAGGACGCTGTTGGCAATGCGCCGTTGCCGGAAAACGACGTGCTGCCGCCAAATCTGCCGCCATCAATCGCCTCTAGCATTCCGGTCCTTGCCCAGTTGAAGAAGGGGTTGTTCGATCTTGGCTACAATTTGCGACTGAACTATTTTGCGGATGGCTTGGGCAATCCCACGGGCGGCGTCAGGCAAGGCGCCGTCTACGAAGGGACACTCTACATGGTGCTGGACGTCGATCTCGCAAAAATTGCAAGCTTGGACGGACTCAGTTTTCGCGCCAGCGCGTATCAAATACACGGCGGCCAGCTGTCGGCGTCCAGCATCTTCAACCTTGCGACGGTCGACAGCATCGAGGCGCGGCCAGCGACCCGGCTGTTCGAGCTTTGGGTCGAACAGAAGTTCGGCGACCTGGCGTTGCTCCGCGTCGGCCAACTGGCGGCCGACAATCAGTTCTTTATCAGCGAATTCGGCAATACTCTATATATCAACGCCACGTTCGGCTGGCCGGCGATCTTCTTGGCGGACCTACCGAGTGCAGGACCCGCCTATCCGCTGGCTACTCCGGGTGTTCGCCTAAAGGCGACCCCGAACGATCAACTCGCTCTTCTCGCCGGGTTGTACAATGGCGATCCCGCCGGGGCGGGGTTCACGGGATTGCAAGAGATCAAGGACCCAGCCGGAGTAAACTTTCGCCTCAAGGATCCGCCACTGTTGATGGCCGAAGCGCAATACCAGTACAATCAGGACAAGACCGCACAGGGGCTCGCCGGGACAATTAAGCTTGGCGCGTGGTATCACTTCGGTAAGTTCGACGATGAGCATTTTGACGTCGAGGGCAAGTCGCTCGCCGAGCCGTCGAGCAACGGGATGGCGCGGACACATAGCGGCGATTATGCCGTTTACGGCGTCATCGATCAGATGCTCTGGCGCCTGCCAGGCGACAATCCGAAAAAGGGAGTCGGCGCGTTCGCACGCGTCACATTCAGCCCCTCCGATCGCAATCTGATTAACCTTTATGCCGATGCGGGGGTCAATTTCATGGGGCTTTGGGATAAGCGGCCGGGGGACAGTTTTGGCATCGCGGCATCCTTCTCGCAGCTCTCTCCCGCCCTGGCGGCGCTTGATCGCGAAAGAGGTTTCTTTGAAAAAACCGCTTTGCCTTTGCGCGATTATGAATTGGTGGCCGAAGTCACCTATCAGGCGCAGATCGTTGCCGGCTGGACCATTCAACCCGATTTTCAATATATCTTCCATCCTGGCGGCGGCGCTGTCGATCCGATTAATCCTTTTTTCGGGCGGATCCCCGACGCCGCCGTTTTTGCACTGCGCACGCAGATCAGTTTTTAGAGCGGGATGAATTTTGCTTGTATCGCGTTGAGATTTCCCAAATCGTCTGAATTCATATTTTGCAGCTATGAAGCGGGATGTCCTGTCCGCGGCCGCCCCACTGCCTCGGCGAGAACCCCCCTTATTTCCGCGCTCGCGGCGTTCAGCCTGCGGGCAACTTCGCCGTTCGCCAATTCCAGTGACTTCGAGCGCGCGATGGCGCCGTCGAGTTCAGCCGCGAGCCTTGAGCGGTCGTCTTGCATGACCGCAAGCTCGTCCTCGAGATTGGCGCGCAGGGCGTCCGCCTTGCCCCGCCGCTCGCTGGCCGCGTCGAGCCGGTCGAGCGCGGCGGCGAGCCGCTTAAGCGCCGCGTCGAGGCGCTCCGGCAATTTGGTTGTCGTGGCGGCGGCTTCGATCATGCCATGCGAGCGCCTTCAGCCCGCGCCTGTTGCGGCGGCCCCATCTCGCCTTGCCCAGAATGCCTATGCCCCCGGTCGACAAACCGGCCGCCGCGCGCTAAGTGCTTCCGGCCAGGCTAATGCCGAAGCGCCGCGACATTATGGCGCAAGTCGCGGCGACATCAATTTTGCGGCCGAAAACGTTAAAGCGCGGCATAAAGAAACATAGGCGATGCGTTGACACAAGCCTTTCGGCGGTCGCGTGGCTGGCAGCCAGCGTTTTGCGCCGGGCCACTGCGCGGCCCCGCTAGAGTGAGCAGCCACTGATGAATCCCCGGATAGCTCCCGTAAAGGGGAACAATTGATGCCGGCGCGCGACGAGAAAGTCACCCAGGACGAAATGGCGAATGCCATTCGCGCGCTCGCCATGGATGCGGTGGAAAGGGCGAAATCGGGTCATCCGGGCCTGCCGATGGGCGCCGCCGATATCGCCACCGTGCTGTTCACCAAGGTGCTCAAATATGACGCCGCCGCCGCAAGCTGGCCGGACCGCGATCGTTTTGTCCTGTCGGCCGGGCATGGCTGCATGCTGCTATATGCGCTGCTCTATTTGACCGGCGAACCAAGCATGACCATCGCGGAACTGCAACGCTTCCGGCAGCTCGGCTCGCGGACGCCGGGCCACCCTGAATACCGCCATGCGCCGGGGGTGGAGGCCACGACGGGTCCGCTCGGCCAGGGGCTTGCCAATGCGGTGGGAATGGCGCTCGCCGAGCGCATGCTGAACGCGGAATTCGGGCCAATCGTCGATCATCATACCTATGTCCTCGCCTCCGATGGTGATCTCATGGAGGGCATCAGCCAGGAGGCGATCGCGATTGCCGGGCATCTCCTGCTTAACCGGCTCATCGTGTTTCATGACGACAATCACACCTCTATCGACGGTCCTCTCACGCTCGCGGATTCGGTCGACCAGGTGAAGCGATTTCAAGCGTGCAATTGGAATGCCGTTCGCATCGACGGGCATGACCAAAAAGCCATCCTGCGCGCGATCCGCAAGGCGCAAAAATCGGGGCGCCCGAGCCTGATCGCCTGCAAGACGACGATCGGCTTTGGCATGCCGACCCGGGCGGGCACCTCGAAGGCGCATAGCGATCCGCCTGGTCCGGAGGAGATTGCGGGCGCGCGGCGCAACCTCAATTGGCCCTACGAGCCGTTTGTCATTCCCGGGCCTATTCTCACCGCCTGGCGCAATGCGGGCAAACGCGGACGCGCGCGCCGGAAAGCCTGGAACGCGGCCCTGAACGCGTTGCCTGCGGGTGAGCGGGAGGAATTCGAGCGCCGTTTGCGCGGCGATTTGCCGGCCTCCTTCGGCGAGGCGGTGATCGCCTACAAGCGCAAGCTCGGCGAGGATCGTTCGCCCAACGCCACTCGCAAGGCGTCCCAGGCCACGCTCGAAGTTCTGGCGAAAGCCGTTCCCGAACTCCTCACCGGCTCGGCCGATCTTACCCCGTCGAACAATACCAAGGTCGCGGCGACGCCGGACATCGGGCCTTCGTCCTATGCCGGGCGCTATACCCATTGGGGCATCCGCGAGCACGGCATGGCGGCGGCGGTCAACGGCATCGCCTTGCATGGCGGTTTTATTCCGTCGGGAGCGTCGTTCCTGACCTTCAGCGATTACTGCCGGCCGGCGCTGCGCCTTTCCGCCTTGATGGGAATTCGCGCGATCGAGGTTTTCACGCATGATTCGATCGGGCTTGGCGAGGACGGCCCCACCCATCAGCCAGTCGAGCATCTGGCCGCGCTGCGCGCCATTCCCAACCTGCTTGTTTTCCGGCCGGCCGACCGGACAGAGACGCTCGAATGCTGGCAGCTCGCGCTGCAAGCGAAAACCTCGCCCTCAATTCTCGCGCTGACCCGGCAAAACCTTCCCTCCGTCCGCCACGATTTCACGCCTGAAAATTTATCCGCGGCGGGCGCCTATGAACTGGCGCCCGCGGAAGGCGGACCCGCCAAGGTTTCGATCTTCGCGTCCGGTTCTGAAGTCTCGCTCGCGCTCGAGGGGCGGCGCATTTTGGCCGCGCGGCAAATTTCCGCGCGGGTCGTTTCGGTGCCCTGCATGGAACTTTTCTTGGCTCTGGACCGCGATCAGCGCCAAAAGATCATTGGAGATGCACCAGTCCGCGTCGGGGTCGAAGCGGCGGTCCGCCAAGGCTGGGACGCGATCATCGGCGAAGATGGGATTTTCATCGGCATGACCGGTTTTGGCGCCAGCGCGCCCTACAAGGATGTTTACAATTATTTCAAAATCACGCCGGAAGCCGTCGCCGAGGCCGCGATGCGGCGTTGCAACAGTTGACGCGTATTAAAATAACCAACATGCCGTGCGGGAACGGGGAGAAGGAGAAGCAATGGCGATTCGAGTCGCGATCAACGGTTTTGGCCGCATCGGCCGCAATATCCTTCGCGCGATCGCCGAATCGAAGCGCACAGACGTTCAGCTTGTCGCCATCAACGATCTTGGCTCAGTCGAGACCAACGCCCATTTGCTGCGCTTCGATTCCGTGCACGGCCGGTTTCCCGGCGAAATCAAGGTCGCGGGCGATTCGATCAATTTCGGCCAGGGGCCGGTCAAGGTGACCGCGATCCGCGATCCGCGCGAGTTGCCGCACAAGGAGCTTGCCGTCGACATCGCGCTCGAATGCACCGGGTTTTTCGCCTCGAAGGACAAAGCCTCCGCGCATTTGAAGGCGGGCGCCAAGCGCGTCCTCATCTCGGCGGCGGCGGCTCATGCCGACCTGACGGTGGTCTTTGGGGTCAATCACGCCATGCTGACCAAGGATCATCTCATCGTCTCCAACGCGTCCTGCACCACCAATTGCCTCGCCCCGGTCGCCAAGATCCTAAACGACGCGATCGGCATCGAAACGGGGTTCATGACGACGATCCACTCCTATACCAACGATCAGCCGGTGCTCGATATAATGCATAAGGATCTTTACCGGGGCCGCGCGGCGGCGCTGTCGATGATCCCGACCACGACTGGCGCGGCGCGTGCCATCGGCCTAGTCCTGCCCGAGCTCAACGGCAAACTCGACGGCGCGGCGATCCGCGTGCCCACCCCCAATGTGTCCGTCGTCGATTTCACATTCGTCGCCAAACGCAAGACTACGCCGGAGGAGATCAAGGACACGGTCAAGCGCGCCGCAAAGCAGCAATTGAAAGGCATTCTCACATTCACCGAAAGCCCGAATGTGTCCGCCGATTTCAATCACGATCCGCATTCTTCGATCTTTCACATGGATCAGACAAAAGTGATGGAGGGCACGTTCGTGCGAATCATTTCCTGGTACGACAATGAATGGGGCTTTTCGAACCGCATGATCGATGTCGCCGCCGCCATGGGAAAGCTCATATGACGAGAACAGCGCCAATGTCCGCGTTCCGGACGCTCGACGACGTGGACCTCGCAGGCAAAAGGGTGCTCGTTCGCGCCGACCTCAACGTCCCGATGGAAAACGGCAAGATCACCGACGCGACCCGCATCGACCGGATTCTTGTGAATATTCGCGAGATTTCGGAAAAAAAAGGCAAGGTTATCCTCTTGTCGCATCTCGGCCGCCCGACGAACGGCCCGGAGCCGAAGAACTCGCTAAAGCCCGTCGCGGTGGAGATTGAACGCCAGCTCGGACGCTATGTCGCCTTTTCTTCCGATTGCGCGGGCGAGGTCGCGAAGAGCGCGGTCGATGCGATGGGCGACGGCGAGGTGCTCGTGCTCGAAAATACAAGGTTCCATGCCGCCGAGACGAAGAACGATCCGGCCTTCGTGGACGCCTTGGCCGAGCTTGGCGATATTTACGTCAACGACGCTTTTTCGACCGCCCATCGCGCGCACGCTTCGACCGAAGGGGTGGCGCACAAGCTCCCGGCCTATATCGGGCGCAGCATGCAGCATGAGCTTGAAATGCTGAAACGGATGCTGGCCGACCCAAAACGTCCGCTGGCGGCGATCGTCGGCGGCGCGAAAGTCTCGACCAAATTCGAGCTTCTCGGCAATCTCATGCGCGAGGTCGAATATTTGTTCGTCGGCGGCGCCATGGCCAATACACTTCTCGCGGCGATCGGCAAGGCGATCGGCAAGTCCCTCTACGAGAAGAAGTTCGCCGATGTCGCCCGCCAGATCATCGCCGAGGCCGATGCGGCAAATTGCAAGCTCGTGCTGCCGGTCGACGTTGTTGTCGCCTCGAGGCTCGAACCGAATGTGCGCACAAAGACCGTCGACATCGACTCCGTGGGGGAGGATCGAATGATCCTCGACATTGGGCCGCGCACCATCTCGCAGGCCGTAGGCCTTCTCGCCTCGGCGCGGACGCTTGTGTGGAACGGACCCGTCGGCGCTTTCGAGATCGCGCCATTCCAAACCGGCACGATGACGATCGCCAAGGTCGCGGCGCAACTCACCAAGGTGGGGGCGCTGGAGACCATCGCCGGCGGCGGCGACACCATCGCTGCCCTCAATCAAGCCGGTGTCGCGCAGGATTTCACCTATGTCTCGACCGCCGGCGGCGCCTTTCTCGAATGGCTCGAGGGCAAGAAATTGCCGGGCGTCGAGGCGCTCCGCTGGGCCGGTGCCCCGGCGGCGTAAAAGCCGGTTGCAAGAGCTGCGCCCACATCCTGAGCGGAAGCAAGCCCGAGAGTCCATTGCAAGCGAGCTGGGCGAAGTTATGGTAAGCGATCGCGCAGGCGCGGGGTCAACGTCGAAAGCGGAGCATTCCGGCGTGAGCCGGTTCGACGTAGCCGCGAAGGCGAGAGGGAGCGTTTCGCGAAGCGAACGCAATGGAAGCGGGCGACGGGATGAGCGGGCGAAGCCTGCGTCTCGAAGGATAATCCAAGGGGGGCTCCGAGCCCCCCTCTCCACCAAAATCTTTCACGTGAAACATTTTGGTACGATTGCGCGAAAGTGGGCAGACTTTACGCAATGATCACGCTCAGGGGCTTGCATAAAGCCCCGATGGATTCGACAATCGGCCAATCCGCTAGTGCATGGGCCGGAGGCAACAATGGCATTCGTGGTCGAGATCGAGCACCTCCTTGGAAACCTGGAGCCTCTTGTCCATGTGTACGGCGCCGCCGCGGTCATGGTCATTCTGACATTCGAGTCGCTAGGACTTCCTCTTCCAGGCGAGTCTGTGCTCGTTTTTGCTTCGGTTCTCGCGGGACGCGGCGAATTATCGCTCCTGCCTCTGATGCTCGGGGCATGGGCCGGTGCCGTGCTCGGCGACAATATAGGCTATCTGATTGGAAGGCGGCTTGGCCGCGCCATTGTCCTGCGCTACGGAGCAAAGATCGGCATCAACGCCGATCGGCTCAACCGGGTGGAAGCGTTTTTTAAGCGATATGGTCCCGTAACCGTCGCCTTCGCAAGGTTCGTCAATGTCCTGCGTCAGCTGAACGGCGTCGTGGCGGGCATGCTGAAAATGGAGTGGACGCGCTTTCTCGTCTTCAACGCGCTCGGCGGCGCCCTATGGGTTTCGCTATGGACACTGGCCGGGTATTATCTTGGCGAGCATGTCTCCGACATCAAAGTGATTGCCCATGATTTGGAGCACGCCGGAGCGATTCTTGGCCTCGGCGTGTTGATCGCCGCGATTGTCTATGGGTTTTGGCGCCTGCGCCACGCAAGCTGATGGCAATCAACGAGGCATCGGCCAACGGCAATGCCGGTTATAGACGGATTAATAGAACTACCCAGCCGAGAGAAAAGGCGCCGGGCGACTTGGCGTTTTCCACTTTCGAGCCGATTGCCTTACTCCCACTCGATTATCTTTCCCAAGTGGGCGGCGCCAGATGCCTCAACACTGCGGCGAGGCAGCCCTCATCGGCCAAGAAGCTCCGGCGCTCTCCGAGGCGGTCACTGCCCGGGCGACGACATGCTGGATGAAAATCCAGCTCTCGGCAATCTGATAGCATGTTTTTGTCGATTGCGACCACACATCAGCCAGCGAGCGACCTGGGGTCCGGACTCAATTAATTCAGATCCAGTAGGCTAAGGTAGCGGCGAAGCAGAGGGCCGAGAAGAAGTTTTGAGCGAGCTTGTCGTAGCG
>JBOHJT010000070.1:0-13464 GCA_050728715.1 Methylocella sp.
GTGTTGGTGGGGTCGATTTTTGTGCATGTCTGTATCGGCGCCCCAAATATAATTAAACAACCTGGAATTGAGACACCAATGCCGCCAGTTGGGGCGCAAGAGTCGCGTGACCTTGCCCTGGGGGAAATGAAATCTCTAATTGCCTATAGGACGGCCGAAAGATTAGGAAAAAATCTACGTCTCTTCGGCTGGATCGGATTTTGGTTACAAGTCGTGCTTGCCTTCATTTCTGCTCTATTATTGGCGTTTGCCGCCTCAGGGCGTGCATTCAACCCTGGCCAAGCGGGGTTTAGCGACGCTATTTCTTGGGGCAGCTTCGGATTGTTGCTTTTGTGTTTCGCGGTCTTGTTGGCCTTCTGTTACACGCGAGCCGCCCGAAAAGTCGTTGCAAGACCAGAGTCTTATTTTAACCAAAAAAACAGGGCCGCCTTTTGGTTTCTGAGCACAGGCATGCTAACCGGTATTTTAGGAGTAATTATATCTTTTATCGGGCTTGTTCTGAGCATAAATTTGACAATAGCGAAGACAATATCAGTACCGCCAGGAATAATGATGATGGATCCCAACCAAATCATCAGAGCTCTTGACATAATCACACTCTTGATGAATTTTATCTTACTCATGGCACATTTTATTGGCACAGTAATAACATTATTTCTAAGAGTTCGTGTGTCGAAGGCTTGCCGTGAATACATAGATGTACTATAACAGCTAGCTATAAATAGTTAGAGGACGCCATGCTGAAATTGTTGTACTTAGAGGTGCCCGCAACGATCGTCGCCCCGTGGCGATGCCGGCGAGGCTTGCCTCCGTGGCCTCCGCCGCGCCGCCAAATTATGTTGCAAATTTCGCCCGTCACCGGTGATTACCGGTCCGAGGGGGATAAAGTACGCGGCCAGGCGCGGACACGATTGCCGCGATCGCGACAGCGCGCGCCGCCGGAGCATCCTATGAAAATTTCCCTGATCCAGATGAACTCGATCAGCGACAAGGCCGCCAATATCGCCGCCGCTACCAAGCTCGTGGAACAAGCCATCGCGGAGGAGCGGCCGGACTGGATCTGCCTGCCCGAATGTTTCGATTTTCTCGGCGGCGATCGCAAGTCCAAGATGGCGGCGGCCGAAACGTTTCCTTGCGGCCCGGCCTATGCCGCGATGCAGGCGCAGGCCAAGAAACATCATGTTTACATTCATGCCGGCTCGATCCTGGAAATGCCCGGAACCGGAGAGCGCATCCACAATACCACCGTGGCTTTCGACCGTGCGGGCCGGGAGATCGCGCGCTATCGCAAGATCCACATGTTCGACATCACCGCGCCGGACGGAACAAAATATGACGAAAGCGCGGTTTTTGCGCCGGGCGATGCCGCCGTGACCTACCGCTGCGAGGATATGGTTGTCGGTTGCTCGATCTGTTACGACTTAAGATTTCCGGATCTGTTTCAGGCACTCGCCGCCAAGGGCGCGGAAATGATCGCATTGCCGTCGGCTTTCACTCTGCAAACCGGCAAGGATCATTGGGAAGTTCTCTGTCGCGCCCGGGCGATCGAGACCGAGGCCTATGTCTGCGCCTCGGCGCAGACCGGCGCCCATGTCGCGGGCACGGAGAGGCGCCAGACCTACGGCCATTCCCTCGCCGTCGATCCTTGGGGCCATGTCATCGCCATGGCCTCCGATGGGGTCGGCGTCGTCTCGACGCGGATCGATCGCGATCTCGTAAAAAAGATTCGCGCGCAAATCCCCGTGGCGCAACATAGGGTGCGCTTCGATTGAGCGGGAGGCCCGGCCAGCACTGCGGCTTGTTCCGCCTTTTTTTCCGCGTCGCGGCCGTCTGTGTTCTCGCTTTCGGACCGGGCTTCCCCGCGAACGCGGACCTCAGTGCGCCTCGCAAAATGGTTTGGCATCGCGGCGAGCTTGGCGATCCTGGATCGCTCGATCCGCACAAGGCGACGACCTTGATCGAGAGCAATATTCTCGACGAGCTTTTCGAGGGCCTTGTCACGCTCGATGCGCGGGGCGAAATCATTCCGGGGGTAGCTTCGAGCTGGACGGTCGATCCCGGCGGCACGGTGTATGATTTTAAGTTTCGCGGCGACGCGAAATGGTCGAATGGCGACAAGATCGTGCCAGTAGACTTTGTCTTCGCGTTCCGGCGCCTAATGGTGCCCACGACCGGCGCGCCTTATGCCAATATCCTCTATACGTTGAAGAACGCGGCAAGGATCAACAAGGGCGAACTCCCCGTGGAGGCTTTGGGCGCGCGCGCGATCGATGAAACGACGCTCGAAATCGCGCTTGAGCAGCCCGCGCCCTATTTTATCTCTCAGCTCGCCCACATGACCGCCAAGCCGCTTCACCGGAAATCAATCGAAGCCTTTGGATCGGATTTCGTGCGGCCCGCTCATATGGTGACGAACGGCCCTTTCATGCTGAAGGAATTCACCCCGAACGATCGTCTCGTTCTGGTCAAGAACCCCTATTATTACGATGCGGCGCATGTCGCGCTCGACGCGGAAATCTTCTATTCCCTGGAGGATCGCTCGGCCGCGCTGCGCCGTTTCATGGCAGGCGAAATTCAATCCTACGACGACGTTCCGGTGGAGCAAATCGCTTTCGTGCGCGCCCATTTGGCCGCGGCGTTCAAGGTAACGCCGAACCTCGGCAGTTACTTCTATGCCTTCGACACCCGGCACAAACCGTTTGATGACCGGAGGGTGCGCCAAGCGCTCGCCATGGTGATTGACCGCGAGTTTCTCGCCCAGCGCATCTGGGGCGGGACCATGGACCCTGGCTACAGTTTTGTGCCGCCCGGAATTGAGAGTTATGGCGCGCCAGCGACCGTCGCGTGGAAGGACATCGATCCCTTTGAGCGGGAGGACGAAGCCAAAAAGTTGCTCGCCGAGGCGGGCTTCGGCCCCGGCGGGCGAAAACTCGCGGTGGAAATCCGCTTCAACAATTCGGAAAATCATCGCGCGACGGCGGTGGCTATCGCCGATATGTGGAAAGCGCTTGGTGTCGAGACGAGGCTCCTTGCGACCGACGCCACGACCCATTACGCTTTCCTGCGGGAAAAGCCAGCGTTCGACATCGCGCGGTCGGGCTGGTTCGCCGATTATCCAGACGCGCAGAATTTTTTGTTTCTTGGGCAAAGCGACAATCAAGCGCTGAATGCCGCGAGCTTCAGCAATAAGACCTACGACAGGCTGATGCATGAGGCGCAAATGGAAGCCTCGCCCGGGCGGCGGCGCGATATCCTGCACGAGGCCGAGGCGCTCCTTCTCGAAGAGCAGCCGTATCTTGTGCTTCTCACCTATAAGTCCCGCAATCTTGTTTCGCCAAAACTCAAGGGCTGGGAAGCAAATGTGCTCGACAATCATCCCGGCCGGTATATTTCGATTCCGCCATGAGCAGATAGCGCGGGTCAATGGCCAAAAGAGCGATTGAACAGTAAGGCAAGCGGCGCCGAGTCAAACTCTTGCGCCTGCATCAAGGCCGCCGGCGTGAACCCGGCGTCGATGAGCTCGTCCGCCACGAAGAGGCGCAACCCCTGATCCGGGCCGCACGGCGGCGGGCTGGCGTGCGCGAGATGAATATGGGCGAGCGTCTTGTCACCCTCGGTCCAGCGTTCGCAGGCGCGCCGGAGCTTGGCGAGAATGCAAGCCTCGACCCGCCGCGACGATGGCCAGCCTCGCTCGCGCATTGAACATGCTTGTTCGATACAAGCAATTGCGCCGGATGGCCCTCGCGCACGAAATTGCTAACGAAGGGTTCCCCCCGACTGCCAATTTGATTGGGGCGCAATGCGTGCAAGAGCCTGCGACATAGTCGCCATCGATTCTCCGCCAAACCGAATACTAGAAAGATTATCGACGTGGTTGTTGTTCGATGTTTCGCGGGTCTTCTCAATGAAAGCCACGACCGTCTCGCCTGTCGTGGAGGGGACCGTGGTCTGGTCTGGGCTATTGCTGTCACCAAGATGAGTTACTATCCAGTCGACCCCTGCTTCGACACCGTTTTCTATAAAGTCCCACCCTGTTACGTGGACATGCTTATTGAGGATCCAATTGTATCCCGGACGTGAGCCGACATAGATGCCGTTGTGCTGGGTGCCGGAGACGAAGTTCTCCGCGATCGGAACTTCGATCGGCTCGGCTACAGTCTTTGTGATCAGAACGGAATTCTGGCCGGGTTTAAAATTTTGGTCGTCGAAGAAAGTCACGACGGATCCGACCGGACCGACGATTCGGGCGATTCTTGTATTTTCGCTGCCGCGATTATTCAGCGACTCGGGATGAGACTCTTTCACGCTGAAGATCGCACTGCGGTCGCTTCGGAGAAGATCGACCTGATTCGGTTCATTCGCTGCGTACGCACTGAACGTGAGCACGACAAAGGTCAAGGAAGCGACTACGATAGTGGTGGAACGAGAACGGTGTAACATTTGAATTCCTCCATGTATAACATACGCTGCGGGATGGTATAAGCTTGGCGCTGCAAATACGTATTCGCCTTCCTGCGCCAATTTAACCAGGAAGGACAAAACTCCAGTCCTTCCTTTTTTGGGCTATAGCGCGCGTTTCCGGCCCGTGGCGTCATGCAAATGCATGATGCCGGGTTCAAGCGGCATTATTTTTTTGGAAATTCAGACGCTGGCGGGAGGACCGGGCAACGCGGTTTCGAAGAACCGGCGGATGAGTTCCGTCTGACGGTTGGTTCCCGTTTTCTCGAGAACGCGGTACGCGTGGGTGCGCGCCGTCGCTCCGCTGATCTTGAGCCGTGTCGCTGCTGCGGGAAGTCCATTTGCGCCAATGATTTCCGCAAGCATGCGTGTCTCGGCGAGCGTGAGCTCAAATCTTGTCGCAAAGCGCCGGATCTGGGCGCCAAAATTGGCGGCGGGATCGACGACGAACACCGCAACGGATGGCCGGTCGATATCGAAGATCGACACCGCGTGGTTCGCGGCAAGCGGGAAGACATGGGCGACTAGCGGCGGGCGATTTTCGCCGCAAGGAAGCTCAAGTGTTCCGCCGATATCGCCTTCGCCGTGTCCGGGGCGCGCCGCCTCGCGCCCGAGCGCGCGGAGTCGCTCGCTGAGAGCGGGGGTTGAGGCAGCGAGTCGCCCGTTTTCATAGCGCAAGCCCACCCCATGCCGCACGAGATCCTCCGCCTTGGCGTTGGCGAAGAGGACTCGGCAATCCTTCGCCAAAAGAAAGACGGCGAAGACGGCGGCCGCGACCGCCGCGCCGAGCGAGTCCGTTGCCGCCCTGGCCCGGGACAGGAGCTGATGCACCTCTGCCGCCCGTTTTAAATGCGGCGCGAGAATTTCCAGGAGCTGCCATTCCGCAGGTTCCACCCAAATCGCATCGGGCGATCTATGGAGGACCAAATGCCCGGAAGAATTAGGCCCACGGAGAAGGCCAACGCCGACCTCATCGGCCCATCGTTGCGGGCGCATAAATTCATTGAAATAAGCCAAGGCTCTGAAGGTATCGGTCTTGGTGATGTATGTGCATGTCCTCAGCTCGCCCGGAACTGTTGTCGCTGCAACGACGACAAGGGGGTTATGCTTGTGCCAAGTCTCGACAAAGGCATTGACATAAAAAGGATCGGCGTTGTGCAATGCGGATAGTTGCGCCGCATCCGCCTGCTGAACGAAGATGCCGCCGGCGATTGATTTTGTTGCCTCGACGATGCGCTTGACGACCTCCTCCCAATGGGACGGGTCGATAATTGCTTCGTAGATTGCCGCGATGAGATCGCTGTCGTCCGCCATGGCGAGGCCCCCCGCAAGCCGGCCATACCAGCACAATTCGCCAGGATATTCTAGGTGGCGGCGCAAGTGCTTGCCGGGTGGGCCGCTTGGCGCCTAAGAGTCCCTGCAAAGAACCGAAGCCCTCATGCTGAGGAGGCGCCGAAGGCGCCGTGTCGAAGCACGACGGCGCATCCTTCGAGACGCCTACTCCGTGGGCTCCGCATCATTCGAGACGCAGGCTTCGCCTTCTCCTCAGGATGAGGACGCGGCATTTGAAACAGGCATTAACCCATGCTTCGTTTTTTTCTTGCTCGTGTCGCGACCGCGGTTCCGGCGCTTTTTATCATTATCGCCCTTGCATTTTTCCTCATGCGCCTCGCGCCGGGCGGACCTTTCGATACCGAGCGGGCGCTCGATCCGGAAATCGCCAAGAATCTACGCCGTATCTATCGTCTCGACCTGCCTCTCATGCAGCAATTTTGGCTTTATCTGCAAAACCTCGCCCATGGCGATCTTGGGCCGAGCCTGCATTGGCGCGATTTCACCGTCAACGAACTCTTTGCCAAGGCGCTACCAGTCTCAGCCACGCTCGGCGCGAAGGCCATGCTTGTCGCGATTTTTGCCGGCGCGGCACTCGGCCTCGCCGGCGCGGTCAGACCGGGCGGGATTGGCGCGCACGCTGTCAATGGCGCGGCGATATTCGGAATCATTTTGCCCGTCTTCGTCGTCGCGCCGCTCCTGCAGCTTGGATTTGGTTTGACTCTCCATGCCTTGCCGGTCGGCGGCTGGAACGACGGCGCCTGGCAAAATCAGGTCTTGCCGGTGATAACGTTGAGCTTGCCGCAGATCGCCATCGTGGCGCGGCTGATGCAAGCGGCGCTCCGCGACGCGCTTGCGATGCCGCACATTCGGACGCTGCGGGCTTTCGGAATGCCGGGCTATCACATTTACATTCATGCCCTTCGCGCCGCATTTGCACCGGTTGTATCCTATCTTGGCCTCGCCGCCGCCAATGTGCTCACCGGGTCGGTAGTCGTCGAGACCATTTTCGGGATTCCGGGCATGGGCCGGTATTTCGTCGATGGCGCGCTCGGACGCGATTACACGCTGGTCATGGGCACGGTCATCGTCGTCGCGGCGGCTGTGCTTTTGTTTAATCTCATCGTCGATCTCATCCTTGCTTGGCTCGATCCACGAATACGTTATGACTCGAGGCCTCGATGATTGAGCTTGCACCAGCGGTGCATTTGTCCCCGCGCAACTGGCCAATGCGGGCGAGCCTCGCCGTCCTCGGTTTTATCGGGTTTCTGTGCCTAATTGGTCCGCTCGTTTCCGGCCATCACTACGATCAGGTTTATCGCGATTACGTGCTCGTTCGCCCCTCACTATTCGCGCATCCACACGCGCGCGAAACTCGCGAGGCGCTAGAGGGGATAGCGCGGCGCATGCGTGCGCGTGTCGAAGCCTCGCGCCAGGATGGGGAGGTTCTGCATCTGGCGCTTAGCGCCGAAAGGCCAATTGATCCTCGCGCTTTGCGGGCTTTTGAACGCTCCGACGTTTTCGGGCCCGCGCGGATTGTCGAAACGAGCGACGAAGGCCGCCGTTTTTCCATCGACGCGCCCTTGAAGCGGACGGTGTTTCTGTTCGGGACCGACACCAACGGCCGCGATCTTTTTACTAGGACACTCATCGCTGGCCGCATTTCGCTCGCCGTGGGCCTGCTTGCCTCTTTCGTGGCCCTGACCATCGGTGTCGCCTACGGCGCTGTCGCGGGCTATGCCGGCGGACGCATCGATGCGCTAATGATGCGCATTGTCGAGATCGTCTATGCGCTCCCTTTCATTTTTTTCGTGATCGTCCTCGTAATGGTATTCGGGCGCCATTTCGTGCTGATTTTCGTGACGATCGGCGCCGTCGAATGGCTAGGCATGGCGCGGATCGTGCGCGGCCAGACGCTTTCGATTAAGCAAAGGGATTTTGTCGCCGCCGCCGAGGCGCTTGGCGCGAGCGCCCCGGCGATTCTTTGGCGCCATGTCATTCCCAATGCCTCGGGGCCTATTGCTGCCTTTCTCGCCGTGCTCGTTCCACGCGTGATCTTGCTCGAAAGCTTCGTGTCCTTTTTGGGCCTTGGCGTGCAGGAGCCGCTGACTAGCTGGGGCGTGCTTGTCGCCGATGGCGCCCGCAACATCCAAGGCTCAATCCAACTTCTTATTTTTCCCGCGTTATTTTTGGGCGCCACGCTCGGCGCGTTGCAGAGTCTTGGCAACGCATGGCAGGGATGGCCGGGCATTGGGCGCCGTTGATGGACGCGAGCGCCCAGCCGCTCCTCCGGGTGCGCGATCTTCGTGTGAGCTACGGTCCGGCGTCTGTCGTCAAGGGGGTGAGCTTCAGCGTCCTATGCGGCGAAACGGCGGCAATTGTCGGCGAATCCGGCTCCGGCAAGACCCAGACCGTGCTCGCCGCGCTTGGTCTCCTGCCCCGCCAAGCGGTGACCACGGGTTCGGTGATATTCGAGGACACCGAGCTTCTCGCGCTTTCGCGAAGGCGGCTCGATGCGCTGCTTGGCCGGCGTATCGCGATGATTTTTCAAGAGCCCATGTCTTCCCTCGATCCCCTGTTCACGGTGGGCGCCCAGATCGGCGCGATCCTGCGTCTTAAGGCAGGCTTTTCACGCCGCGCGGCAAAGACGAGGGCGAAGGAGCTTCTGGACCTCGCCGGCATTGCGGAGCCGGGGCGCCGCGCCCATGCCTATCCGCATGAATTGTCCGGCGGCCAGCGCCAGCGCGTCGCGATTGCCATGGCGATTGCCTGCAACCCCGATCTCTTGATCGCCGACGAACCCACGACGGCACTCGACGTGACGGTCGCCGCAAGAATCCTCGAACTTCTCGCAAAGCTCAAACAGAGTTTTGGCATGGCGATAATCTTTATCAGCCATGACCTTGGGCTTGTCCGTCGGATCGCCGACAGCGTCCATGTGATGCGCGAGGGAGAAATCGTCGAAGCCGGGTCCGCCGCTGGGGTGGCCGCGAACCCGCGCCACGAATATACGCGGAGGCTTCTCGCAGCCATGCCCCGTGCCCGCGCACACACCCGAAAGGACACGCCGGTGCTTTTGCACGCGCAAAATATCGGCGTTCGGTTTTCGTTGCGTGGTGGTTTGTTGAGCGCGGCGCGGGAGATCAAGGCTGTGGACGCGGTGAGCCTGTGCCTCGCTCAGGGCCGCACGCTCGGCATCGCCGGCGAATCGGGTTCCGGCAAATCGACGCTCGCCCGCGCGCTTCTAAAACTCGTGCCGGCGAGCGGCATGATCAGTTTTAATGGACGCGACCTGACGCGATTAGATAGGGCCGCGATGCGGCCGCTGCGGCGCGCCTTGCAATTGGTGTTTCAAGATCCCTACGGCTCGCTATCGCCCTCGATGCGCATCGGCGATATCGTCACCGAAGGATTGCGCGTGCATGAACCCGCAATTAGCCGCAAGGAGCGCGATGCGCGCGCGGCCTTGGCCCTAGAAGAAGTCCTCCTCGACCCCGGCTTGCGGCATCGTTTTCCGAATGAATTGTCCGGCGGGCAGCGGCAGCGGGTGGCGATCGCGCGGGCGATCATCCTAAAACCGCGTCTCGTCGTGCTCGACGAGCCGACCTCGGCCCTCGACCGCGCGGTCCAAACCGGAATTCTAGCCCTGCTCGAACAATTGCAGGAGGCGCACGGCTTAACCTATGTCTTTATTAGTCACGACCTCGCCGTGATCCGCGCGGTCGCCGACGAGATCGCGGTGATGAAAGACGGGCGCATCATCGAACAGGGACCGGCGCGAGAGATTGTCGAGCATCCCCACGCGCCCTATACAAGGGCGCTCATCGCGGCGGCGTTTCAAACTGGCGAGACATGATGGCCGCCGCGCCGCCTCCGGGGATTTTTGTCGCAAAACCGATTTCGTGTGCCGGTTAAAATGCGCCCGGCCGGCGGGCCGCGATCAAACAGAACGGCGAGGCCAGCCCCATGCTTTTCGAAGGTCAAACGATCAAGGTTGAAATCCAAGACGGGGGACTCGCCGAGCTGCGTTTCGAGCGAGTCAACGAGGCCGTCAACAAGCTCGACGCTCTAGCCTTCGGCGAGCTGCGCCGCGCGATCGACGCGATTAAAGCGACGCCCGCGATCCAAGGCGTCTTGATCACCAGCGCCAAGGATAATTTCATCGTGGGCGCCGACATTTTTGAATTCACCGGCGTCTTCAAGCGGCCGGAAAAAGACATCGAGGCTTTTGTCGGCGCAAACAGCGAGATCATCACCGCGCTGTCGGATCTCCCGGTGCCGTCCGTCGCGGCGATCAACGGTCTCGCTCTCGGCGGCGGGTTTGAGGTCGCGCTCGCCGCCGACTACCGGGTAATATCGAGCGCCGCGAAAATCGGCTTTCCTGAGATTCATCTAGGGCTGTTCCCCGGCTATGGCGGCACCGTCCGCCTGCCGCGTCTGACCGGCTTGGGACCAAGCGCCGACTGGATCATTTCTGGCGCGCAGCAAAGTCCAGAGCGGGCTCTTCGAGAAGGCGCGGTCGATGCCGCCGCCGTGCCGGAGGAATTGCCCTCGGCGGCGTTTGCCATGCTCAAAATGGCAATCGAGGAAAAGACCGGTTGGCAAGGCCGGCGGGCCCGCATGAAGCAAAGCCTCGGGCTAGCCAGGGAAGAGGCCGCGTCTCGTCTTGCCAATGCCAGGGCGCAGGCGGCAAAAGCCCTGCCGCATCTGCCGGCGGCCCATTTCGCGGTGGAGTTACTGGAAAAAGCCTCGGGTCTCGGCCGCGACGCGGCCTTGGCGCTCGAAGCCGAGACTTTCGCCAAGGTGGCGAAGACGCAAGCCGCCGATTCGCTTGTTACGATTTTCGTCAACGAGCAAGCCGTGAAGAAGACCATCCGCCGCTATGCCAAGGACGCGGCGCCGGTGCGCAAGGCGGCCGTCGCGGGGGCCGGAATCATGGGCGTCGGCATCGCCTATCAAAGTGCCTCGCGCGGCGTGCCAATCGTCATGAAAGACATTTCGGCGGCCGCGCTCGACCTTGGCATGTCGGAAGCGCGGAAATTGCTCGCCAACGCGGTGGAGACCGGAATTCTCCAGCAGAACAAGGCCGATGCGGTCATTGGCTCGATCACGCCAAGCCTCACATATGAGGGATTCGAAAAAGCCGATGTGGTGGTCGAGGCCGTCGTCGAAAATTTTGCGGTGAAACAAGCGGTGTTGCGCGAAATCGAGGAGATTGCCGCCCCCACTGCGATCCTTGCCTCGAATACGTCGTCCTTGCGGATCGGCGTTCTTGCAGAGGGTCTGCGGCGCCCGGAAAATTTTTTAGGAATGCATTTTTTCAATCCTGTTCATAAAATGCCGCTCGTCGAAGTGGTTCGCGGCGCCAAGACGTCGCCTCAAGCGATAGCGATGGTCACCGGTTATGCGGCCGCGATGGGCAAGACGCCGATCGTCGTCGAGGATTGCCCGGGGTTTGCCGTCAACCGCGCGCTCACCCCTTACCTGATTGCATTTCTTCGTCTCGTCCGCGACGGCGTCGATTTTCAAGAGATCGACAAGGCAATGGAAAGCTTCGGCTGGCCGATGGGTCCGGCCTATATCATCGATGTCGTCGGCATGGATATTTCGCACCATGTCGTCGAGATTGTCTCGGCCGGGTTTGCGCCGCGCATGGACGTGTCTTTCGAGACGGCCATTGATATCTTGCTGCGCGACGGGCGCCTCGGCCAGAAGAACAGCCATGGCTTCTATAAATATCAGAGCGATTCGAAAGGCCGCCCACGCAAGGACATCGACCCTGAAACGGAGCGCCTGCTCGCGGCCGGGCAACCCAATGGCAAGACAAGCCTCGGCGAGGAGGAGATCGTCGCCCGCATGATGCTGCCCTTAATCCTCGAGGCGGCGCGCTCTGTCGAGGATGGCACCGCCGCGTCGCCGGGGGACGTTGATATGTGCCTCATTCTCGGCCTTGGCCTGCCGCGCTATCTCGGCGGCGCGCTCAAATACGCCGATTTTCTCGGTCTCGAAAACGTCGTCGATCGCGCCGGCAACTGGGCGGGCCTTAGCCCAATCTACCGCCCGAGCGAGCGCCTGCGCGCCATGGCCGCTGCCGGGGAAGTGTTTTATCCCCTATGACCGCTTCACAGAATCGCGAGGTCGCATGTTTAGCTTTCACGCTCCCGGCAAGGCCGAAATCGAGGTCGCGATGGACGCCAAGACGGTTCCGTCGGGGGGAAGCTGGATCGACACGGTGCGGCGGGAGCCGCAGGAGATCGCTTTTCTCGAACGCACGCTCGGAATCGAGGTGCCGACACTCGAAACGCTCTCCGAAATCGAAACGTCGAGCAGGCTGCGCAGCGAGAAAGACTGGTTCTATCTCAGTATTCCCATGATCCACCGGGCGGAAGGTTTCATGCCCGCTCGGACACCGCTCGGTTTCGCCTTGTCGAAGGACGTTCTCCTGACCGTTCGTTTCAAGCATATGAAAGCCTTCGACGATGTGCTGGAAAATATTTCGCGGTGTCCGGCGCAAGCTGGCGGGCCCCGGCGCCTTGATCGCCATTTTGGAAGCGATCGTCGATCATGCCGCCGACGTGCTGGAAGGCGTGGGCGGCGATCTCGATTGCCTGTCGGAGGAAATTTTTGGGTCGAATGCCGCCAACGTCCGGCGCCACAAGCCGCGCGAGGATGGCGAGAAATTACGCCTCGTGCTGCGCAAGGTCGGACGCAACGGCGATCTGACCTCGAAGATCGAAGATCTGCTCTTGGGCATGGCCCGCATGGTGCCCTATGTCGCGGCCAATGCGGCGCCCTATCTCGAAGCCGGAATACGCGCAAAGCTCAAAAGCCTGCAACGCGAAATCGTTTCCCTCAACGATTACGAGACGCATCTGACGGATAAGATTCAGTTCCTGCTCGATGCCACCTTGGGGCTGACGAACATCGATCAGAACAATATCTTCAGAATTCTGACCGGCGTCTCCGTGATTGGCATTCCGCCGACCTTTGTCGCGAGCATGTATGGCATGAACTTCAAGAACATTCCTGAATATGATTGGTCCTTCGGTTATCAATATGGGCTTTTGCTCATTGCGCTCAGCGCGATCGTCCCGATCATATGGTTCAAATGGCGCGGCTGGTGGTAGACGCGGAGGGTGGTCACTGCTCGCGACTGCATCTATCGTAACCATAGTCCTAATCTTAAAAAATTTGGTTCTTGTGGAACCAGATTTGGGCAACCGATGGGAATACACGCGCCCTCGGATGGACCCCCTTTCAATCCACCTAAAACATGGGCTCATTACGGGAGCACGAACACGGGAGATTTAAATGCGCTGGGTGCTTCGATGACACAAGAAACGGTGACCTCTATTCGAGCCGGTATCCCCATGACATTTTCCGCCGGGGGAGTAGGAGTCTGCCCGTTTTGATTATGAGGATACAACAATGTCAAGTGTCGTGATTTTCCGTGCGCGCCAGGCAATGATCGCCATCTGCCTCCTGGCGGCTTTCTTGGGCAACGCGAGCGCTTCGCCCAAGACCATAACCGTTCAAAGCGGGAGGCGAGTCGCCGAAGCGGTACAAGAGCTCGAAAAGAGATATGGATGGCAAATTAACTACGAGGATCCTCCCTATGTTCACTATAGCGATATTGTCGAAGTGACAGATGCCGATGGGCACGTGGTACCGGTC
>JBOHJT010000071.1:0-13411 GCA_050728715.1 Methylocella sp.
CTCGCGCAAATCCATCGAATAGGGCTTCGCCATCGCTGTCGACCTCCACTCGGACGACAACTTGAATCTGATTTGCAGCCTCTTGGGAATCCCCTCCCGATTCAATCACGATGCGACATGCTCTAGAACGGGATCAGAGCGCCTGTGGACAGGCGAACCGCTCATCGACTGGCGCCCGGAGCGCGCCGGGTAAAATGGCGGCACCGCCCGCGGCATACCCCGCCGGCGCTGCGTTGGCCGATCCGGCGAATTGCCCGCAAGGGATGACCACGCATGGGCGGAATAGCCGCCGGAAGAGTTCCGCCGATGCCTGCGATCGTGGGGCCCTTCATTTAAAATTGGACATCCTATGACACATCGGTTACGGCTCGGAGCCTGGCGCACGGTCTTTTTCGACCATGAAGATCGCGCGGCGGCCCCGGCTGACCGCGATTTCGCTACTTGGAATTGATCTTATTTTCGACGGGGTTGAGGGACAGTGGACGTTCCAAGCCCGGGACAACCGGGTTTTAGGGGGGAATGCGGAACTCGCGCTTCGCGGCGGCTCCGACCTGCCTCCGCCACTGAAGAGCACTCATGGATCGGCGCGCCCAAAGAGGTGGTATCCCAAACACGGAGGAGTAGATGCGGCGCTCTTCCGGCTCATCCAACCAAGTACGAAGAGAAAGAGACTTATGAAAACGTCAAGATTGTACTTTCTATCCGTTCCGGTATTTGCCGCCCTGTCGATGCTCTCTGGATGCGGTCGTGGTCCCGGTCAACCCACCAATATTTCATATCGCCAAGTCGGCATATGCAAAGGGTTTGAAGCGGCATCGGGCCCAGTCGCTTCGAAGGCTGACGAAGGCTATGCCTTCTTCAAAATAGAAACAGTGGACAATACAAAGTCCAACAAGGCTTTCGCTTTTGATCCGAAGCTTCTTTATGTTGACCAATCCACGCCGGCGCAACACGCCAAGCAGTTGTGGGAATGGGACCGCCGCTTCGCGTCCACGGATTCGAGGATCCCGCTGAGCCTTGGCATTTCGCTGGCCCCCGAATCGACGGTCCCGGCGGGCGGCAAGCTCGACGTAAATAGTTTTGTTGTCATACCACTTGGCGTAAACAATCCGTCGGGCGGACCGGAAGCCAATAAGCTTGCCTTCCAGCTTTTGCATGACTCCGGGACCGCCGAGAACACCGCGAGTGGCCAGATTCGCATCTCGGAAGGTATTGTCTTTAACAAAACAAATGCAGCCAACACCAATTGGACAGTGGTGGGAAATTGCAAGGAGCTAGCCCTCAAATAGCGGTGGCGGGCGTTCCCCATGCGCGGGCCGGCTATTATACCGGCGCTTGCGGCCTAAGCGCGGGAAGCCGGCCGATGCAACCAAAGGCGCCTAGAGCGAATTATGCACCGCAGGCTGGCGGATGTGGCGTAAATAGCTGATTTAGCGTAGGATTTTGTTATCGACGCCAATCCGCGCCATTTCCGCGAGACCACATCCGCCAGAACCAACTCCATGCTGCCGTTGCTCGGCCTGTCACCTGTCTCCAGCGGGTCCCCCATCGCAACATTCGATCGCGTTTTGTTGTCGCCGGATGGCGGCGTCCCGATGCTACACGAGGTCGAGCAACGACTGCTCCTCTCGCCGATCTCGAACTCGAACCTGGTGTTCGTGAAAGAAACGATCGCGACGCCAAATCTTCTCGGGGCGACGTTATTCTCATCACTCACGGTGGTCGGATAACGGGCGAACCTCACAGCGAGCTAACAGACGATCGGCGTACGTGACCGGTTTGCCGTCTCGGTCGCATCGAACTCATTTGGGATGACAAACGAATGCGAATTGCTGGAGGTTGGATCGATTGTAAAGGTGGTCAGCCTGCCAACCGCACTGATCCAGCAGCCCCGCGAGGTAGGCTGGATTATAGGTGCTGTTCAAGCAGACCTGCTCCGCCGCCTCGTCATAGTCGGTGAGTTGAGGATCGAGGAAGGCCGTGAAGTACAATTGCCCGTTGCCATTCATGATATCGCGCAGGGCCATGAATATACGCCTGGCCTCGACCGGACGCTGGTGGGTGATGACCGAAAACATGCAAGCCGCGTCGAATTCGCTGCCCGCGAATTGCCGCAGGGTTGAATAGTCCTCATCTGGATTGCCGGCCGGATTGTACATCGGGTTGTAGTCATCGAGGCACGCGAATTTCAGCCGATCATCTGCGATGTTCGAATTGAGCCACGTGATTGCCTCTCGATTCACGTCGATGCCGACATAAAGACCGACATCGAGGCCGAGATTGACGATGGTGCGCGCAAAGCGAACGCCGCAACCGAAGTCGAGAATTCGCTTCTGCGACAGTGACGCCCAGCCAAGCCTCCGCGCCATGCTTCGCAGCAGATAGTGGCCAGATACCTCGGCGGGATATCGCCTCACGTCATGGGAATTGTATAGGAACGGGGGATCGATGAACGCGAACCGCGGGTGATCGGTATCGTCGATATATTCTAATGCCGCCCCTACCATTGTCTCGTTCCGCTCGAAGAACTGCCCGGGTGTGCAGTTTGTATCTCGCCGGTTCGCCTACGCTCCCACGTCCTGGCTAGCCACGCCGACTGTCCATCCTGTTGGCGGAGTTTACCGCCCGATTGACTGGGGGTCTAGCCGGGACCATTGCCGAAAGTCCTGCTCTTGACGCTTCGGCGGTTTTGGCGCGCGCTTCGCGCTCGCCTCCCATTACGTGAGCCTCCGGCGGCGTCGAATGCCGGATCCGGGAACATCACGCTCCCGAAAGAGAGGCCCGCGCGGCGCCAGAGACCAACTGGCGTTCATCCTCTGAGGTCCGAGCTTCGCGCGGGGCATCAACCCATGCGCATGCGCGCCGCCATCGCCGTTTTGGTTTTGCCCGTCACCTTCATCGCATCCGTGATCTGGTCTGCGATGAACTCCTCGCGGGTTCCCGTTAGGCATTCCATCGAAGCCTGACAGGCCAAACCTTGTCCTTTGCGCGGGATTTTGGCTTGCCTCCGGAAAATCCCGGATAATCCTTCCGCCTGCGCGGCCGCCATGCTAGAGCGATTTTTCGCGTGGCCCCCGGCCCGGTCTCCCCGCTATCGCCCCAAAATTCTCATGCAAACACGCATCGACCGCCGCTTCGAAGAGCTTGCGCGGCAAAACCGCGCCGCGCTCGTGACTTTCGTGATGGCGGGCGACCCCGATCTTGCGACATGCCTTGCGATATTGAAAGCTCTTCCCAAGGCTGGCGCCGATGTAATCGAGCTTGGCATGCCCTTCACCGACCCGATGGCGGACGGCCCGGCCATCCAGGCGGCAGGGCTGCGCGCGCTTGGCGCCGGAACGACTCTCGCCAAGACGCTGGCGCTCTCCGCCGATTTCCGCAAAAGCGATTCCGCGACGCCGGTGGTGCTCATGGGCTATTACAACCCGGTCTATGTGTATGGCGTCGAAGCTTTCCTGCGCGACGCGAAGGCCGCCGGGGTGGATGGTTTGATCGTCGTCGACCTGCCGCCTGAAGAGGATGCGGAGCTCTGCCTGCCCGCGCTTGCCGCGGGGCTGAATTTTATCCGCCTCGCGACGCCGACGACGGACGATGCGCGGCTGCCAGCCGTCCTCGCCCATACCTCGGGCTTTGTCTATTATGTCTCGATCACCGGCATTACCGGGGCCTCCGCTCCCAAACTTGCCAAGGTCGTCTCGGCGGTAAACCGCATCAAGGCGCATACGAGCTTACCGGTCGCGGTCGGCTTCGGGGTGAAGAATGCTGGAAGCGCCGCCGCGATCGCCGCTCACGCCGATGGAGTGGTGGTCGGGTCGGCGATCATCGAAGCCTTGCGGGCCTCGCTCGATAGGAATGGCAAGGCGACCGGGAAAAGCGTAGAAGCGGTCGCTGGTTTGGTCGCCGGTATCGCCAAGGGTGTGCGGACGGCGGCGCCCCCCCCTGTCTGAGGCACCCGCAACAAGTCCCGCAAGAACAGACGCCGCCGCAAAACTGGATCGCCCAGAATTGGATTGCCTATGAACTGGATCTCCAATGTCGTCCCGCCCAAGGTCAGGTCTCTGCTTCGCCGCGAGACCCCCGAAAACCTCTGGGTCAAATGCCCTGAGTCCGGCGAACTCGTTTTTCACAAGGATCTCGAAGCGAACTTCTTCGTCGTGCCGGGTTCCGGCTATCACATGCGCCTCGCCCCCAAGGCGCGATTGGACAATCTTTTCGACGACGGGGCGTATGAGGAGATCGCGACGCCGGACGTGCCGTTGGACCCCTTAAAATTCCGCGATGTCATGCGCTACACGGACCGGCTCAAGGAATATCGCCTGAAAACCGGCGCGTCGGACGCGGTAAGGCTCGCCTTTGGCAAATTGCAGGGCATGGACATTGTCGCCGCGGTGCAGGATTTCGATTTCCTCGGCGGCTCGCTCGGCATGGCGGCGGGCGAGGCCATCGTGACGGGCATGACGGCGGCGGTCGAGCGCCGCGCGCCATTCATCATCTTTACGGCCTCGGGCGGCGCGCGGATGCAGGAGGGCATCTTCTCGCTGATGCAAATGCCGCGCACGACGATCGCCGTGCAGCGTCTGCGCGACGCTAAGCTTCCCTATATCGTCGTCTTGACCAATCCGACAACGGGCGGCGTCACGGCCTCCTATGCCATGCTCGGCGATATCCACATCGCCGAACCCGGAGCGGTCATCGGTTTTGCCGGCGCCCGGGTGATCGAACAAACGATTCACGAACGCCTGCCGGAAGGCTTTCAGCGCGCCGAATATCTCGAAGCGCATGGCATGATCGACATGGTGGTAAAAAGGCAGGACATGCGAGCGACGCTCGCCCGCCTTTGCGCGCTGTTGACTCGGACCCAGCCCATCGAGCAAGCCGCCGCCTGAGGGCCGCGAACCAAGGCCAACATGGATTCGCTGGACGCGCTCCTCTCCCGCCTTTTCACTCTGCATCGCAAGACGATCGAACTGTCGCTCGGCCGGATCGAGCGGCTGCTTGCCGCATTGGGGTCACCGGAGAAGCGTCTGCCGCCGATCATTCATGTTGCCGGAACCAATGGCAAGGGTTCGACCATCGCTTTCATGCGCGCCATTCTCGAAGCAGCCGGACGGCGCGTCCACGTCTATACCTCGCCGCATCTGGTGCGTTTTCACGAGCGCATCAGGCTTGGCGCGGACGGCGGCGGAAGCCTCGTCGGCGACGCCGAGCTCTTTGCCGCCTTGACCGCGTGCGAAAAGGCCAACAAAGGCCAACCGGTCACCTTCTTTGAAGTCACCACGGCGGCGGCATTCAAGCTTTTCAGCGAGCATCCGGCCGATTATCTGCTGCTGGAAGTTGGTCTCGGCGGAAGATTCGATGCGACAAACGTCATTGCGCGTCCGCGGGCCACGGTCATCTCGCCGGTGTCGATCGATCATCCTGAGTTCCTTGGCGCGACGGTCGATAAAATCGCTTATGAGAAGGCCGGAATCTTCAAACCCGGCGCCCCCGCGATTGTGAGTATCCAGCAAGATGCCGCCCTGGCGGTGCTAGAGCGGGAAGCCAGCCGCGTGGGCGCGCCGCTGATTGCCGCGGCGCGGAATTACGGAGCACGGGAAGAGCAAGGGCGCCTTGTATTCGAGGACGAACGCGGCCTCCTCGACCTGCCGTTGCCGCGTCTCATTGGCCGCCATCAGCATCAAAATGCCGCGACCGCGATCGCCACGCTGCGCGCCATCGAATCAAGCCTCGCGTCCGCTGCCTTCGAAGCGGGCCTGGCGCGGGCCGAATGGCCAGCCCGCTTGCAAAACCTCGCCAAGGGCCGGGTGGCGGCGCTTGCCCCGGCGAGCGCGGAGGTTTGGCTCGATGGTGGACATAACGAGCACGCCGGGCGCGCGCTCGCGCAAGCGATGGCGGAACTCGAGGACAAGGCGCAAAGGCCGCTCGTCATCGTCTGCGGCTCGCTCGCATCCAAGGATACGGGCGGGTTTCTCCGGCCCTTCAAGGGCCTCGCCCAGGAGGTTCTCGCCGTTCCCGTGAATGCGGACCAATATGCCAAGCCCGCAGCCGATGTCGCGGCGGCCGCCAATGCCAATGGACTCCACGCGGCGGCCTGCGAAAGCGTCAAGTCGGCGCTTGTGTTCCTCGCCGCGCGGGATTGGCTCACCCCGCCGCGCATCCTGATCGCGGGCAGTCTTTATCTCGCCGGCGAAGTTTTGGCGCTCAACGGCACGCCGCCGGTATAAGCGGTCTTGACGTAGAGGTCAGCGAAGCAGCGGTTGCCCGATGCACTCCTTGCGGAGACGCTTGCGCCAATTGGTTCAAAGGGAATGCTGCATGAGTTACAAGCCTCGCTCGCTCTTCCGCCTCATCGAAGAGATCAATCGGAACCTATTCCTGCCTCATATTCAGCGGCCTTTCGTTTGGGACGAGGAACAGATGCTTCGCCTGTTCGACAGCCTGATGCGAAATTATCCGATTCAGACGTTTTTGTTCTGGCGCACGAAGGATGAGATCAAGGCGCGCAAGTTCATGGAGCAGGTAACCTGGGACGCCGATCTCAGCGATTTCTATGAACCAAACATGTCCAAGGAGGGCATAGAGAAGGTTTTCGTCCTCGACGGTCAGCAGCGATTGCAGACCCTTTATGCAATTTTCTTCGGCGCAATCACTTCACCCGATAACCAACGCGCAGAAGCCTACTTCGACATCACCGGTGCCGTTGCCCCGGATGAGCAGGGGCTGATGCATCCGCTGCGATTCTCAAAGTCGCCACTCGAATTGCCCTGGTATCGGGTGGCCGATGTTATAGGCAAGGATGGCCAAAGGAATGCCGAGGAAGTAGCGGATCGCATCAACGAATCTCTCGACAATCTCAATTCGATCAAGCCGCTTGAACAGGAAGAGTTGGCGCAGGATGCCAAGGCTCGTGGAAGGCGTGTAAGGCGCAATATGAGTCAGCTCGTATCGCTTTTGCGCGAGGAAAAGCATTTCTGGGTTCAAGAACTGGACGGAGTGGCAAGCGAATTTCCATACCGACGGATCCTTGATATTTTTGTCCGGGTGAACTCGGGTGGTACGAAGCTCGATGCGTCAGACTTGATGTTTGCAGCTATCAAAGAAGGATGGTCAGATACTGAGGAAGTTATTGAACAAACCACTGAACTCTTAAACGGAACGAACCTCAAATTTGATAAGACCTTTCCACTAAAATGCTTGCTCGTGGCGCACGGTCGCGGCGCCGAGGCGTCGCCGGAAAGGTTCACAGGTACTGGTGGCGATGAACTTCTCGACGAAATGGAGGCTGGGTGGGACCGCGCCGAACGGGCCTTCCAAGAGCTTCGCGACTTCATGAAAAACGACCTAAAGGTCTACGCGGACAAAGTAATTCGCAGTTACAATAGTTTCATCCTGCTTTTCGATTTCCTCTACTATAATCCTAAGCCGAGCGAGGAAAGCCGCGCGATGATGCGAGCTTACCACTACAAGGCCCAGCTGTTTGGTTGGTACTCTCAGAGTACAGACACCGTTATAAACGCGCTGCATTCCGTCGTTGGAAAGCCGTCTTCTGTGGGCTTCCCTTTAGCTGGAATTAAGGACTACTTCCTCAGGCGCGGAAACGATACAGAATTGCAACGGCGTCACTTGAACGCGACAAGGCTACGCTATATTCTTCTCAATCTAGTATACGTAGATCAGATGGGCTCATCACCTTTCGACGTGAAATTCAAGGGCAATGATCCACACGTCGATCATATCTACCCGCAAAGTATGTTGCGCTCTAAGCTTGGTCTTTATACTACTGACATCAACCATCTTGGAAATTTTCGGTTCGTTGGCGCGACAGATAATATCCGAAAAAAGGGCCGAATTACCGGCTAGCTACTTTGCACGTCTCAAAGGCGCAGGGGTCGATATCGCGAAACATCTGCTACTTGTTGACTTTGCCAAAGATCCGTCGTTACTGGTTTTTGACTTGGCAGCATACAGAGCGTTTCGAGATCGCCGTTTCGAACGCATTTGGGAAATCCTTGCAGCAACGGTGAATCCTGAAATCACTACCGTGTCTTCATAAATCGGTTTCACCCCTGGTTGGGGCATTGCGGTTTGTCGCAGCTTCCTTCGACCGCTTCGGAAGCATCGGCTTTTAGCAAGATCCGCGCCAAGAGGCATTGCGCCGGGCTCGCGACCGTGCGGCGCGCGACTACGCCCCCTCACCAAGAGTCGTTATCCACGAGACTTAGTCTTAGCCAGCAGCCGTCTTCACCTCGCGCCGGCGGGCGTGGAGTATCCACTCCGTGTAGCCATTTGGCTGCGCGCGGCCCCTAAAGATCAGATCCGCCGCCGCTTGCAAGGCGTGACCATCGAAGCCGGGCGCCATCGGCCGGTAGAGCGGATCGCCGGCATTTTGCCGGTCGACGACCGCCGCCATCCTTTGCAGCGTGTCCATCACCTGCTCGCGCGTGACAATCCCATGGTGCAGCCAATTGGCGATGTGCTGGCTTGAAATTCGCAACGTGGCGCGATCCTCCATCAGGCCGATGTCATGGATATCCGGCACTTTGGAACAGCCGACGCCCTGGTCGATCCAACGCACGACATAGCCCAAGATCCCCTGGCAATTGTTGTCGAGCTCGGCCTGAATGTCGTCTGGGGCCCAGTTCGCCCGGCCAACCGGAATGGCAAGGAGATCGGAAAGCTGCGGCGGGCTGCGCCGGGCGAGCTCCTTCCAGCGGGTCGCGACATCGACCTTGTGATAATGCACCGCGTGCAAGACGGCGGCCGTCGGCGAGGGCACCCAGGCGGTATTCGCCCCGGCAAGCGGATGCACGAGCTTCTGCGCGAGCATGTCGGCCATCCGGTCCGGCGCGGCCCACATGCCCTTGCCGATCTGCGCCCGCCCAGGCAACCCGCAGGCGATGCCAACGTCGACGTTGGCATTCTCGTAGGCGGCGATCCAATCGGTGTTCTTCATGTCGTTCTTGCGGACCATGGGACCCGCTTCCATCGAGGTGTGAATCTCGTCGCCGGTGCGGTCGAGGAAGCCGGTATTGATGAAAAACACGCGGCAGGCCGCCGCCGCAATGCAGGCCTTGAGATTGACCGAGGTGCGCCGCTCCTCGTCCATGATGCCGATCTTTATCGTATGCCGGGGCAGCGTCAGCATGTCCTCGACTCTCGCAAAAAGCGCATCGGCGAGCGCAACTTCGGCCGGCCCGTGCATTTTTGGCTTCACGATGTAGATCGAGCCGCTGCGGCTGTTGCGCGGACCCGTGCCACGCTTGAGATCGTGGATCGCGATCAGCGAGGTGACCGCGGCGTCCAGTATGGTTTCCGGGATTTCGTTCCCTGCCGCATCGAGCACAGCGCCGGTTTCGATGTGATGGCCGACATTGCGGACAAGCAACAGGGCGCGCCCATGCAAGGTCATCGGGGCGCCATCCCGGCTGATATAGGTGCGATCCTCCGCAAGCCGCCGCTCGACGATCAACCCGTTCTTTTCGAGAATTGCCGTCAAGCCGCCCTGCATCAGCCCAAGCCAATTGCGGTAAAGAGAGACCTTGTCCTGCGCATCGACCGCCGCGACACTGTCCTCGAGATCTATGATGGTGCTGAGAGCGGCTTCAAGAACGACATCCGCCACGCCGGCTTTGCTTTCCGCCCCGACCAAGCTATTTTGATCGATCTCGAGTTCGATGTGCAGTCCATGGTGGCGAAGCAACACGACAAACGAGTCGAGCGACTTCTTTTTGTATCCGGCGAACCGGCCAGGATGCCGCAACCGCGTGTCCAGGCCGTTTTCAAGCGTCGCAATGAGCTCGCCGCCAGTGACCTTGTAAGCGGTGACCGCCTTGTGACTGCCTCCCGCGAGGGGAACCACGTCGTCGAGAAATGCGCGGACCCAGTCGATGACTTTGGCGCCACGCACCTTGTTGTAGCCTTTCCCGCGCGCCGCGCCATCGGTCTCGGGAATCGCGTCCGAGCCATAGAGCGCATCGTAAAGACTGCCCCAGCGCGCGTTTGCCGCGTTGAGGGCGTAGCGCGCGTTCGACGCCGGAACAACGAGCTGCGGTCCGGCGACTCGCGCGATCTCCAGGACATTTCCGGTGCGGATGGCAAAATTGGGCGGCTCCGGGACAAGGTAGCCGATGTCGCGGAGAAAGCCGTGATAACTTGCCGGGTCGAACGGCCTGCTCGCGGTAATCCGATGATATTCGTCGATTTTTTGCTGCAGCTCGTCGCGAAACCGCAATTGGTCGCGAATACGCGGCGCGAACTCGCCGGCAAGCCCCGCGAGCCCGTTCCAAAATTGGCCGGCGCCGATATCCGTTCCCGGCAAGACCTCGTCGCCGATAAAGTCGCGCAGGATTTTCGCAACGCTGATTTCGCCGATTTTCTCGTAATCCATCATCTTCAAGCCATCAAGTTCAGGTCTTGTTGGAACTGCTCGCAATCGGCACGCCGCGTCCGGCCACCAATGTCGCCAGCAACCGTCAGTCGCGAGAAACCGTTGCCGAACGATAGTGCCGACGGGACAAGCGCTGGGGCTTGTACCATCCACTGCCGCCACGGTCCCGAATGGCGCATGGTCGAGCGCCGCATCCGCACGCAGCCACGTGTTCGCCGGCCGCGTAAGCTTGCCTGCTTGCGCTTTCCGGCGGGGAGGCGCTTTGACACATTCGACTGCGCCGCCATTCCGTCGCTTAATAATACCGGCGGCAATAGGGACTGACCTATGCCCAATCTCGTGTGGCAATTGAGGCAATGCGCTTGGCTCCGCGACGAGAGCATTCCATGCTGCACAAAACGCATCAAAGACGTCATTATGGAAAACGTGCTGAGTCAGAGGTCAATGCCGCTGATATAAGCCACTCGTTCTCGAACTGGCCCGCCGCGAATGTGCCGTCGCCCGCGACAATGTATTTATCAGTTCATAAATATGAGAACACTCAAGCTGGGTATTCGAGCGCGGGCCTCTGGAGCCGGATCATTCCGCTAGGAGGCGCGCCGGCGGGAAGACAACCTCGACCAAAGTGCCCTCGTGTTCCTTGCTCTTGATTGTAAGGGAGGCGTGATTGGCCTCGGCCAAGGCCTTGGTCAGGGGAAGGCCCAGCCCGGTGCCGCTCGACGGCCCCGCGGTGGAAAGCCGCCGGAACGGCTCGAAGGCCGCGCCGATGCCGGTCTCGGACATGCCAACCCCGGTATCGCGAATACGAATCACGGCACTGCCAGCATCGGCGAGCGCGGTGGCGACAATGACGTGACCGCCCGGTTGATTGAACTTCACCGCGTTCGACAGAAGGTTCAAGACGATCTGGCGAAGCGAACGCTCGTCGGCGAGAATGTCGGGAAGCGCTGGCGACAATGAGAGCCTCAGGGCGACCCGCTCGCGGCTTGCCTGCGGCTGCATGATCGAGACGCACTCGGAGACAATGCGATTGGCGTCGATCGATGCAAACGCGAAATCCATCTTGCCTGCCTCGATCTTGGAAAGATCAAGAAGATCGTTGACGAGACTCATCACCAGCGTACCCGAGGCATGAATATCGCCGAGATAATCCTTGTAACGCTGATTGCCGATCGACCCGAAACGCTCGTCCATCATGACTTCGGCGAAGCCAAGAATCGCATTGAGCGGCGTCCGGATTTCGTGGCTGATCCTGGCGAGAAAATCCGATTTCAACGCGCTTGCCCGCTCGGCGTCCTTGCGGGCTTCCTCAAGCTCCCGCTCGACCTTTTTCCAATGCGTGAGGTCGCGTAAGAGGGCGCAAAAGCGCGCCTCCCGGAGCTCTGTGGCGCCGGGCGGTGCCCCGATCCGGCCAAGCGTCATGAAGACCGGAATAGTCCCGCCTTGCCGGGCGAGGCCGATGACCTCGCGGCCCCGATTGAGCAGACTGGCGGCGCCACGCGATTTCAGCCCTTCGAAATAGGCATTCGCCAGCCCCCGGCTTTCCGGCGCGATCAAGCCCGTGAAATGCTCACCCGCCGCCTCGTTTTGATCGAAGCCAAAAAGAGCCTCGCCGGAGCGGTTCAGGCTCAGGATAAGCCCTTGCGAATCGAGCACGGCGATGCCGTCCATCGCGGTATCCAAAATGGCGCTTAGTTCGCGAAACTCGGCTTTCTGGCGGGCTAGCTCCTTTTCGAGGCTTTCGCGGCTGCTTCCGGCGCCCGGCCGCGACGGACGGGGCGCGGCCCTTAGCGGCCCCGGTTCGATGGATTCGTTCCCGTGGCCTACGCCTCCCCGGCTGGCCAACGGCTCGGCGCGCGCCACAAAGGGCGTTGCCTCTTCCCGCCGGTCAAAAACATCGAGGGCAGCGGCGGCAAACAGCGACGGTCCTCGTCCGGCACCGGTGCGGCGGCAAAGGAAGGCGATGGTTCGCGTAGCCCCGCCAATGCGAAAATGCAGCGTTTCGATGACGGGCGCGGCGTCGAGACCGAGGTTCGCGGCAACATCGGCGAGCCGTTGCGAGCCTTCCTCGCCGCCGGAAAGAAAGCCCAAAAGGCCGTTGAGACTTTTCGCGCCGCACACATGCAGCAAGCTTTCGCTGGCGAGAATCAACTTGTCAGGGTGCGCCGCAGGCTTGCCACGCATCGCCACAATTGGCATATGGGAAGCAAGCCCGGACGGCAGGACGGCCAAAACATCCGCGATGTCTCGCCGGGTCAGCCCTGGCGCGCAGCAAAACCCCGTCATGCAACTTTGCGCTTTCTCAGCCGGCATGGAGCACCTTTACGAATTCCTAGCGGTGCGACCGCCGGAGGTCCACCGGCCGCATCCTTTTCCCGGCGATTAGATTAACCTATTCTTAAGCTCGTTCTTAAGCTCGATGGTCGAGATACGGCAACATCGCGGTTTGGTTTTTTCCTCTTGCGAGACATCTCGTACGAGACATTGCTCGAGGCCTTGCAATCGCGGATTGATCCTTTTACGGTCCGGTGCATTCCGGCGCGCCGCCATAGCTCAGTTGGTTAGAGCGCTAGATTGTGGATCTAGAGGTCCCCCGTTCGAGCCGGGGTGGCGGTACCATAAAAATCAAAGACTTAGAGCGAAATCCGGGGCGAACAGAGCGGCGCGAAATCGAGATTGTCGCCACCGTGTCGCCACGGGCCGCTCCCGATCATAAGATCAATTTAAGCCGATAAGGTTAACAAGTAAAAAACGAGGCGGGCTGCCATCGCGGCAAGCTGCGCCAGCACCGCCGGCCGCGTGCGGACGCCGGCTTAGCGTACACGGCCGCAGAGATTTCCCATGCCTCTTGCATTTCGCCTGCTGATCGCCTTATACCGAGTCTCGCTGATCATGGCCGAGAGGCCCACTCTCTTGTTCCGATGGAGATGATTTTCCAGGGCATGTCGATAAGCTTGTTCCAGGCGAAGCAGCAGTGGTCGAGGATGTCGTCGTAGGATTCGAAGACGCGGTTGGTCCTTCGGC
>JBOHJT010000072.1:0-13323 GCA_050728715.1 Methylocella sp.
GTCGTCTGGAAGGGAGTTTTCGCGAAACTGAAGACCAAGCCGCGGGAGGGCTTGGAAGTCGTCGCGACCGGCAAGGTCACAACCTTTCCCGGTAGATCCACCTACCAAATCATCGTCGAGGCGTTACCGCCAATGTCGCGCTTTTTGCCCACATGTTGCGCCGGATGACACCCGCCAATCACATTGTCACGCTTTACGCGGGACACTACACGCGCTTCATTTTTCAGGCGCCGAGCACGCCGCGTTCGATCTGGTCTGCTTCGATCGACTCGAAAAGCGCGCGGAAATTGCCTTCGCCAAAACCCTCGTCGCCCTTACGTTCGATGAATTCGAAAAAGATCGGGCCGATCACTGTCTTTGAAAAAATCTGCAACAGGAGCTTCGGTTTGCCGCCTTCGACGACTTCGCCGTCGATGAGAAGACCGCTCGCGCGCAACGCCTCCAGCGGTTCGCCGTGGCCGGGAAGCCGCGCGGCGATCCTGCTGTAATATGTATCCGGCGGTGGCGGCATGAAAGCGAGGCCCCGCGCCGTCAAGCGCTTCACGGTGGCGTAGACGTCCTTGCAGCCGCAGGCGATATGCTGAATGCCTTCGCCCTTATATTGGTGCAGATATTCCTCGATCTGACTTTTGTCGTCGGCGGATTCATTTAACGGAATCCGGATCTTTCCGCAGGGGCTCGTAAGCGCGCGCGAATAGAGTCCCGTAAATTTCCCGGAAATGTCGAAATAGCGGATTTGGCGAAAATTGAAGAGATTTTGATAAAACCGGTACCACCGGTCCATGGCGCCGCGAAACACATTGTTGGTCAAGTGATCGATATAGTCGATGCCGCACCCCGCTGGCACCGGATCGCGCTCGCCGGTCCAGTCGAACTCAACCTCGTAGGGCGAACCCTTGGCGCCAAAAGTGTCCATGAAATAGATCAGGCTGCCGCCGATGCCCACGATCGCAGGAACGTCAATCGTCTTGGCGCCTGCCTCGCCCGAATAGGGCATGGCGCCTCTTTCGACCGCATGCGCGAGAGCATGTTTGGCATCGACAACGCGCCAGGCCATCGCGGGTGCGCAAGGTCCGTGCAGATCAACGAATCTGCCGCCAAAACTTGTCCGGTCGCCGTTGAGGATGTAGTTGACCCCGCCCTGGCGGTAAAGATCTATGGCGCGGGATTTGTGCCGCGCGACACGTTCGAAACCCATCTCTTCGAACAAAGTCTTGAGCGCGCCAGGCTCGGGGTGAGCGAATTCCACGAATTCGAAACCATCGGTGCCGGCGGGGTTTTCGGCACTGATCTTGGCTGGCGGCGCATCGTGCGGAAACGGGCCCATTTTTTCCTTATCCTTCCTTTAAGAAGGCTAAAGATAGCGCGAAATCTGCGAGAGATGTGTGTAAAATAAACGAGTTCTCGACTTCCGATGCACGGATTGTGCGAAAAATGGCGGATCCGCATGAACTAGGCGCGCTCGATCGATTCGATCTCAAGCTCCTTGCCGCACTCGAGGCCGACGGGCGCCTCACCAATGCCGAGCTCGCCGAGAAAATCGGCCTCTCCGCCTCGCAATGTTCCCGCCGCCGCATAAGGCTCGAGGAAGCCGGTGTCATCGAAGGCTATTCCGCGCGCCTCAACGCCTCGCGCCTGGGGATCGGCCTTCTCGCCTTGATCCAAGTCACCCTATCCCCCCATTCCAAGGAAAACGCCAGGAAGTTCAGAGACTTCGTAAATGGTGTCGAAGAGATACAGGAAGCCTATTCGCTGACTGGCGACGCCGATTATGTGCTGAAAGTGGCAGCACCGGATTTAAACGGCCTTTCCCGCGTTATCAACGATTTGATCCTGCCGCAGGCCAGCGTTTCGCACGTCAAATCGTCCATCGTGTTGACGACGCTCAAGGACAGCCATCGCCTGCCGCTGATTGCCACCAAGTCCCACTTGTGATCACGTCCGCCCGGACATCAGAAGTTCCGCGCCGGTGATTGCCGTGGCGTCGCCGGACAGAAGGAACAAAATTGCCTTGGCGATCTCTTCCGGCTTCACCCAGCGTGTAAAATCGGCTTTCGGCATCGCCGCGCGGTTACGTGGCGTATCAATGATCGTCGGCAGCACCGCGTTGGCGCGCACGCCTGCGTTCTTCTCTTCTTCGGCGAGGCTTTCGGTCAGCCGCAGCACGCCCGCCTTGGACGCCGCATAGGCGCCCATCCCCGCGCCAGCCTTTTTCGCGGGAGCCGATGCCACATTGACGATGGCGCCCTGCGTTGCGCGCAGATAAGGTAGCGCCGCCTTGGCTGCCGTGGCGGCGGTCAAGAGATTCATCCGGAATTGCTCAGTCCATTCGGCGAGATCGCCGTCGCCGAGCGTCTGCCACCGGAAGCCGCCCGCGACATTGGCGAGCCCGTCGATTTTTCCGTAGCGCGCGGCCACGGTTTCAAACGCTTGCTTGGCCGCGGCAAAATCCGTCAAATCCACCCCGCCAAGCAGCAAAAGCCGTTCCCGCGCGGGGATTTTATCCACTCGTTCCCGGCCAGGGATGGCCACAAAGGCTCCGGCCGCCAGCGCCGCCTCCGCCACAGCGTTCCCAAGCACGCCGAAACCGCCGGTTACAACAACAACCTTGTCCCGCATGATGCTCTTCCTCCTCGCTCGTCTCCCGATTTTGGCATGCGTTGCTTCGCCGAAATCGAGACATCAGGGCCTGTTTAAAATCCCATCGTGGCGATAGGGATATTGACCGCGCATATCATAGCGGCGAAGCATGCGCCGGTCTTTTCGCAACCCGTGGCGATACGGCGAAACGCCTTGATCTTGTAGACGAAATTCTCGGCCAAATGGCGCCATTTGTATTTCCCCTTGCCGTTCCGTCGCCGCCTTCGGTTGCCTCGCGCGGAGGGTTGAGAGGTTCGATTTTTCTTGCAGCGAGAAGCTCGCGCCCTTTGTTGGCCTCGAAGGCCTTGCCGCCGGGAAACGCGCCGCAAGCGATGCTATTCATGAGCGGAGCGCATCAAATGCCCGTGATGCGCGAAAAGTTGCCGGCGAGATTGACGTTGTGACGCTGGCCGGGAACCGGCATGAAGGTGACGAGATTGCCCAAAGCATCGGCGAGGTCCCGGTCTTCGCTGTCAAACCGCCGCGCGTCCTTCCGCTCGGCGACTGGGTTGGAAGTCAAGCGCGATTTCGATCTGCCCGGCTTGACGATGTCCGTGTCTTTCGGCCGCGTCAAGGCGAGCGCTTGCACGCTCCCGCCGCAGCCGGGGCGCAACGCATTCACGAATACGTTCTTCGCCTTACCAAGACAATAGCGTGTTCAGGTCATGTTCATGATACCCAGACGAGGGTTGTCGCCAGCGGGGCACCAGGAGCGTATCCATGAAACAAATGAACATGAATATCCCGCGCGATTGCGGCATCCGATATGGAGTATTGAGTCTAGCTTTGCTCTTTGCCTTTCCGGCCTTGGCTTACAAGGGTGAAGAGCTCGCTAAGGACGCGAAGATTGGCATTGCCGAGGCGCGCGCCATCGCTCTGAAGGCGCATCCGGGCAAGATCACGGACGAGGAATTGGAACGTGAAACAGGAGGAACCGGTCTACGTTATTCATTCGACATCAAGAGTGGAAGCTCCACGCAGGAGGTTGGCGTTGACGCTAGAACGGGGCGCGTATTGGAAAACGCCAAGGAGGGTAGGAATCCCGATTAATGAATCGATTGATTGAACGAAAAGTGGAATCGGCTCTGTTCCTCGAATGGGGCCGGCTTCCGCTCCCGCGACGATAAGGATTCCCGCATGACGAAGCTCCCGGCTGGCACGCTGAGCAAGGTACCCGAAGTTACTCTTGGGTTTTGGGTCGTCAAGGTGCTTGCGACGACATTGGGAGAGACCGGCGGCGATACCGTAACAATGTCGATGCACCTGGGCTATGCGATTGGCAGCTTCATCTTTTTCGGCATTTTCGCGGCCGCCGCCGTCGCGCAAATTTTCGCGAAGGCATTCCATCCTTTCCTGTATTGGCTCACGATCGTCGCGACGACAACCTTGGGCACGACGATGGCGGATTTCGCCGATCGTTCGCTCGGCATCGGTTATTTCGGCGGATCGTCGATTCTGTTCGCGGGGCTGATTGCCGCCCTGGCCGTGTGGCGCTGGTCGGAGGGCTCCATCTCCGTCAATACCGTCGCCACGCCCCGGGTCGAGATGTTCTATTGGGTAGCGATCCTGTTCTCGCAGACGCTCGGCACGGCGTTGGGCGACTGGATGGCCGACACGAACGGGCTCGGATACGAGGGCGGCGCGGTCGTCTTCGCCGCCGGTCTGGCGGTTGTCGCCGCCGCATATTTTTTTACGAAAATCTCGCACACCTTGCTATTTTGGGCGGCGTTTATTCTGACGCGACCGCTTGGCGCAACGCTCGGGGACCTTCTGGACAAACCGCACGCTCACGGCGGGCTGGAGATCAGCCGCTATGTCGCCTCAGGCATTCTCGCAGCGATCATTGTCGCTCTCGTCCTCGTTCTCCCGCAACGGGCGGGTCTGCATCCGGGCGCTCGCGAGGAGAAGGCGTAAAGCCGACGATTTATGCGCGCGCATAATCAAGGCATAAGCCGCAATGTAGAGCCTTGATTCAATAGGGCTTTTTTGGTGCATAACTCCGGTGCAAAATGATCCCCAATTGCGGAGAACTTCCTTCCGCTCAGGATGTGGGCAGATTTTTGAAACAGGGGCTAAACCCGGACCCACGCTTCGAGCATTCGTCCATCATTCCCTGCGATGATCACGTCGATCATTTGCGAAGGAGGCACGTCTCCAATTTTCACGCGCGAAAAATCCTCGGTGCGCCCGGTCCCGCCCCGCTCCGTCAAGACAGGCAAGGTCTTGCCGGTTTGCGCGTCAAGATGCCCGCGCAGCGCCGCATCGCCGGCCTCGCGAAGACGTTTGGCCCTTGCCTTCACGATCTCCGGCGCGACCGGCGGCATTTTCGCGGCGGGGGTTCCGGGCCGCGCGGAAAAAGGAAAGACGTGAAGATGCGTCAGGCCGCAATCGGAAACGAGCGCGAGCGTATTTTCAAACATGGTTTTGGTCTCGGTTGGAAAACCCGCGATCAGATCGGCGCCAAACACAATCTCCGGCCGCAGCCGGCGCAGTCCGGCGCATAGACGTATGGCGTCGTCACGTTGATGGCGGCGCTTCATGCGCTTTAAAATAAGATCGTCGCCGGATTGCAGCGAGAGATGGAGATGCGGCATTAGGCGTGGCTCCTCGGTGAACGCTTCAACGAGAGCTTCGTCCGCCTCGATGCAATCGATCGAGGAGAGCCGCAGCCGTTCGAGTTTTGGCGCCGCGCGCAAGATGGATTTGACGAGACCCCCAAGCGCCGGGGCGCCGCACAAATCGGCGCCATAGGAAGTCAGATCGACGCCTGTCAGGACGATCTCGCGAAAGCCCTTCGCCGTCAGCTGGCGGGCCGCGCGGATAACATCTTCCATCGGCACCGAGCGGGAGGGGCCGCGTCCGAGCGGAATGACGCAGAACGTACACCGGTGATCGCAGCCGGTCTGCACCGCGAGAAACGCGCGGGTGTGATCCTCGATGCCCTCGCTCAAAATATGCGGCGCCTTTTTCGCCAACGTGATGTCGGAGACGTCTAGGCGGCCGCCGCCACGCGCCCAGCTCGCCGGATCGGCCTTTGCCGCATTGCCGATGACCCGGAAAACCTCCGGCATGGCGGCGAATTGAGTGGGATCGATCTGGGCGGCGCAGCCGGTGACGACGATTTCCGCTTCGGGCCGCTCGCGTTTGACGCGGCGAATGGCTTGGCGCGCCTGCCGCGCCGCTTCCGCCGTCACCGCGCAGGAGTTGACGATGACAAGGTTGCTTCGCCCGCAAGCCAAGGCGGCGCGGCGCATCGCCTCGGACTCGACAAGATTAAGCCGGCAGCCGAAGGTCAAAACCTCGATGTCTTGTGGTTCGCGCCCCTGTGGGATCACGCCGCGATGTCCTTGAAGAGCGCCGGATCGAGCCTTGTCTCGAATTCGAATTCGACCGGGCCTGTCATCGCGACATGGCCATCGCTCTCCCGCCATTCAATTTCGAGATCGCCTCCCGGCAGGCTGACGATGCCGCGTTGCTCGGTGAGGCCCTTGCGCGCTGCCGCGACGAGGGCGGCGCAGGCGGCCGAGCCGCAGGCGCGGGTCAAGCCGGCGCCACGCTCCCAGACTTTTAGCGCGATACGCTCACGGGAAACGACACGGGCAAGGGATATATTGGCGCCTTCGGGGAATATTGGATGGTTTTCGAGCAAGGGGCCGATCCTTGCAAGATCGAAGGCCTCGATATCATCGACCCAGAAAATCGCGTGCGGATTGCCCATGTTGACGGCCGAGGGCGTATGCAGAACTGGCGCATCGATCGGACCGATCTGCAATTCGATATTGCGCGTATCGTGGAATGGTTCGCGCAGTGGGATTTCTTTCCAGGCGAAGCGCGGACGGCCCATATCGACGGTGAAAATCGTCTCGGCCTTGCGCCGGCATTCGAGCCGCGCGGTGGCCGTCTCCAGAACGAGCCTTTCGCGCGGCGTTCCCCGCGTCAGGATAAAGGCGACGCAGCGTGTTCCATTGCCGCAGGCGCCGGCTTGCGAACCGTCGCTATTATAGATCGTCATGAAGGCATCGGCCTTGGCTGAGCGCGGTTCATGCAGCACCATGAGCTGATCGAAGGCAAGGCCTTCGCCGCGTCCGATCGCGCGCGCTTCTGGCCCGCTGACGGTCAAGCCGCTTCCGCGCAAATCGAGAACGGCGATCTCGTTGCCAAGCCCGTTCATCTTGACGACGGGCCTATTCGCGAGCGGGCTAAAAGGGGGCAAATCCATTCATCCATGGCTTCGCATCTACCGTCAATACATCCGCGGATGGCCCTATTTTACCGAAGTAGCCTGCGGCGTGTGATGCCAATTTGCGAAATCGACCTTGATCATGGCCGGCCAACTCGCGTCGCCCGGTGGACCGGAAAGCGCGGCACGATAATTGCTCCGCCATGATATAGAAAAACTTCGACGGGCGGCGAGATTTAACGCAGCCCCGCGCCTTTTTATGCCAGGATTGGCGCGGTCTCGCGCGCCGGACCGTCGCGAATGGAGCCCTTTGGCGCGAACCACAATTTTGGAGCGGTATATGAGGATAGGTAGCATCAAACGTTGGCTGGGCGTCGAACTGGCCTTTGGCCTGTTTTTGGCGGTCATGGCCGCGCCGCCGGAGCCCGCATTCGCGCAGGCTCCCGCCGCCACGCCGGCCGCAGGCGACACCACGCCAGCCCCTGTCTTGCCCGGCGTCAACGCAAAACCGGCTCCGTCCACTCCCGGCGAAACCGGCTCCAAACCCCCGCCGGGGGTGCCGGACGACACCTCGGCGGTGACCCTTGAACTGACATCCCGTCCGGTGGCCTTCACAAGCGCGAGCGCGGAATGGGCGGATGGATTCAAGTCGGTGGTAGGCGAGATAGCCAAAGTCGATGCGGCGATCAAAAAGGCCGGGCTTACTCCGGCGGGACATCCTTTCGCATTGTTTCTGGCAACCGACGACAAAAGCTTTCAATTCGAGGCGATGGTGCCGCTCGCCGGGAAACCCGAGGGCACGGAACTCTCCGATGGCGTGAAAATTGGCGAGTCCCCTTCTGGCAAGGCGATCAAGTTCCTGCATCGCGGCGCCTACGACGATATCGATTCGACCTACGATCTCATCACCGCTTTTCTCGATGAAAAAGGTCTCGAATCACAAAACCGCTTCATCGAGGAATATCTAACCGATACGACCGAGCCGGACGACGCCAACCTCGAAGCCGACATCTATGTTTTTCTCAAGTAGCTTCCCAGAATTCCGGTCGCGCTTGCGAAAGCCTGCCACCGATACGCACCGGCGCGATTTTTGTGGCTAAGCCATTGGCGCCGAGCTCGACCGCGATGCCACAGAGGGTTGCCGCACCAGATGCCGGTTCGAGCCGCGTTGCGGGTAGCTTGGTTGTGAACCTGCGGACCGGTTCCTCCTTTTCCATGCCGATCACCGAATCATAGTCACCAGTCATTCCGGCGTCGGTCACAAAGGCCGTGCCATTAGGCAGTATTTGATGATCGGCGGTCGGCACGTGGGTATGGGTGCCCACGACGAGCGAAACGCGGCCATCGACGAAATGCGCGAAAGCCTGCTTTTCGCTCGATGCCTCGGCATGGAAATCGACAACCAAGGCATCGCAGCCAACTCCCAAGGGGCAGGCCGATACTTCGCGCGCGATCGCCGCGAAAGGATCGTCCATGGCATCCATGAAAACGCGGCCCATGAGATTGATGACAAGCACCTGCGCGCCGGTTGTCGTTTCGATGAGATTGGCGCCGCCGCCGGGCGTCCCGCTCGGATAGTTCAGGGGCCGGATCAGACGCCGCTCTCGGCCGATGAAGACGAGAGCCTCGCGTTGGTCGAAGGCATGATTGCCAAGCGTCACGCCGTCCGCGCCCGCCGCGAGAATATCGGCGCAGATCGCCTCGGTGATCCCAAAGCCGCCGGCCGCGTTCTCGCCATTTACAATAACGAAGTCGAGCCCCCAGGCCTGGCGCAATTTGGGCAGACTCTCCAAGAGAACCGCGCGGCCGGCGCGGCCGACAATATCGCCGACGAAGAGGAGGCGCATGCTAACGAAGAACCCGGCAGCTAATCAACTCGCGCTCGGTGAGCACGTAATCGAGGCTTTCGTCGTGCTCCTCGTGCGGAACTTTTGGGAACTCCTGGCTCGCATAGGCGACGCCAACCGCGCAAATTGGCTTTTTGGCCCGCAACTCCGCCAGAGTGCGATCGTAAAAGCCCGCTCCATAGCCGATCCGGTGCCCCGCCCGATCGAATGCGGCCAGGGGCACGAACAAAAGATCGGGCGCGACCTCAGTCATTCCGTGCAACGGCTCCTCGATCACCATTTTACCCTGGAAGGTGGGGTCGCCTGGCCGCCACAGCCGGAACACCAGGGGCGTGCCACGCCGCCCGGTAACTGGCAAGGCCGTTTTGACCCCGGCATTCGCGAGTTCTTCAAGGAGAGGCAACGTTGAGGGTTCGCCCGCAAGCGGAAAATAGGCCGAGACGATCCCGGGGCGCAAGCGCGTGACGAGGGCGAGGCCTTCGGCCGCGAGATGCGCGGCATAAGCGGCGGCGGACTCGATGCTCGTCTCACCCCGCCGCGCCAAAGCCCGCGCGCGGAGGGCCGGCTTAGTGAGGAACATGACGCAACCGGCTGGACGATTTGCAAGCGCGGGGCCGCGATGGCCGTGGGATATCGATCCCGGGAACCTACAATGTAAGTGGGCGCCGTGTGGCCAAGCCCACGGGCGAGGCCAGGGACAGCTCCCTTGGAGATCGATAAGGCCCCGGGAATGCTGATCCAACACGCACCCCGCAGCTCCGCCGGTCCAATGTAGGGGACGAGCGAGGGAAATGCCAGGGTAATGCCGGGAAGGCACTGGCCGGTTGCGATTTCGCCGCTGAAGACGCATTTTGGCGCCAGCGTATTTTGGCAGTGTCGCGGAACCGCCCTCGCGAGGGCACCAAGGGAGAGCCGGAACATGGCGGGGATTTTTGGCCGCTGGCGTGACCAGGGGAGCGGACAAGGCGGCGGTGAAGCCGCAAACGAGGCCAATCGCCCAGATGCGGCCGGGGCGCTTGTGAAGGATGCCACCACGGCGAGCTTTGGCACCGATGTCCTCGCGGAATCGGCGCGTCAGCCGGTGCTGGCGGACTTTTGGGCGCCCTGGTGCGAACCCTGCAAGCAGCTCGCGCCGGTTCTCGAAAAAATAGTCAAGGCGGCGGGCGGCAAGGTCAAGCTCGTCAGGATGAATATCGACGAGCATCCGGAAATTCCGGGCCGGCTGGGGGTTCGTTCCATCCCCGCCGTCATCGCCTTTCAGCGCGGTCAGCCAATCGACGGTTTCATGGGCGCCTTGCCGGAAAGAGAGCTCAAGGGTTTCGTCGAGCGGCTTGCTGGCCCGCTCGACGACGACGCCGATCGCCTGGCCGAAGCCGAAACCTTGCTCGCCGCTGGCGACGTCGAGGGGGCGGCGGAACTCTATGCCGCGATTATGGCCGAAAACCCCGGCGACCCCGCCGCGGTGGCCGGAATGGCGAAACTACTCATTTCCGCAGGCGACCTTGAAAGCGCCAAAACCGTTCTGGCCTCGGTTGCCGCGGGCGGCGAGCGCGACACAGCGGTCATTGCCGCCAGAGCGGCGCTCGACCTCGCCGGACAAGCCGCCGCCGTCGGTGACGCTTCCGAGCTCGTGCGAAAGATCGCGGCCAATCCCGGCGACCATCGGGCGCGATTCGATTTCGCCATCCTCCTCAATGCCCAAAACCGGCGCGAGGAGGCGGCCGCCGAGCTCGTTGAAATCATCAAGCGCGACCGGGCCTGGAACGACGACGGCGCGCGCAAGCAGTTGCTGCAATTTTTCGACGCTTGGGGGGCGGTCGATTCGGCAACGATAAGCGCCCGGCGAAAACTCTCCGCGCTTCTTTTTTCTTGAAGGCGGGGGAAACTCGCGCCGCTCTCCTTGCATTGGTTGTTGAGACAACTAGCACGAGCAAGACCTTGCGGCCGCCGGAGGGCAGCCACGGCCTCGCTCCTCTAGCGAAAAGCGGCGCTTCGCCGCCATGAGCGCGACCGGCGGCCAGGGCAAATATACTTTCGCAAGGCGGCGGCGAAGTGCGGCACGGGGATTTGGAGCGAGAGAAATAGTGCGCTAGTATCCAGCCTTCGCCCTGTAATTTTTTAAACTTTCCGTCCCGCTAGACCGGAACCTTGGCGCTTATCCTTTGAGTCGTCGAACCCTTTTCAGGATGAAGGGCGAAGCTTTTGAAACGGGCTTTTGATGCGAATTCCCCAGATGACGCGCGAGTTTGCTGCGCGGATGGCGCAACTCAGCTATAATAATTAAATGGAGGAACACGATCTATGAGGAGGAATGATGATGGACCGGATTTTGCTGACAGGTGGGGCAATGGTCGCGGTTGGGATTATGTTGGCGGCGGCTTTTTTCCTCGTTGCCCGTTATGGAGCGACATTCGAGATGCTCGAAGATAGCGTCGTGCGCTGGATCGCCAAGGTGTGAGGAGGCTGGGCCCCGCCGACGCGGTTCATGGATCCAACCGGCGGCTCGTGGTTTGGTTTTGCGGATCGGCGGTGAGGGGAGAACTTTTCATGTCGCCTTTAAAGCTTCATCATCCGCCGCCAAATTCGTCTTGGTGGCGCCGGTATTGGGACGGTTTCAAAAGGAATTTTCCTAACCGGTCCGGCGAGCAGGCCCGTTCGCTGGTTCTTGTTTTGCTAGCCTTTGCCTCCCTCTTTCTTTTGGCCCGGATCTTTTTTGCCTTCTGGGGCCTTCCGTCCTAACGCGCCCAGCGCCCGGGTGTGGCCGGTTCGAATTTTGGTTTGCGTTGCGGCAGGACGGGACATTCGTGACGCTGGGCAGCCGCGGTAATCTCGCCCAGGGCCGCCGATGTGGACGAAAGAAAACCTTGATGAAGATTGTCGCCGGTGGCGCAACAGACCGCGTCCTCGGCGTGCATATTCTCGGCGAGGACGCGAGCGAAATGGTGCAAATATTGGGAATTGCCGTCAAAATGGGCGCCAAAAAGGCCGATTTCGACGCGACCATGGCGCTGCATCCGACATCGGCGGAAGAACTCGTCACCATGCGCACGCGCACCGCGCGGTTTGCGCAGGAAATTCCCGGCCCGGAAGGCCCGGACTCGGGGCCGCTCGACGAGGGGTAGCAGATCCGTTTCCATGTCGCATTTTCAAAATCCTCTTTATAAGGCATTCTTGAATTCGCAAGGGTTTGGGGCGCCCGCCCGAGGAGTGAGAGGATAGGCCCATGGACTACTGGTCGCCCGCCAGTTGGAGACGCAAGCCGATTGAGCAAGTGCCAGATTATGCCGACCAGGCGGCGCTGGCCGAGGTCGAGCGCCAGCTCGCGGGCTTTCCGCCGCTGGTTTTCGCGGGCGAGGCGCGCAAGCTGAAGCGTATGCTGGGCAAGGTCGCCGCGGGCGAAGCTTTTCTCTTGCAGGGCGGCGACTGCGCCGAGAGTTTTGCCGAACACGCCGCCGACAATATCCGGGATTTTTTCCGGGTGTTTCTGCAAATGGCCGTGGTCACGACCTTTGCCGCCGCCCTGCCGGTGGTGAAGCTTGGCCGCATCGCCGGTCAGTTTGCCAAGCCGCGCTCGGAGTCGGCCGAAACGATCGACGGGGTTGAGCTGCCGAGCTACCGTGGGGACATTGTGAACGATCTCGCGTTCGAGACGCGCGCGCGCGAACCCGACGCCGCGCGCCAGCTGATGGCTTACCGGCAGTCGGCGGCAACCCTAAACCTGCTTCGCGCCTTTGCCACGGGCGGCTATGCCAATCTCGAAAACGCGCATGGCTGGATGCTCGGCTTCATCAAGGACAGTCCGCAGTCCGCCCGCTATCAGGAACTCGCGGACCGGATCACCGAGACCCTTGGGTTCATGCGCGCGATTGGCCTCGATCCCGAGGCGCATCAGGAATTGCGCCAGACCGATTTTTATACCTCGCATGAGGCTTTGCTGCTCGGCTTCGAGGAAGCGCTGACCCGCGTCGATTCGACGACCGGCGATCATTATGCGACTTCGGGTCATATGCTTTGGATCGGCGACCGCACCCGCCATCCGGGCCATGCCCATGTGGAATATGCGCGCGGGGTCAAAAACCCTCTCGGGCTCAAATGCGGCCCCGCGCTTTCGCAAGACGAGTTGCTGCGGCTCATCGACATTCTCAATCCGGCGAACGAGCCCGGCCGTCTCACCTTGATTTGCCGGTTTGGCGCCGACAAGGCGGCCGATCGCTTGCCGGGGCTGATACGCGCCGTGAAGAAGGAAGGGCGCGGCGTCGTTTGGTCATGCGATCCTATGCACGGCAATACAGTCAAGGCGGCGGGCGGGTACAAAACGCGGCCGTTCGACAAGATCATGAGCGAGATCCGGACGTTTTTTGCGATCCACCGGGCGGAGGGCACTTACGCCGGCGGCGTGCATCTCGAAATGACCGGAAAGAATGTCACTGAATGCACCGGCGGCGCGCGGGCCATCTCGGAGGCGGACCTGCATGACCGTTACCATACTTATTGCGATCCAAGGCTCAACGCCGAGCAGGCGATCGAAGTGGCCTTTCTCGTCGCCGAGCTTTTGAAGGCGGAACGGATCGAACGTGGCCGCGCCGATGCCGCGGAGTGAAGCCTGACAGCGGACGGGGCGCGCGGGCGAGGTCCCTTTATGACGGCGAGCCAGAC
>JBOHJT010000073.1:0-13282 GCA_050728715.1 Methylocella sp.
CCCTCGCGCTTTCGCCAGCCACGTTGGCCCTGGCGGTCATTGGCATCGAGCAAGGTTTCGAGGCGGCCCATCTCGCGCTTATCGGCGAACAGGATATCTTGGGCGACCGGCTGCCCGGCGGGCGACGTAAGCAGCGCCGCGCCCAGGATTTTTTGACCGAAGCGGGGGCGCTCACGGCGGGCGACATTGTCGTCCATGTCGATCATGGGATCGCGCGTTTCGCCGGTCTGAGGGCGATCGAAGCCGCCGGCGCGCCGCATGATTGCCTCGAGCTGCATTATGCCGAGGGCGCCAGGCTTTTTCTCCCGGTAGAAAATCTCGAGCTTTTGTCGCGCTATGGCTCGGAAGAGACAGAAGTCGAGCTCGATAGATTGGGTGGCGTTGGATGGCAGAAGCGCAAGGCGCGCATGCGCAAGCGCGTTCTCGATATGGCGGCGGAGCTCATCAAGGTCGCGGCGGCGCGAGAGACCAAGGCCGCTCCAAAACTCGTGCCGCCGGAAGATCTTTATGCCGAATTTTGCGCGGGCTTTCCGTATGAGGAAACCGGCGACCAGCAGGCCGCGATCGACGCGGTTTTGGACGACATGGCTTCCGGCCGGCCGATGGACCGCCTCGTCTGCGGCGACGTCGGTTTCGGCAAGACCGAGGTCGCCTTGCGGGCGGCCTTCACTGCTGCGATCGAAGGCAGGCAAGTGGCCGTCATCGTGCCGACGACGCTTCTCGCGCGTCAGCACTACAAGAATTTCGCCGCGCGCTTCGCGCATTTGCCCGTCAAGATTGCGCAAATGTCGCGGATGGTTGGCCCGGCCGATCTTAAATCCGCCAAGCGTGGTGCCGCCTCCGGAGACATCGATATCGTCGTCGGCACGCATGCGGTGCTAGGTCCGGGCGTGAGCTTCAAGGATCTCGGTCTCGCTGTCGTCGACGAAGAGCAGCATTTCGGCGTCAAGCACAAGGAGCGGCTGAAGGAACTGCGCGCCGAGGTCCATGTTCTGACCTTGTCGGCGACGCCCATTCCGCGCACCTTCCAGCTTGCCCTGACCGGTGTGCGCGAGCTCTCGATCATCGCGACGCCGCCAGTCGACCGGCTGGCGGTCCGGACCTTTATATCTCCGTTTGACGACTTGCTCGTGCGGGAAGCGCTGCTGCGCGAGAGATATCGCGGCGGTCAGAGCTTTTATGTTTGTCCGCGCATCGACGATATCGAGGACGCCAGCGCCTTCCTGCGCAAGAATGTTCCGGAAGTAAAATTCGTGGTCGCGCATGGCCAGTTGGCGGCGAGCGAGCTCGAAGCCAGGATGGCGGCGTTCTACGACGGCCAGTACGATGTGCTTCTTTCGACGGCGATCGTCGAATCCGGCCTCGATATTCCCGCCGCGAATACGCTCATCGTGCATCGCGCCGACATGTTCGGTCTCGCCCAGCTTTATCAATTGCGCGGCCGCGTCGGGCGCGCCAAAGTCCGCGCCTATGCGCTGTTCACGGTGCCTCCCAGCCGCAACATGACGCCGCAAGCCGAGCGGCGTCTCAAGTTGCTGCATTCGCTCGATACGCTCGGCGCCGGATTCGAACTCGCGAGCCATGATCTCGATATTCGCGGCGCCGGAAATCTGCTCGGCGACGAACAGTCCGGGCACATCAAGGAGGTTGGCTACGAGCTCTATCAAGAGATGCTGCGCGAGGCGGTCGAAGCCTTGCGGGCGGGGATCGAGGAGCCCGCCGAGGAGACCTGGTCGCCTTCGATCACGCTTGGCACGCCAGTGACCATCCCTGAGGATTATGTCGGGGATCTGCATCTGCGCCTTAGCCTGTACCGGCGCCTCGCGACGCTTGAGTCCGACGCGGAAATCGAGAGTTTTGCCGCGGAAATGATCGACCGGTTTGGGCCGCTGCCCCTCGAAGCCGACGAATTGATGCAATTGGTCGCGATCAAGGTTTTGTGCCGAAAGGCGCATGTCGAAAAGGTCGAAGCGGGCCCAAAAGGGGTCATCGTTGCGTTTCGCGACAACTCCTTCGCCAACCCGCAAGGCCTTGTGCGCTATGTCGCGGAACAAGGCCCGCAAGCCAAGGTGCGGCCGGACATGAAAATCGTGTTTGTCCGCGATTTCGAGACGAAAGCCGCGAGGCTCGAAGGCACGCGGCAAATTTTACGCACGCTGGCGGCGATCGCGGCGAAAAAGGCGGCGTGACTGGCGCCAGGTGCGGCGCGTCCATCCCGCGCCATTTTTGCGAGGACCGTTCCGGCGCCGAGCGTTAAGTCTTCGCTGGTAATTTCCATGCGCGGACGGAGGCCGCGCGCCCGCGTGTCCCATTTTTGCAGAAGCTCTTGCCCAAGCGCCACCCACAACTCCATTCATCGAGCGAGCCAACGAACGGAGTCTAGGCCCAAGGCGGGAAATGGGCTAAAGCGAGCCTCGAACATTCATGCGTCGAGGACCGGTGCGATCGGGCAAGACGGGGGTGCGGATCGGAACCCCGAACGCTCGTTGTCCCCCCATTCAACCTCGTTCGCTTGGGCGGCATCGAGCAGGAGACGAACGAGCTCGGCCTGCCGGTGGGTTCCGGTCTTGTCGAAAATGCTAGAGAGTTGGGTTTTAGCCGTCGTATCGGAGATGCCGCGCCGCCGCGCGGCTGCCTTGCGGCCATAGCCCTTCAAAATCTCGGCGACGAGCCCCGTCTCCGCGGCGGTTAGGCCAAAACGGCGGCGCAGATTAACCTCCCGCTGCCGCCAGTCGATTTCGGGGTCGCTCACCGTGACCATGGCGACGGGAGCGCCGATGCCGATCCAGGGAACATTGGCGAGGCGCATCGCGGACCGAAGCGGCGTTACCGTTGCATGGAGAGGCGGGCGGGGAGGCTCGCGCGGCACTTTGAGTTCGCCGCCCGGGCCGCCAATCCCGAGGGACCTTCGCGCGCAAGAGGCCACCAGCTTTTGCAATGCATCCGGGCTGCCGGTGACGGCGAGACGCCCATCGCGCAGAATTATTCCGTCGCGGGCGTCGAGCCTCGCCTTCGCCGCGGTATTGGCGACAACCACTCTTGCCGAGGCGTCGACCAGCAAAGCGCATTGTGACAGGGTGTCGAAGGGCTCCGTTGGCGAAAAAGCCAGGTGCTTGAGTTCCAGCTTCCAAAGCTGGCGATGTGCTCGTACGGCCCGCATAAAGTGCGGCAGCGCGGCTTTGAAGAGACGAGTCTGTTCGGAGGTCAGGGTATCCCTGCTGGGCGCGTTGAAAAAAGCGATCAATGCTGAAAACCCGTCCTCGGCCACCAAATTTGCTCCGATCGCGGCCAGACCGAACCCGGCCCGCCGGTGCCATTCGTTGAAGATCGGCGTGGCGGAAAACTCCTCGCGCGGCATGAGGCCGTCAAGAGTATAGATTTCCCCCGCGGGGCGGAGTATGGCTCGCCCGAAAAGCGGATCGCGGAATGCCCAATATTCTTTGAAAGATGCAAGCAAATCAGGATCAAGGCGGGGCGCGATCACATTGGCTATATTGGCCCGCCAGTCCGCCGTGGGGATGGTAGCGTGCGCGGCGCCCATGGCGTCGGCAAGCTTAATCAGCACGCCCGGCCAGAGATCGTTGTTGAGCACGGCCTCGTAGATCGAGTCGATTAGAACAGTCAATTCCTCGTGCCCGATCGCGGCACGGCGCCTGCGGCTCGATGGGGCCGGCGAACCTCTCGATCGCGGAGCGCAACTCATGACACCCTTTCTTTCAAATTGTTTGAAGCTCACCGCAAAAAACGTCGCCGGCGGCGAACCGCGCCCGTCAACGAAATTGTTGTACCAGGACCTCTCCAAAAAGGCCGGAGGCCTTGACCTAAACGATTATACACGTGTTGAAAGGCTTTGGGAATCAACCCTTAGACGGCGTCCGGTTTTCAAGCCGGCGGAACTGTCGCGTGCCCTCGCCGACGTCAGCAGGCCGCCGCTCGCAGAACGGGCTTGAAAATCTCGTAAGTCACGGCCGCTGGGTCGGGAATACAACGGGGCCTTGTATAGAACGTGATATCATTTGGAAAACGCTTCGGATAGGTCGATCCGGCGAAGATGCTTAATGAGAATGTGCGACTTCGCGCCTGTTCCCTCCTCTGGGCGCCAAATCGATGGCCGTAAATCGGCTCCGGCTCGCCCCAATCGTCCTTGGTTAGGCTCTCGGCCACTTCCTCCGCGTAATGATCGCGCATGGTCTCGAATTTCTTCGGCCGCTTGGAGCCGCGCTCAGGCGCGGGCCCGCTCGGCCCAGGGGAGCGCGTTAAGGGGCGCGATCGCCGCCGCGATGTCACGCGCGGCGGCCATATGGGCGGGGTTCTCGACATCAAAGGTCTCGGTCGTCGCCGACATCAGCAGACCGCCATCGGGCAGATGCTCGACAATCATAGGCGCTGGCGGCGGCGTCACGACGAGCGAAGCGAGCCAAGGGCACAGATATTGGATCCAGGTCTGGTGGAAATAGATGCTTTTCTCCACGAGATTGAGGATAGCAAGGGGATAGGAAGTACAGCATACCGGATCCCAAGCCTCGACAATGGCGAGAAGAACGGGCTTGAAAATCTCATAAGCAATGACCGCTGGGTCTGGAATAGAATTATGGTGTGACAAGAACGTGATATCATTCGCAAAAGGATGCGGATAGGTCGATCCGGCATGGACGCTTAAGAAGAATGAGCGATCGCGCGCCTGTCCCCTCGTCAGGGCGCCGAACCAATAACCATAGATGGGCAGCGGCTCGCCCCAATCGTCCTTGGTCAGGCCCGCGGCTACTTCCTCCGCGTAACGGTCGCGCATGGCCTCGAATTTTTTTGGGCGCTTGGAGCCGCAGGTCCATAGCGCGAAAACGGGGTCGATCGCTTGCAGGCTGTCGATCGTCCGCACGAAGCGCGCGGCGAGCGCATCGGGCGTTTCCGCCCGGCGCTCCCAATAGGCCTTCACACCATATTGCGTGGACGTTACGCGGTCGATCACCTTCATCGTTGCACCAGCGCCGGTTCGAGGATGATTTTGATTCTGCCTTTGAGTGTACGGACATTCGCGAAAATCCATTCTGCTTCCGCCGCCGCGGCGTCCTCCGCGAAATACCATTCGATAGCCCGTCCGCCGCTCGCGTCAACCTGGTTCGTGGCCTGTTTAACCCAGCGGGCACTAATCCTTTTGTACATAAATTCACTCTCCAGCATGTGCGCAAAGCCCGGCCCCTTGGCCTCGATCATCGTTCCGTCGCTCTCGCGGCAATCGTCGAAAACGACGCGCCTTCCCGTCACCGGATTGACGAGGCTGACCGCGAGGTCTGCCGACAGTGGCCGCTGCGGATTGTTCAAGGCGCTGACCAGCTCCTGGTATTTTTTTGCCCGGTCCAAGGCGCCATGCGGCGCGTCCGGCCCAGGATCCGGGCAAAGCTTTGGCGGCTCTTCCTTGGCCTCCGCGGACGTCGCGCTCGCCGCCCTGTCCGAGGTCCGCGAGGTCTCTTTTGGCGCGGCCGTCGCGCTGGCGAGCGTCGCGGCGTCGAAGACGATACTGCCGCCGGCGTCGCGGGCTATGGGGGTGCCGGTCTCGACCTCATGGTAAATGCCGTCTTGCGCGCGTTGCGCCGCCGCGACGAACTCGCCGTCTCGGGTCAGACGCAGCGTGTTTTCATCGTGATCGATCGCGTAGCGAAGGCCGGGCTCGCCCGGGACCGCGCCTTCCGAGGTCAAGCCGGGATTGGGCGAGGGAACAAAGATCGCGCCGAGGACGGCGCCGCCGCCGCCGATCGTCGCGCCGAGTTCGGCCAACCCGGCAAGAAATCGCGGGCTCGCCCCGGCGAACAAATCGGCGGCCAGGGTTCCGGCCCCTTCTCCCGCCGCCGCGGACGGCAGGCTCGCGGGCACTGCGGTTGCGGGCGGCGCGGATACGCCCGCGCTTTCGCCACCGGAGGTCCATTGCCCGCTCTCGCGCCCGCTGCCCGCCGGAACTCGTGGCTGCTCGGGATTGTATTTCAGGAGAGCGAGCAGCGCTGGAACAAATCCCTGCGCCTGCATTAATCCGGCCGGCGTCACACCCGCCGCGAGGCATTCCTCCGCGAGGAAAAGCCGCAGCATTTGATCTTCGCCGTCGCAGGGCGGCAGCCGCGCGAAAGCGAGATGGATGTGGGCGAGCGCTTTCTCCCCCTCGTTCCATAGTTCCGCCGCCCGGCGCATTTTCGCCACGGCATAAGCCTCGACCGGCCGCCCATAGGCGGTGGAAAGCAGCGCCAAGACGCGCTGCTCATCGTCGAGCGCGAGCCTTGGGCGGCCGCGCGCGTTCCGGCGCATCCCGGCGAGCACCGTTTCCGCGCCGAGCGTGAAGCCCCGGCGAGTGATTTCCAGCCGCGAATAAATGCGGCCGGCCACGGCTCGGCTCTCGAACCGCCGCAAAAGTTCTTGCCCAAGCGCCACCAAAAACTCCATTCATCGCGCGAGAATCGACGAACGGAGTATAGGCCCGAAGCGGGAAATGGCCTAAAACGAGTTTCGTACATCCATGCGTCGAGGACTGGTACGATCGGGCAAGACGAGGGTGCGGACCGGAATCCCGAAGCGCTCGTTGTTCCCCAATTTTACCTCTTTGGCTTCGGTGGCGTCGAGCAGGAGATGGACGGGCTCAGCCTGCCGATGGGTTCCAGTCTTCTCGAATATACTAAAGAGTTGCGTTTTAGCCGTCGCATCGGAGACGCCGCGCCGCCGCGCGGCGGTTTCGCCGTCAGCCGCGAGGCTGGAAGTCTTGCTTCCCGGCGGTTGGACCTTCGGGCGACTCGGCCTTCAAGCGCGTGATGGCTTCCAGCCATTCCTCGGCGCTAACCTTGGCGACGTGCTCAGCATTGGTCGCTATTGGCCAGACCGTTCGACGTCGCTCGATAGAGACGCGGGACCAGGAAAACTCGCGGCTTAGAAAATATAATGAAATCAGTAATCTTAGTTATATATATTGGCGGAAGGAGTGGGATTCGAACCCACGGTGGGCTTGCGTCCACGGCGGTTTTCAAGACCGCTGCCTTAAACCGCTCGGCCATCCTTCCGCGAAAAAAACGAGACTTGAATCCAGATGTGCGGCGCCGCGAGGCAACGGCCTTATTGCCCCGATCCCGCCGCAACGTCCAGGCGAAAACGATATTTCCGGCTTGGCGATCTCGCCCTGGAGCGCTTGCCCGTCAAAAGGACCCGCGTGATGGGCAACAGATAGCCGCGAATTAAAGAGTTAAAGTGTTGAAGTCTCGATCGGGATCTTGAAATAACGCCGGCCATTCGACTCGGGCGGCGGTAGCTCGCCGGCGCGCATATTGACCTGCAGCGACGGCAGAAAAAGCCTCGGCGTGTCGAGCGTCGCATCGCGCGCGGTACGCAGCGCGACGAACGCGTCTTCGGTGACGCCGTCATGGACATGGACGTTTTGGGCCCGCTCTTTGGCGACGGTCGTCTCGAAGGCGTGGGCGCGGCCACCCGGCGCATAGTCGTGGCACATGAAGAGCCGGGTTTGCGGCGGCAATTCCAGAAGCCGCCGGATGGAACGATAAAGCGCCCGCGCATCGCCGCCGGGGAAATCGCATCGCGCCGTTCCATAGTCTGGCATGAAGAGCGTGTCCCCGGCGAACAAGGCGTCTTCCAGCATGTAGCTCATATCGGCCGGCGTATGTCCCGGAGTATGGCGCGCTTTCACTTCGAGGTTGCCGACGCGAAAAGTTTCGCCGTCCTCGAACAGATGGTCGAAGCCGGCGCCCGGCGCGGGCACGGGCTTGTCGTTGAACAAATTGCCCAGAATCTGTTGCACCTTCCGGACATTCGAACCGATACCGAGCGCGCCGCCGAGCTTTTTCCTTAAATAGCCCGCCGCCGAAAGATGGTCGGCGTGGACGTGCGTCTCCAGAATCCATTCGACGCGCAGTCCCTCGGCTTGAATCGCTTTGGCGATGACATCGGCGGCGTGCGTCGTTATCCGTCCGGCGGCGGGGTCATAGTCGAGCACTGGATCGATGATCGCGCCAGCCTTCGTCGAAGAATCGGCGACGAGGTAGCTGAAGGTTTCGGTCACCTTTTCGAAGAAAGGGATAATCCGCGCACCCATGCCTTGCTCCGCTTCGACGTGGATCGACATTTATTGCTTCTGGAGCAAATATCAATTCACGTCATAGTGCGAATGCCAGCCACGAGGCATGAGCGTTGGGGTTTGAGGGCGCCGCTGGTGGTGCGCGAGCCGCGCGGGCTATCCCGGCTATCGACTGAAAATTCTCTATTTGTCGTCTTCGAGCCCGCCAATATGTTTTTGGCTGTAGAGCTGGACGCCGAGTTGTTTGATGAGCTCCAATTGCGTTTCCAAAAAATCGATGTGCTCTTCTTCATCGATTAGCAGCTCGTCATAGAGCTCCTTGGAGACGAGGTCGTGGGCGGAAATGCAATATTCAGCGGCTTCGGTATAGAGCGCGCGCGCGGCGGTCTCGGTGGCGAGGTCGCAGTGAAGAATTTCCTCCACCGTTTGTCCGATCCGCAGCGGGTCGAGGACTTGGAGGTTAGGGAACCCCTGTAGAAAAAGAATACGCGCCGTAAAGCGATCGGCATGGTGCATTTCCTCGATCGACTCTTCGCGCCATTTCTTCGCCAGATCCTTATAGCCCCAATTATCGAAAATACGATAATGGAGCCAATACTGATTGACGGATGTCAGCTCGCTGCGCAAGCCGCGATTGAGATAGTCGAGGACTCGGTCGTCGCCCCTCATGGTTGCAAGCTCCCTAACGCGCGGCGCTCATGCCGTCGAAGCCGTGACGGCGGCCGCGGGGCAACACCGCCATGCTTCCATATAGACGGATAAACCGCGTCCGGAAAGAGGGCGCCTGGGGGCCGGGAAAGGGAGAGGCGGCTCGAGCCCGAGGCGCGAAGACGCGAATTGCCTACACCGGGCACAACACGATAGCATCCGTCTCGCAAGGCTCGTGGGACGAGCCGCCGGCCGCCGTCCCGGCGTTGGCCTCGTTGATGATCGTCCTGACGGTGGCGATGCAACGCCCGCAATTTAAATTGCAGCCGAGACAATTATAGACCGCGAATGGCGTGCGTGGGCATGCCCTGCTGGCGAGGGCCGCTCTAATCTCCGAGTCGGTAAGGACATTGCAGGAACAAACGATCATCGAGGCACCAAGCATGAAGCCAAGGGATGAGCCGGAAAGCTGCTAACTAACGAGTTGTTCAATAACACGCAAGACCAGAATGGGTTATTACAATCGTTCCAAATGAGAACGGCGGGTTCTCCTAGATTAGAGTTACTCGAAACAACAATTTGCCGGTAAGCGGTAGTTTGGCCGCTCTCGGCCGCCGTGGCTGCTCCGGCGCGGCCATGATACGCCACCTGCCCGAAACATATATGGTGTGCCGATGCGGCCAAGACAGGCACCTTCCGGCCGCCGATGACGCATCACCCGTTCAAAAAATCCGCGATGCGATCGAAGGGCGAGCGAGCCGGCTTTTTCGCGAAACCCCGGCGGGCTTCGCCTTAACCTGCGCGGGGATGATCACGCTTTCGCGACGCGACGCGGGGGCGCCCGCCGAACTTGGGAAATCTTCCGGACCAGGCAACGCGGCTACCGCTTGCGGAGCATGCGATGGATCTGGCTTACCCGATTAATAGCGCTGCGATTCGTCGTCTTCCCCGGCAAATAGCCGCAGTTGCGGCCTCTCCCCCGCGGGTTCCGGGAGACCGAGATGGCGGAAGGCGTGCGGCGTCAGCAATCTGCCGCGCGGGGTGCGTTGGACGAAGCCACGCTGGATAAGGAAGGGTTCGATAATGTCCTCGATCCCATCGCGCGGCTCGGACAGCGCGGCGGCGATCGTCTCGATCCCGGCCGGGCCGCCGCCGAACGAGAGGGCGATCGTCTCAAGATAGCGGCGGTCCATCGTGTCGAGCCCGATCGCATCGACGTCGAGGAGACGCAGCGCTTTGTCGGCGACGCCCCGGGTGATTTCCGGCTCGTTGTCGACGGCCGCGAAATCGCGAACCCTGCGCAGCAACCGCCCCGCTATGCGCGGCGTGCCGCGCGCGCGCCTGGCAATTTCGTTGGCGCCGTCATCGGAGATGGCGATCGCGAGCACCCGCGCGTTGCGCCGCACGATCGTTTCCAGCTCCTCGACCGTGTAGAACTCGAGTCGCAGCGGAATGCCGAACCGGTCGCGCAGCGGCGTCGTCAAAAGACCGGCGCGGGTCGTCGCGCCAACCAGGGTGAACCGCTTGAGGGGGAGTTTTACGGAGCGGGCGCCCGGCCCCTCGCCGATCATGAGATCGAGCTCATAATCCTCCATCGCCGGATAGAGGATTTCCTCGATCGCCGGATTGAGACGATGAATTTCGTCGATGAAGAGCACATCGCGTTCTTCGAGCCCGGTGAGCTGCGCCGCGAGATCGCCCGCCTTGGCGATGACCGGCCCGGAGGTCGAATTGAAAGCTACGCCGAGCTCGCGGGCGACGATCTGGGCGAGCGTCGTCTTGCCGAGCCCAGGCGGCCCAACAAAGAGCACATGATCGAGCGCCTCGCGCCGCGCTTTTGCCGCCTCGATGAAGACTTTTAGATTTTTCCGCGTGGCCTCCTGACCGGTGAAATCCGCAAGGGCCAAGGGGCGCAGCGACCTCTCCGCGTCGCCATCGCGCTTTTCAGGTGTAACGAGTCGAGGGCTTGCTGGCACCGGACGCAGCCTTATGCGAGTGGTTTTTCATACACGATAGGCTCGCCATGGACAATGACCGGCTGCCGTCGCGGAAGTGGTGGGAATTTGCTTTGGCGCGATTTAAGCTGGGATCAACGCAAACGGGTCTTGCTCGCGCGGCTTACGACTTTCTTAATCCAAAGCTTCAGATTGAGGGTTCACGTCACCCTTGGTTCTGTGCGGACAAATGCGGGGAGGCGCACATGCGCACGCTGGGTTAGGCGACGGCCAACGCATTCCGGTTCGGCGGCCGCCTGCGCATGTTGAGGATGGTATTGGTCGCCTGGCTGGTGGGCGGCGCGGCCTCTGAAGCATGGGCACAAACCACCAGCACTTTTTTCTACAACAGCGGGCCGATAGCCCTGAGTGGAGGCAACCCTCCAAGCTGCCCGGCGACAGCCACCATCACAGGCACCATGATCGTCGCCAACACTTTTCCTCCCAATTACACCGGGCCTGTCCCGGCCATTGGGTATAATTTTGCAGCCGGGGGCTTCAATTTTACGCCTTCGAACTCGAACGGCATAGGAGGAACCCAAATATTATTGTCCGGCGGCCAGTTAATCAACGCCGGCGCGCATATAGGCTCGAATATACTGGCCCCGTGCTGTCCGGGCCATAATCTACATTATATCAGCTTTGCCATCGATTTGCCGCCCGCCTTTTCCCCGGATGAAGATGTCGTAATTCAAAACCTTCAAAACCCCAATTGTTTTTACGAGCAGCAAAGTGTAACAAGCGGCTTTAGCTGGAGCGGAGCGATATCGTTCGCTTCACCCAAGACGCTCGGGCTGACTTCCGCGCCCGTCGATCCCGAGAATTTGCCGAGTTCGCCCGCGAATCCGACTTCAAACCTCAGATGCGGTTCGGCCAATCCGACCGATCCGGCGGTGTCTTGTCAGGTTGGCGACCCGATCAACGCCGCGACCGGAAACAAGCTTCAGACCGAGACGGATTTTGCCGGTGCCGCCAATACGGGCCTCAGTCTCGTCCGCTATTACAACAGCCAAGATACGAGCGCGACCGCTTTCGGCACGCTGTGGCGCAGCCCCTGGCATCGCGGGCTGCGCGTATCGGGCAACACCGTCACGGTGACCCGCGCTGACGGGCGGCAGGATATTTTCACAAACAAAAGCGGCGTCTATTCGTCCGATCCCGACGTCACGAGCGTCCTGACGGCCGTCTCGAGCGGCGGCGTTGTCACGAGCTATCGGCTGGTGACGGCTTCCGATGTGACGGAAACTTACGCACCGAGCGGCCAGCTTCTTTCGGTGACCACGCGGAGCGGCCTCACGACGACGTTGACCTATGGCGCTTCCGGCAATCTTAGGAAAGTCACCGGCCCCTTCGGGCATGTGCTTTCGTTTACCGCCAATTCAAATGGCAATGTCGCCACGATGACCGCGCCCGATGGCGGCGTCTACACCTATGCCTATGACACATTTGGCAATCTGATTTCGGTGACCCATCCCGACAAGACCGTTCGCCAGCATGTGTATGGGAATGCGGCCTTTCCGAATTTTCTGACCGGGATCATCGACGAAAAGGGCAACCGCTTCGCGACGTGGGCCTATGATTCTCAAGGCCGCGCGATTTCAAGCCAGCACGCGGGCGGGGCAGACCTGACGACGGTTTCTTACGCTACGAATGCCTCGACCGTGACCGACGCGCGCGGCAATGTGCATGGCTATAGTTTGATCACTCAGTTCGGTGTCGTGAAACCGGCGGCGATAACGGGAGCGCCGGTACAAAGCGCGGGCGGCAAGGCGTTCACCTACGACGCCAACAGCTTCGTCGCGAGCCGCACCGACTTCGACGGCAACATTACGACCTATATACATGACGCGCGCGGCGACGAGATTTCGCGCACCGAGGCGTCAGGCACGCCGTTGGCGCGGACGATCAGCACGACCTGGCTTTCAACCTTCCACTCGCCGACGCTGATCACGGAGCCGAACCGGACGACCGATTTCACCTATGACGCTCACGGCAATCTGCTTACCAAGACGATCACCGCGAGTGCGGCGGTGCGCAGCTTCTCCTATACCTATAACGCGTTTGGCCAAGTGCTGACGGCAACCGATCCGCGCGGCAACGTCACCAATTACGCCTATGACGCCAAGGGCGATCTAACGAGCACCACGGATGCGCTGGGGCATGTGACCAGCATCACGAGCTATGACGCCAATGGCCGTCCGCTGACGATCGTCGATCCGAATGGCGTGCCGACGGCGCTGACCTATGGTCCGCGTGGCCGCCTGACCTCGCGCACCGTCGGAACGCTCAAGACCGCCTACGCCTATAACAGGGTCGGGAATTTGATCAGGGTGACCCAGCCGGACGGTTCCTATCTGACCTATAGCTACGATCCGGCGCATCGTCTGATTGGGATCGCGGACGCCGCCGGCGACCATATCGTTTACACGCTCGATGCGACAAGCAACCGGATCACGGAGCAGGCGTTCGACTCCTCCGGCATGCTGAGCCGGACGCAGTCTTACACCTATAACGTGGTCAACCGGCTGAAAAAGGCGATCGGAGCGGAGGGTCAGACGACCACTTACGCCTATGACGCGCA
>JBOHJT010000074.1:0-13215 GCA_050728715.1 Methylocella sp.
GTCCCGCCCCTCCACGGAATATACGTGAAGTAGCCCTTTAGAAGCGGCTTCGCCACGGCTTGGGCATCCAGCTTAACCGTGGCCACCGTGGCGAGGCATAATGCGAGGCATAAAATCAATAACGCCGTACGTTTCATAGTGTGCTCCCTTTAACTTTATTCCGGTAATCTTTATCCCCAATTTCCGGTAGTGTCCTAACTTGATGTAAGGGTATTTTGACATAGGGGCGATGCATAAATTCATTCTTGATAACTGTTTAAAGCGATGTAATTCTCACGATCAGTTTGTGAATCTTACTATTCAATTGCACCGGCTGGGCTCAGACAAGAGTCCTCGCCGGAAGCGCCTGCCGATCCTCCCCGGCGGGCGCTTTTTTGCCCGGCGGTTGTCTATGGTGACTGGCCGCAAGCCTCGCGTGCCAGGGTCGATCACGCATACAGATGAAATTAGGACACTACCGAATTTCGGATTTGGCAGACGGGGATGCGGGGATCATATGCTTCGCCTACACCTGAACGCAACAAATTTTTCACAAGAGCAGGCGTCAGCAAGATCGCGGGCATATTGACCGCTCGTTCTTGCCTCTAGCGAGCCCACTTCCTCGCGCGTAATCGACATCTCAGACACTGCTCCGGCGCTCCTCCCCCGGCTCCAGATTTTGCTATCGCGATCGGTGTGCTACCCGCTCGGCACCGGCAGATCCGGGATCCGCCGCGGCATCTGGCCAAACAAGCGCCGGTGCCGATGCTCCTCGGCCAGCAGCAGCCGGTAGTACCTGGCGTGCTTGACCAGCCGTCCGTCCGTCTTGACCAACCGCTGCTGGGCCGTTCAAAATCGCGCTTCCGGCCACATAAGCCCCGATACGGTACGGGTGTCGGGCCTAAAGCCTGCACGGAAAAGACGCCCACACTCTAAGCGGAAGGAAGCCCGAGGTTCCATTGCGAGCGTAGCGATTCGCAAAGCGAGCGCAATGGACGCGGGCGACTGGAGAGGAGCCGTTAGGGCTGTATCAGCCTTCGATAAACCCAGGGCGAGATGACGAGGGCGCACCGGAAAGCGGCACGGCGCATCTTTCGAGACGCAGCGTTGCCTGCTCTCTCCAGCCGGCCGCTTCCACTGTGTTCGCTTTGCCCACAATAAAACCTTGGGCTTCCTTCCCCTCATCCTTCGAGACGGCGCTCGCGCCTCATCAGGATAAGAGGGCGGCTCTTGAAAAGGGCTCTGAAGGGGACGCACCCTCAAATCAAATCGCCCTTTGGTGCTGCTTCGATGGCGCCCGCGGCTTCGACAGCCTCGATGATCACTTGCGCCTGGGCCAAGGGATATTCATCGGTAAGCGTCAGGTGGATAAAGACCCGGTGGCCCGGCGGCGTCAAAGTGGCAAGCCGCGCCGCCGCGCCGCCCGTGAGGCGCAACGTTGGATTGCCGGATTGCAGATTGACAACTCCCATGTCCCGCCAAGAGATGCCGGCGCGAAGCCCGGTGCCGAGCGCCTTGGCGCAGGCTTCCTTGGCGGCGAAACGCTTGGCGTAAGATGCGGCCCGGCCCGCCCGCGCGTCCGATTTGAGCCGCTCTGTCTCGGTGAAGCAGCGCTTGACGAACCGCTCGCCAAAGCGCGCGAGCGAGTCCTCGATGCGTCTTATATCGCAAAGGTCGTTGCCGAAGCCTATGATCATTAGTTTTAAGCCATTGAGACAGGTATGCGAATCGCTTGCTGGTAAGCGATCCTCGTAACGACCGCAATAAGTCAACCCCAGCTCCAACTGATACGCGGCCAATGGACATTTTCTTTCTGCAACTCGCAATCATTTTTCTTCCTGGCCTTATCTGGGAGCGAATCGACGCGCAATTTCTGCAGAAACGGGTGCCGACCCAATTCGATGTTCTCCGCCGGACCTTCGTCTTCGGCTTGGTGTCCTACCTAGTGACCTACGGAATTGACCGGTTGTTTGGTCTTCCGTTCGCGTTTGTTGAACCAAAGAAGGACGAGACGTTCCTGGGCGCGGCCGCATTTAATGAGATTCTTGCAACCACTTTCGTAGCGTTTCCTTGTTCGATCCTTTGGCTGTATTTTGTTAAGTTCAATCTTTTGACACGATTCGTGCACGTCATCGGCGCCACCAAGCGATTCGGCGATGAGGATGTGTGGGATTTCACATTCAACGCGCGTGACCGAAACGTCGAATATGTGCATGTGCGGGATTTCGACAAGAAAATAGTTTATGCTGCGTGGGTCGAGCTATTTTCTGACACCGAAAAAGTGCGGGAATTGGTTCTTCTCGACGTCAAGGTATACGATTTCGAGGGCAATGAACTTTTCTCAACTCCGCGAGTTTACATTGCGCGCCCGATGGACGATATTGACATCGAATTTCCAGCCGAACCCGGGACAAACCAAGAGCACCCCCTATGAATGGTTCTTCCAAACGTCAAGATCGATCGAGAATTCCGTCGCTTGCACTTGATGGATATCAGAACAAGGGGGGGCACAACGCTCCCAACTCGCAGGTCACGACGCGGCCCCCTCCGCCTGCTCCGATCAGCCCTAGCCCTAAGCCGACCGCTCCGCCAGCGCGCCCAACCGGCAAGACCAGCAAATAGGGACAGCCGCAAGCTGGCCTCGACCGGCGGCGGGACAAGGGCTCATTTCGCTAGCGCTCGTCCTTCATCCATCGCCGCCCGCATCTTCGCGATCGCCGCGGTAAGACCAATGAAAACCGCCTCGCCGATCAGAAAGTGACCGATATTGAGCTCGGCGATTTCGGCCAAGCCGGCGACGATCCTGGCGGTTGCGAAATCGAGACCGTGGCCGGCGTGACATTCGAGTCCGTGGCCGCGCGCAAGCGCCGCCGCCGCCTTGATGCGTGCAAATTCGTGTCCGGCCCGCTCGGCCTCTCCATGCGTGAGCGCGTCGCACCAGGCGCCGGTATGAATTTCGATCACCGGCGCTCCGATCGCGCGCGACGCCCGCACCGCTTCCAAAGCTGGCTCAATGAACAAGGAGACGCGTACCCCGGCCTTGAGCAATTCGGCGGTGACGATTTTCAGGTGATCGTGGCCGCCGGTTACGTCGAGGCCACCTTCGGTGGTGCGCTCGCTGCGCCTTTCCGGAACAAGACAACAGGCATGCGGCCGCGTATCGAGGGCGATCGCCACCATGTCGTCGGTTGCCGCCATCTCGAAGTTCAGAGGTTTCGAAATCTCCCGCTTTAGCCGCGCCATGTCCTCGTCACGAAAATGGCGCCGGTCCTCGCGCAGATGAGCGGTAATTCCGTCGGCGCCCGCTTCGATGGCAAGGAGCGCCGCGCGCAACGGATCGGGGAAGGCACCGCCCCGCGAATTGCGCAAGGTGGCGACGTGATCGACATTGACGCCGAGGCGCAGGTAAGACGAGTGCGGCATAGACGATCACGTTTTTACCAGTGCTTTGACTTGGTGTCGCTCACATTCGCTATTTAATTTACCGGCATAAGCCTTTTCAGTTTCAGCATATCCAATGCATACTAGCCGGTAGATGAGTGTCTCCAAGAATTGTGACTTGAAATAACCTCCGTGGACATCAGGACTTCGGCTCCAAAGATAACGCAAGAGAAGGAAAAGGTGCTTCCAGGGCCACAATTTATTTTTTTTCCCCGGCCTAGCAAGGGTGAGCATGCCTTTGCCGTTATCAACGCAATCGGTGCAATCAAAATACGAGAAACAATTTGGGAGGTCTCGCTGTAATTGTCCCAAACCCGAATTGTCCAGTTGGTCATAGAGCTTGTTTAGGGTCATGTATCCGATTCGCAATTTCTTGAGGTCCACGCCGGGAGGAATAGCATATTTGTCGATGCCATACTTGCCATTCGCTGACTTGTCGCCGGAACGCAGCACGCCGACATTGCCCAGGCGGTAGCCGTATTCCCTGCTACTTGTCGGAAACGAAAAATAATTAGCGGTCGTAGAAATTTGTCTGAGAACCTCATCACCCTCGTTGCTAAAAAGAAAAGCCTCCTTGAAACGGTGCAATGACGCAGCCAGAAAGTTGGCTCGGTTAGAGATCAGTGCTTCCGCAGGAATATCAGGCGACACGAGTACGAGCCGCATCAAGCGGAAGACGTGGCCAATAATATCGGGTGACTCAGCGGGCTCGTCCGCGGAGGCAACGCCCATGTTCACGCTAGGCTTTACGGAAGCCGGCGAGAAAACATCTGAAAGGATCCTCACGACGCTGGTAACAACATAGGCCCCCATGCTGTGAGCAATGAATGATAATTCCACATGATTTCGCCGATCATCCTTGTCCGCTAATTTTTTGTCGATTTGACGGATTACTTCGACGAGGTCAGGAACGCCGAACGAGGTCGCCCGGTATCCATCTCGAAAGTACACAACGATGCGCAGAAGTAGCAGTGTAAGTGAAATTGTCAGAGCAAATGCACCAAAACCACCAATAGTGACTCTGAGTATCTGAGGCAGAGTGTATGCGAACAATGCCACAACACTTGACAAACCTCCAACAATCAATAATCCAATAAGGAACCAAGGGGCTGCTTTGAACGATGTACGATCTGGGATACCTATTTTTTCCGAAGGCCAGCGGTAACCGACAACTACAATCTCACGATTTTTAATATAATCGTCTTTAGTGACAAATTCAAATGTATTCCAATAACCTGGCAATACAATATCCCTGGGGTTATTAAAACCATGGACATTAACTACGAGGGTTGGATTTGCAAATGCCATGAGATGATCAACGATTCTGCCAATTGCGACATCCGCACTTATTGCCTCTGTATTAGGTGGAACGCTTAGATTCGTGGCAGGGTCATCGATATTATTTGGAGCTGTACTTTCGATCAAATATGCAGGGATCGTAGCTCCTGGCGCTTGTACCTCATATGCAGAGAAAAGGTCAGTCATGTCTTCCTCCCGTTGTAGCGATACGGCGTATTCTACACCGTGGCGCCATCGTAATTGAGCAATTTAGTACTTAGGGTCAATCTGAAAAGTAGCTGACATGGTAGAACTCCACACACACATTGAGCGAGAGGACACATCATGTCAAACGCGTTCCGCGATCGACGCCAGCTTAGTACAACGCAGTCAACAAATAAACCACGAGCCGTGGAGGGCCGAGGCAGGGCGTGCCGCGCCGGGGGGAGGAATTTCAGTTCCAGCCGAGCGAGAATTGCACGTGCACCCCCCCTTGCATACGGCTCGTGCCAGAATAGCTCGCGAGATCATCTCGGCGGCAGTGTCAATATGATAGCGAGATGGCGATAGCCTTATCCGCTGCCCCTATCCGTTCACCCGCTCGACCTTGCTGACCACCGGCCGCGCCCGCAAATGCGAGATGATCGTGTTCAAATGCTTCAAATCCTTGACCTCGACATCGATCGTCATTTCCCGGAAATCGGCCGAAAGAGGTTTGATGACGATGTTGTCGATATTGGCCGCATGATCGCCGATCACGGTGGCGATCGTCCCCAAGGTGCCGGGCTCGTTGATCGCGGTTATGAGTAGCCGCGCGGGGAACAACTCATGGCGGCTCTCCTCGATGTCCCAGCGCACATCGAGCCAACGTGCCGGCTCTTCATCGAAGGCGATAAGATCGGAAGATTGAATGGGATAGATGGTAATTCCCTCGCCAGGGGTCAGAATGCCGACGATGCGATCGCCAGGCACCGCGCCGCCGTTCGGGGCGAAGCGGACCGGCAAATCGCCATGCGAGCCATGAATGGGGATCGCGTTCTGGTTCCATTCGCCGCCACCGGGGATCTTGAAGACCAGACTCGCCGCCTTCTTCAGGCCAAACCAGCCGGTTTCTCCGCGCGCACGAGGGACAATCGGCTTGCGCTCTTCCATGAATTCCGGATAGACCGCCCTGACGACATCGCCTGAAAACATCTCGCCGCGGCCGACGGCGGCAAGCGCCTCGTCGATGGTTGCCCGCGCGAGCCTCGGCAATGCGCTTTTCAGCTTGTCTTCCGTAAAAGCCTTGCCGGCGCGCTCGAAAGCACGGGTGACGATCTGGCGTCCAAGAGCGGCATATTGCGCGCGGAGGGCATCGCGGGTCGCACGCCTTATGGCCAGGCGCGCCTTGCCGGTCATGACAAGACCTTCCCACGCGGCCGGCGGCGTCTGGCCTTCGGCGCGCGCGATCTCGACCTCGTCGCCATTTTGCAGTTCGGACAAGAGCGGCGCGTTGCGGCCGTTGACCTTGGCGCCGACCGCGGAATGGCCGACATCGGTGTGAACCGCATAAGCAAAATCGACGGGCGTCGCGCCGCGCGGCAGCGCGATCAGGCGGCCGTTCGGAGTGAAGCAGAACACCTGGTCGTGAAAGAGTTCAAGTTTTGTATGTTCCAGAAATTCCTCGGGCGTGGCGCCCTCGGCAAGCAAGGCGACCGTGCGGCGCAGCCATTGGTAGGAGCGGCTCTCGCTCGTGAGACTCTCCTTGCCTTTGACGCGCCCATCCTTGTAGAGGGCGTGCGCGGCAATGCCGTTACGGGCAATATCGTGCATGAGTGCCGTACGCACCTGTAGTTCGACGCGCTGGCGGCCCGGCCCAACGACGGTCGTATGGATCGATTGATAGTCGTTTTGCTTCGGCGTCGAGATATAATCCTTGAAACGGCCCGGAACGACAGCCCATTTGATATGCACGACACCGACGACGCGATAGCAATCATCGACGTCCTCAACGATAACGCGGAAGCCGAAAATGTCGGAAAGCTGCTCGAAGGCGATTGATTTCCGCTCCATCTTGCGCCACACCGAATAAGGCTGTTTTTGCCGCCCTTCGACCTTGGCGACGATGCCTCTTGCGGCGAGTTCAAGGGTCAGCTCCTTCTCGATCGTCGCGATGATTTTCCCATTCTTCCGGCGCAGATCCTCGAGCCGCGCCGCGATCATCGCGCAGGCATCGGGCATGAGATGGCGAAATGCCAGATCGTCGAGTTCGTCGCGCATCCTCTGCATGCCCATGCGGCCGGCGAGCGGCGCATAGATATCGAGGGTTTCCTCGGCGATCCGCGCCCGCTTGTCCGGCGCCACGAAATGCAGCGTGCGCATGTTATGCAGGCGGTCGGCGAGCTTGACGAGAAGCACACGAACGTCTTCAACCACGGCCAGGAGCAGCTTACGGAAGTTTTCCGCTTGCGCGGCGCGCTGCGAGACAAGGTCGAGCTTCTTGAGCTTGGTCAGTCCGTCGACAAGACGGCCGATATCGCTGCCGAAAAGCTTGTCGATTTCCTCGCGCGTCGAATCGGTGTCCTCGATCGTATCGTGCAAGACAGCCGCGACAATCGTTGCATCGTCGAGCTTCATGTCGGTAAGAATGGCGGCGACTTCGAGGGGATGCGAAAAATATGGATCGCCGGAAGCGCGCCTTTGCGCTCCGTGCGCCTTCATCGCATAGACATAGGCGCGGTTGAGCGCCACTTCGTCGGCTTGCGGGTTATAGCGCCGGACCCGGTCGACGAGTTCATATTGCCGCATCATGATTATACCGCCCCGCGACAGGACGCGTCAGGTCATGCTCCGGTATGAATTCGACCGGATCCTGCTCTTTGGTCTCTTTAATTTTATCGCATGATCAGGCCGGAGAGGCCGCGGCTTGCCGGATCGGGTCATGCTTCAAGCAAGATGGCGTTGGCTTGCCACGCCATCTTGCCTAGGCGGGTCATGTTGCCGCCAGAGCCCAGCTTCAGTCGCTGTCGTCCTCGGTGTCGGCGGGCGGAACGAGATCCTCCAGCCCGCGCAACAGATCTTCTTCGGTCATCCGGTCGAACTCCCCCACGGCATCGGAACCCTCGAGAGTCGAGGACAACGCCGGCACCGTTTCGGCCTCGGGTTCATCCACCTCGACTTGTTTTTGCAGGGATTGAATAAAATCCTCCTTCAGATCCTCCGGCACCAAGGCGGACTCCGCGATCTCGCGCAAGGCGATCACAGTATTTTTATCGTTGTCGCGGTCAACCATTCCCGGCGCGCCGGCGGCGATCATGCGCGCCCGGTGGCTCGCGATCAAAACGAGTTCAAAACGATTTTCGACCTTGTCGACACAATCTTCAACGGTGACGCGGGCCATGCGCACTCCTTGCGAGCGAGACCTTTTTGGATTAAACTCTAGTTATACTTCGTGCGATCGCTCTGGCAACTCTAAAATCAGGCGCGGGCGCCGTGGATGGCGGGGCGAAGCAATAAATTCCGGCGGCGCGGCCATTCGCCTTAATATTATCATTTTGATGCTGAACCTAAGCATGTAGTGGCCCTTGACGCAAGGGTGAGGCGGGGCCACATAGTCTTGTTCGAATCCACGCCAGACCGCAGACTTAGTTCGCCAAATGCGCGGATGCGCCGGCATAGGGGTTATTGTTCTCGCTCCGTGCTAGATAAATAATGACGAAGAACATCACAAGAGAACTTTATGAGACACGTTTATGGCCGACCAAGAGCGAATTGCGTTATTCATCGATGGCGCGAATTTATATGCGACCGCTAAATCGCTGGGTTTCGATATCGATTATAAGCGGCTGCTTAAGGAATTTCAAAGCCGGGGAAAATTAATCCGGGCATTCTACTATACTGCCCTGGTGGACGATCAGGAATACTCCTCGATCCGGCCGCTCGTCGATTGGTTGGATTATAATGGCTTCGCCGTGGTGACCAAGCCGACAAAGGAGTTCGTGGATTCCCTCGGCCGCCGCAAGGTCAAGGGAAATATGGACATCGAGCTGGCCGTGGACGCCATGGAAATGGCCGACTACATCGACCACCTCGTCCTTTTCTCCGGCGATGGCGATTTCCGCTCCCTGGTCGAGGCGGTGCAGCGCAAGGGCGTCCGCGTTTCCGTCGTTTCGACGAATGCGACGCAACCCTCCATGGTGGCCGATGAATTGCGTCGCCAGGCGGACGAATTCATCGACATTACTCTTCTCGCCGCAAAAATCGGCCGCGACCCCATCGACCGGCCCGAACGCTCGCAAAAGCCGCAAGACCGGCGCCCGGCGCCGGTGGGCAATTGCGATCCGGCGCTGGCCGAGGATCGCTCGTAAAATCGTTCCGCGCGAAGTCAATCGAGGCGAGCGGGCAAACCAGCGTGGCGGCGTCCGAGCAACGCCCCCTCGCCCGCGAGCCGGACCCGGACTGTTCGTTTTGCCCGCGCCTCGCAACATTTCGCGATTTCCTCAGGGCAGCGCAGCCAGAATGGCACAACGCGCCGGTTCCAGCTTTCGGAGCGCTTGACGCGCGTCTGCTGGTGGTTGGCCTCGCGCCTGGCCGGCGCGGCGCCAACCGCACGGGGCGGCCTTTTACCGGCGATTACGCCGGCGATCTTCTCTATGAGACCCTGATCGAATTCGGCTTTGCCGCGGGCGCTTACGGAGCGTCTGCCGACGATGGCCTGCGACTCGTCTCATGCGTGATCGCCAATGCCGTGCGCTGCGTGCCGCCGCAAAACAAGCCGATGCCTTCGGAAATCAAGAGCTGCCGTCCCTTTCTCGCGGCAACGATCGCGGCCCTGCCGGATCTTTGCGCAATCGTCGCCCTCGGCCGGATTGCCCATGAGTCGGTCGTTCGTGCCTTCGGCCTGAAGCTGGCCGCGTTTCCCTTCGCGCATGGCGCCGAGCATGTCTTGCTTGCAGGCGAACCGGCCGTAAATCGAAATTACGCAGGCGCGAGAGAAATAACACTTATCGACAGTTATCACTGCTCCCGTTATAATACCAACACCGGCATCCTGACCCAAGACATGTTCCGGGCGGTTTTCGCCAAAGCCAGCGAAACCCTTCGATGTCTATAGTGCATGTCCGGGCGCGGACGAGCCTTGGCTCCTTCAGCCGGGGGCGATTGGGAAGGCGGGCGGCCTTTGCGGACGGACTCCGGAGCACAGCGCGGCAGAGGGCAGCAAAATTTTGCCGGCGGTCACGGCGGGCGGTTCAATGAGACCGCGGGGAACTCGGCATCGCAATCCGAGCGCCGCTTCTTTGCCAAGATCGTGCTCGCCTCCCTGCTTGCGCATGGATGTCTCGTGCTTGTTTTCCTATTTCTCGACGCGGCGTCAGGTCTCCCTCGACAAACGCGCAAGATCCCGGTCGAACTAGTGACGAAATTGCCAGCGCCATATAGAGGACCGGCGGACCCGATCAAAACCTCGCACAAAGAAATCGCGCGCGAAGGGAGTCCGGAAGCCGGAATTGCGAGAATTGCGGGCGGCAGTGGCCCGCAAACGCTGGGCACGAAACAGCGGTTGGCACCGCAAAGCGGGCGTGCGCTGGCTTTCGATTCTGGGCCCAGCAGTTTTCACGCCGTCGCGGTGCCTTTGCCAACAAGCGGCGGCGAAGCGATGAGCTACCAGCTCATTGTCGGCGCGATGCTGGAGCGGGTGAAGCACTACCCGGAGAGCGCGCTTCGACGTGGAGCGAAAGGCACCGCCACGGTCGGGTTTGCTCTCGATGAATCCGGAAGGCTTGTGTCGGTTTCCCTGCTGCGGTCGAGCGGCGAAGCCGATCTCGATGCCGAGAGTGTTGCCGTGGTCAAGCGTGCCGCGCCTTTCCCGGCGCCGCCGCCTGGCGCGAAACGCTCCTTTGCGATCGAAGTTGCCTTCGGCATGGGAAGTTGAGTTCCCCGTTTTACTGGCCCTATCCGCCGCGCAAGATGCGGGTCGTCCGCCCAGATCGAGTCCGGGCCATGGAAATAACGTGCATTCCCGCGCGGCCTTCACGGAGGTTCTTCGCAAAGCCGGCGCCGCCATGAGCCATAGGATCGCGGAACGCGATCCGTTGGGATCGCCATGGACGGCAAGGGCTCATGGCGCGGCAATGGCTTCATCGAGCGGGCGATCCGTCAAATACTACCGGCAGTCGCGGCGGCCTGACCCGGCAGGCATTCCGCTTAATCGAACCAAAAGCTCTGTTCAAACAAACCGAGCCAGCTCTCAACCGTTGGCGGCGATCAACATTCGGTTTATCCTTGCAAACCTGGTCCCCTCACGTAATACGAGCGGGCGGCCCGTTTTGTCACGCGGCGAGCCGCAAATAAGTTGCCGCCGCGTTTAACGCAAATCGCGAGGCCACGTAACGGTCCTTTCACTTGCGGACTGGCCGCGCGACGGGTGGAACCCGCGGCGCTCAACGAACCGGGGATTTTATGACCAAGGCGATCGTTGGCATCATCGGCGGATCGGGCGTCTATGAACTGCCGGGGCTCGAAGACATCCGCGAGGAATGGGTGGCGACGCCGTGGGGAGAGCCCTCGGACTCGCTTCGCTTCGGCCGGATAGGGGCGACCGAAGCCGTATTCCTGCCCCGCCACGGGCGTGGCCACCAATTGTCGCCCTCGGGCATCAATTATCGCGCCAATATCGACGCGCTAAAGCGCGCCGGCGTGACCGACATCGTTTCGGTTTCCATCTGCGGTTCGTTCAAGCCGGAGCTTTATCCGGGGTTGTTCGTGCTCGTCGATCAGTTCATGGACAGAACATTCGCCCGGCAAAGCTCTTTTTTCGGCAATGGCTGCGTTGCCCATGTCTCGATGGCGCACCCAGTCGCGCCCTTGCTGCGTGAAAAAATCGCGGCGGCGGCGGCGGCCGAAAACATCGCTTTCGTCAACGGCGGGACTTATGTCTGCATCGAAGGTCCGCAATTTTCCTCGCTCGCCGAATCGCTTGCCTACAAGGCCGCCGCCGGCGATGTCATCGGCATGACCGCGATGCCCGAAGCCAAACTCGCCCGCGAGGCGGAGATTTCCTACGCGACGGTCGCGATGGTCACCGATTTCGATTGCTGGCATCCCAAGCATGATAGTGTCGATGTCGCCTCGGTCGTCAGAGTGGTTGAAGCCAATGCCGGAAACGCGGCAAAACTACTGGCCCGGCTGCTGCGTGATTTTCCGGCGGAGCACGAGCCCTGCCCGGCCGGTTCCGACCGGGCGCTCGATCATGCCCTGCTAACCCCAGTCCCGGCCCGCGACCGGGATCTGATGAAGAAGCTGGAGGCGATCATGCAACGGGTCAAGCGTTCATGACCCTCGACCTCAAGGATACGATCCGCACGATTCCGGATTACCCGAAGCAAGGCATCATTTTCCGGGATATCACGACACTGCTCGGCGACGCCCGCGCGTTTCGCCGCGCGATTGACGAATTGGTGCAGCCCTGGGCCGGAACCAAGATCGACAAGGTCGCGGGCATCGAAGCGCGCGGGTTTATTTTGGGCGGCGCGGTCGCGCATCAACTCTCGGCGGGTTTTGTACCAATCCGCAAGAAAGGCAAGCTGCCGCACACCAGGGTGTCGATTGTCTATTCGCTCGAATATGGGCTCGACGAGATGGAAATGCACGACGACGCCGTGACGCCCGGCGAAAGAGTGATCCTCGTCGACGATCTCATCGCGACCGGCGGCACGGCGGAGGGCGCGGCCAGACTCTTGAAAAAAATCGGCGCCGATGTGGTGGCGGCCTGCTTCGTGATCGATCTGCCGGATCTCGGCGGCGCCAAGAAGATCGAGGCCCTAGGCGTGCCGGTCAGAACGCTGATGTCCTTCGAGGGACACTGAGACCGGCGGCGGCAGGGGTGGCGGCGCGTCCCGCCGCGCGGATGGATTTGACCCCTGGGCGGACCTAGCGGCGGAGTGGTGCCGTTGCAAAACTCATATGTGGACGGCCCCCGCCTGCGAAGGGATTGAATTTGGCTTTGGCGACTTGGCCGGGTGCGGTCACGTGTCTTATGGCCGCTGGCCCTGATCGAGTTCGCGGGTCCTGATCCGAGAATGCGCTGAGAAGCGCGCGCACGCCGTGCATTCCATATTGGGCTTGACCCGGCTCGCGAGCGTACCGCCGCCTTATTAAAGGTCCCAAACCCTCGCGCGGCGCTCGCCACCCATTTGCCAGAGACCTCACGGAGCAGAGAACAAAGCGTTTCGCTTGGATCAATCGAAACCGGAGACCAGCGATGGAGGCGCGGAGGCAATCAATTCCGCTATGCGGTTAATGATTTCGTCCTCGCAATAGTACTGGCAATGCGCGAGCTTGGGGTCGGTCAGCCGCTCGAAGATATGATCCTTGATTTGCATGGCGTCGCCCTCTGCAAGGGCAAAATAAAGCGCCTTTCCTGCCCGAGCCGCGGTCGCTCCGGAGAGATCGTTCATCTTTTGGTTTAGGTTAGCGCTAATGGCCTCGCTACGCGCGCGCTCCTTCTCCGGCAGCTCGTGCGGCCCTAAAACCTTCTTG
>JBOHJT010000075.1:0-13199 GCA_050728715.1 Methylocella sp.
CGGCGCGGAGGCCATCCTTGAGACGGACGCTCCCGGATCGGGAACGAAGTAGTCGCCTTATAGTTCCGTATTGCGCCATTGCATCAGATCAATTAAATTAGAAGGTGCTAGAGTAAGGCGATTTTTTTGCGTAGACTTGATATAAAGCGAGAGGCCAAGCCTTCCCGCCTTTTGGCCCTGGATCAAAGAGCCGCCAAAACAGAATCCGCGATCTGCAATCGATCAACGCGCCAAGCTCGTCGAGGCTCGTTTGGCGCAAGGCTTTTTCGCCAATCCGGAATGCTTCCCGCCCAATCAGCCGGCCCGCGATGATGGCCTCCAAATCAGCATGGGACGAAGCGAATCATGGACTGCAAGTCACTCTAAGTCACTGCAAGCAGCCGCACGCAGGTTTCGTTTCACGTGAATCATTTTGGTACGATTGCATCGCAAGATCGGACGTGATTCACAGGTTGCCGGATCGTTGGCCTCGCAATTCGCGCGGCATCAGGGTTTGGCACCTTTGCCGGCGGGCTTATCCGCACCCGCGCCTTCGTCGATGCCAACCTTTATCGTATAATCGTCCTCGGCGTGGTCCTGGATGAAGGGCACGCGGAGCGGTTCGGAGACGATCGTGAAGTCCGCTTGGGTGTCGCTGGCGGGCACCGTCACCGTGGCGCGATAAAGCTTGCTTGTAATGGGCTCGTTATTCTGTTCGCGGAGAACGGCCATGCGCACCGGGACGCTAAAGCTGCCGGGGCTGCCCGCGGGTCCAAGCAGCACTCTGCCCGCGACGCCAATTTTAATCGCGAGTTGATCGCCTTCCAGCGTGCATTCCCGCGCGGTATCGGTGAGCGAATACTGATAGCGTAAATTCTCGTTCGAAGGCGGGGTTCCGGCATAAGCCTGGCTCGCCGCGGTGCCCTCGAGAATAAGGACTTCGGGGCAGAAAATATGCCGGACTTCGGTTCCCGGCGCCGCTGGAGCATTGTTGCTTTTGAACCCCAGCAACATAGCGAGCACCTGCGAGTCGCCCCCTCGGGTTTGGGGCGTGTCGAAAGTGCCAAGATGGTCGCCGCAGCCGGCGAGCGCTAAAAGCGCCGAAGCGGCCAGGATGGATTGTGCAATGGGGACCGGCACCGACCGCCACATCGAATTCCGGCCCAATTCACGGCAAGGCATCGAACCCTTCCTTGAACCCGGCCAGGGCAAGCGGAATGCCTATTCCTTCTTCCGGGGTTTGAAAAACAATGAAGATGGCCTTCTGGCCGGCTTTCATTTGGTCGATCAATTTTTCGTCCATGACCACCTCGGCTACGCATCCGGTCGGAAGACAGCGGACGAAGCCAGCACGTCCGACATCGATATCGTCGATCTTAAGCCCCAATCCGGAAGGAAGAAGCACCCCAAGCGGTGCAATGACCCGCAAGAGGCGGCTCTTCCCATCCGCTGTCTTGAGAACGATGACCGTCAGATTGATGTTTGGCTTGTCTTCCGCGGCGACGCTCTGCACGAGCGCGCATTGCTCGTTGGCGGCGCCCGGCGGCGTCTCGCAGCGCAGTTCCCAATCGCCATGCTTGGATTTCACGACGCCTTGGCAAACAGCGCCAGGCCCGCTCGCCAAGAGCGCAATACCAATGAGCCACAGCCCGAAAAGGCGCCGCGCGCCCGTTGTTTTCTTTGATTCGATCGCCCGCGCCACGGAAGGTTCCTGTCTATTTGAAACATTTGAGCCGCGCCCGGCCCGTTTCATGCGAGGGTATTCGCCCGTTTCATGCGGAATGACGGGTGGGCATGCTTGAGTTTAATTCGTGCCGTCCCGATTGTGAACTGTCCTGCGGCTTTTGTGCGATGGCGATTGCAATTGTGTTCCGCGCGACGATGTGTCAAAGAGGGATTTGTGGCGCCGAATGCGGCGGCCGGCGCCTTGGAGGCAATGGGAGGCGGGAACGCCATGTCCGGACTCCAGCGGCGCGATCATTGACCGGAGGAGTTTGAGGCCTTGCTGATTGACTTTGGGCGTGGTCCAAAGGCTCCGCGGTCTCGTGGCAGTTCTTGTTGTAGTCCTTGATGAAGGGCAGGAGTGCGACCGTCGGCCGCATTGAACGAGCGCCTTGGGAAAATCCCGGGACGTCCCGGAAAATAGCCAATCGCGGGGTGATTGAGGTTTTCTCCCAGGCGCCTGCTTCGCGCGGGTGTTTTTACGCGAGATGTCCGCCGCGCCAGCAACGGCAAAGTGGCGCCTGAAAGAACGAGCGAGTGCCCAAGGTCTGAAAATATACAAAATAAATATTAAGTCTATGTATTATATGCATAGTAGCATAGATAAAATATGTTTACACTTTGACTCCTCTATGTTATTTTATGTTTATTTATAATATTCAAAAAATAGACATCACAATTTTTGAGCCTTAAATCTATCATGATGAATACTGAAATTAACCATACAACAGAAGGGTTAACGAAATGAACAGGCCATTTTCGTAATCTCTTAGCCCATTTGGGGATGGAAAAAGCACTGCTCTTGAGTATGATCACAATCGTTTTTTGTCGGCGGCGCATTTTTGAGGCGATTCGATGTCCGGGAACAATTTCGATAACGTGCCCCAATGTTTTCAAATTCCGGCCACGGAAAAGCCTGGCTTTTTCGCCGTCCGGAGCGGCACGGAGCGATTGACCTACGCCGGCCTCGACGCCCGGACCGACGCCCTCCGCGACCAGCTCATCGCCGCTGGTGTTGCAAAAGGCGCGCTCGCCGGCATCCTTCTCGACCGCTCCTTATCCACCATCACATCCTTCCTGGCGGTGCTGAAAGCAGGCGGGGCGTTCGTGCCGCTCGACCCAAGCAGCCCGCCGCAAGGCATTCTCGAAATTGTCCAGCGGCACGAATTGGCGTGTGTCATTTCGAACGGCGCAACGCTGCGGCGCTTCCCGCAGCTCGCCGCCTCGGTGCCGGTGATTGACGTCGACGCGGCGCCATTGGCGGGGCCCGCCGGCCGCAGCGGCGAGGCCGCGAAAGTCGCGGGCTCGGACCCCGCCTGCGTCATGTTCACCTCCGGCTCCACGGGGGAACCAAAAGGCGTCGTTATCCCGCATCGGGCCATTGTCCGGCTGGTCAAGAATCCTGGCTATATGCGGTTTTCTGACGAACAAATTTTCCTGCAAGCGTCGCCCTTGACTTTCGATGCGTCGATTTTCGAAATTTGGGGCGCGCTGCTCAACGGCGCCGAACTGGTGATTCCGGAGGCAGGCTTGCTCAGCCTCGACGCGATCGCCGCCGCGATAGAGGAACAAGGCGTGACGACCCTGTTTCTAACCAGCGGCCTCTTCAACCTTATGATCGATCAGCGCCCCGCTCCGCTGTGCAAGCTCCGCTATTTGGTCTCGGGCGGCGACGTCATGTCTCCGGCGCATGTCGCCAAGGCGGCGCGGCTTCTTAATTCGGGTCAATTCATCTCGGTTTACGGACCGACCGAGAACACGACCTTCACCACGACCTTCACCGCGCCGCCGGATTTGCCGGCCGATGCGCCGGTCCCCATCGGCTGGCCCGTCGCGGGCACGATTTTGCGCATACTAGACGACGAAATGCACCCCGTCCGCGAAGGCTCGGCGGGGCAGCTCTATGTCGGCGGCGAGGGGCTGGCGCTCGGCTATCTTAACGCCCCCGACCTCACGCAACAAAAATTCATCGCGGGCCCCGACGCGCAAGATCCGGCGCAACGGCTCTATCGCACCGGCGATCTCGTCCGGCGCGACGAGACAGGCTTGCTGCATTTCCTCGGACGCATGGACAATCAGATCAAGGTGAACGGCCGCAGGATCGAGCCCGAGCATGTCGAAACCGTGCTGCGGCGCCACCTCCCGCTCACCGACATCGCCGTCGTCGCTTGCGCCTTGGCGAATGGCGCCAAGCATCTGGTCGCCTTTGTTGTTCCGCTCCCCGGCGCTTCCATTTCCGGCGCCGCCTTCCGGGAGGCCGCCACCCGCTATTTGCCGCCGCATATGATCCCGGCGCGCCTGGAGACGGTCGATGCTTTTCCGCTAACCGGGACAGGCAAGATCGACCGCCTTGCCTTGAGTCGCCGGGCAGTGGACGCGCGGGCACAAAACCCATCGAGCACCCAGTTCGCCGCCCCAGTCGAGGCCATGCTGATCGATTTGTGGCGCCATCACCTTCAGCTAGAAACCGTCGATGTCGACCAAAACTTTTTCGACCTCGGCGGCAGCTCGCTCCAGCTCCTTGGCGTGCATGCCGACGTCGAACGGCTTTTCCCGGGACAGATTTCGATCCAGGATTTGTTCGATCTGCCGACGATCCGGCTTCTGCACGGCCGGCTGTCCGGAGCGCCGGCGGCCGACGCCACCGCAGAAGCCACGGCGCAAGCGGCGCTCCAAAGGCGCGCGCGCCAAAACCGCGCCCGTTCGTCCATCGTCCACGCGAACTCGGCCACAGGCAATTAATGTCCGCCCAAGATGCTCTTCAAGCCGTAGCCGTGATCGGCATGGCCGGCCGGTTTCCCGGCGCGCCAACGCTCGACGCGTTCTGGGACAATCTCCGGCGCGGCGTCGAATCCATCGCCCATTTCTCGCCGGACGAGCTGGAGGACGCCTTCGGCCGCTCGGTGCAAAACCAGCCTGGCTATGTGCGGGCAAGATCGATCTTGGATGGAGTCGAGCTGTTCGATGCCGGCTTCTTCAATTTCCTGCCGCGAGAGGCGGAGCTGACCGACCCGCAACAACGGGTCTTCCTGGAAATCGCTTGGGAGGCGTTGGAAAGCGCAGGTTACGACCCCGCCGCCTTTCCTGGCGAGATCGCAGTCTACGCCGGGAGCAGCTTCAACACCTACCTTCTTTATAACGTGATGAAGGACCGGCAGCGGCTCGAAAATATGACCGGCAACTATCAAGTCGGCGAATTTCCGACGTTGGTCGGCAACGGCGCCGATTTCCTCGCGACGCGGACAGCTTACAAGCTCGATCTGCGCGGTCCCGCCTTTACCGTGCAATCGGCGTGTTCGACCTCGCTTCTTGCCGTCGCGGAAGCGTGCCAATGCCTTCTCGATTATCGCGCCGACATGGCGCTCGCGGGGGGCGCATCGATCACTTTCCCGCAGAAGCGCGGCTATCTCCATCAGGAGGGCGGCATGGTTTCGCCGGACGGCCACTGCCGCACCTTCGACGCCGAAGCGGCGGGGACGGTGTTCGGCAGCGGCGCCGGCGTGGTGCTGTTGAAGCGTCTCGACGCCGCCTTGGCCGACGGCGACCCGATCCGCGCGGTCATTCGCGGCAGCGCGGTCAACAACGACGGGGCCAGGAAAGTCGGCTATACGGCGCCGAGCAGCGACGGCCAAGCCAAGGCGATCGCCCTCGCCCATGCCGTGGCGGATGTCACCGCCGACTCCATTTCCTATGTGGAGTGCCACGGCACCGCGACCCCGCTTGGCGATCCGATCGAAATCGCCGGCCTCGCCAAGGCATTTGGCGCGACCACCGGCCGCAAGGGATTTTGCGCGATCGGCACGGTCAAAACGAACATCGGCCATCTCGACATCGCGTCCGGCGCCGCCGCGTTAATCAAAACCATTCTTGCGCTCGAACATGAAAGCCTGCCCGCGACGCTTCATTTCAAGACCCCAAACCCGAAACTCGGCCTTGAGGATAGCCCGTTCTTCGTCAATGCCGAGTCGCGGCCTTGGCCGCGCGGCGCCAAACCGCGCATCGCCGGGGTCAATGCCGCGGGCGTCGGCGGAACCAATGTCCATTTGATCGTCGAGGAAGCGCCCGCGCTCCCGGCCAGCGCCGCTACCGCCCCCGATGACGGGGCCGCGCATCTCTTAGTCCTGTCGGCCCGCGACGACAATGCCTTGGCGGACGTCCGCGGCCGCCTCGCGGCACATGTCGAAACGCACGCGGAACAGAGCATCGGCGACATCGCCTTCACCTTGCAAACCGGCAGGCGCGGTTTCGCCAGGCGCTTCGCCGCCGTCGTCAATGACAGGCGCGGCTTGATCGAGAAACTCGGCGGCCCCGGGAAAGCCGAGAAGGCGGCCGCGTCCCCGCCAAGGCTTGCCTTCCTGTTTCCTGGCCAGGGCGCGCAATATCCTGGCATGGGTCAGGGCCTTTACCGGCGTTATCCGGTTGTCGCGCGCACGATCGACCAATGTGCTTCGATTCTGGAACCTTTGCTCGGCCTCGACCTGCGCAAGGTCCTTTTCGGCGACCCTCGGGAGGCGGGGGCGCGGCTCCAGGCGACGGCGCTCGCGCAACCGGCCCTGTTCAGCGTCAGCTTCTCCATCGCGGCGTTATGGCGGAGTCTTGGTTTTGAGCCCGCCGCCATGCTAGGCCACAGCGTCGGCGAATTCGTCGCCGCGACGCTCGCCGGCGTGATGCGGCTCGAAGACGCCTTGGAGGTAGTCGCCGCGCGCGGCGCCAAGATGCAGGAGCTGCCGGAAGGGGCGATGCTCGCGGTCATGCTGGCGGAGGCAGACCTTAAGGCCTGCCTGCCCCACGATCTCTCGATCGCGGCGGTCAACGCCAGTGCCGTCTGCGTTGTTTCCGGGCCGTATCCGGCAATCGACGCCTTCGAGGCGAAGCTAACCGCCCGTGGCGCCGGCTGGCGGCGGTTGCGGACCTCGCATGCATTTCATTCGGCGATGGTCGATCCGGTGATCGAACCGCTAGCAGAGATCTTGGCGCGGATTCCTCTCAGCCCACCCCGCGTCCCTTATGTCTCCACCATGTCGGGAACGTGGATCACGGCCGAGCAGGCGACGGACCCGCTTTATTGGGCGCGGCATTGCCGCGAGACGGTGCGCTACGCCGCGGCACTCGCGTGCCTCGCCGAACCGTTAGCGCCAATCTTGATCGAGGTCGGCCCCGGGCGGACGCTCACAAGCCTCGCCCGGCAAAACCACGCGACGCGCGGGGCGCCTCTGATCGCCGCTTCGCTCCCAGACCCGGTCGAGGAACGCGACGCGGACGCGGTCTTTCTCGATACGCTCGGACGCCTTTGGGCCGTTGGAGCGGTGCCGGATTGGCGCGCGCTGCACGAAGGGGATCCGCGACGGCGCGTCGTCCTGCCAACTTACCCTTTCCAGCGGAAGCGCTATTTTATAGATGCCCCAAGCGCCACCGCCACTGCAACCATACCTTTTGAAGGGAATCAAATTACAGCCATGGCGAACGAGACATTGCAGCCGACCCCCTCTGCCCAGATTGCGCAACAACCCGAGATGCCCAACCGCCAAGCGGCGATCCGGGCCGAACTCGCGGCTTTGCTAGAAAATCTTTCGGGCATCGACGTCGCCGACGCGCCGCGCGGCACAAGTTTCCTCGAACTTGGCTTCGATTCGCTGTTCCTCACGCAGGCAAGCCAAGCGATCAAGACCCGCTTTAAGGTCGCCGTCAGCTTCCGCCAGATGATGGGCGAACTTGGAACGGTCGATGCGGTGGCCGAGCATTTGAACCAAACGGCGACGGAATTTGAGGCCGAGCCCGCCATGGCCGCGTCAGGCCCGGCCGAGTCCGGTTCCACTCTGCCCGCGCCAGCGGCAAGCCCCGCACCCCGTTTCGCGGTCGTTTCCGGTCCGGGACAAGGCGTCGAGCAAGTCATGGCGGCGCAGCTCGCCAGCATGAGCGACCTCATCAACCGGCAGCTCGAAACCTTGCGGCAGATTGGCGGCGCGGCGCCTTTGGCCGCAACGGCGGCCCCAGTCGTCCGGCAACCCACGCAAGCAGCGGCACCGCTTCCGGCAAAGCCGCTTCCGGAGAAAAAACCCGGCGAGGCGTTTGGCCCCTTCAAGCCCTTCTCGCAAGCGCGCGACGCCGGTCTCGACGCGGGGCAACGCCGTTTTGTCGCCGATCTGATCGAACGCTACACAAGCCGCACGCGCGGCTCCAAGGACATGACTCAGTCGTCGCGAGCGGTGCTCGCCGATCCCCGGGTCGCCGCGGGATTCCATCCGGAATGGAAGGAGATCGTCTACCCGATCGTCACCGTCCGCTCCGAGGGCTCGAAACTTTGGGACGTCGACGGCAACATTTCTATCGATCTCTTGAACGGATTTGGTCCGACCGCCTTTGGCCACGCGCCCGATTTCGTTCGTGAAGCGCTCATCGCGCAAATCGACCGGGGTTTTGAATTGGGCCCGCAAACGCCTCTCGCTGGCGAGGTCGCGAAGCTTCTTTGCGATCTCACGGGCAACGAGCGGATGACCTTTTGCAACACCGGGTCCGAAGCGGTGATGGCGGCGATGCGGATCGCGCGAACGGTGACCGGGCGCAACCGCATCGTCTATTTCGCCGGCGACTACCACGGCCAATTCGACGAAGTCTTGGCGCGCGGCGGCGTTCGCGAGGGCATTGCGCGGGTATTTCCGATCGCTCCGGGTATTCCGGCCGAATCCATCGCCAACATCACCATCCTCGACTACGGAACCCCCGAGAGCCTCGCCTGGCTCGAACGGCACGTCCATGAATTGGCGGCGGTCCTGGTCGAGCCCGTGCAGAGCCGGCGGCCAGACTTCCGTCCCCGGCAGTTCCTGGAGGCGTTGCGCGACCTGACCGCGAAGGCTGGGACCGCTCTAATTTTTGACGAAATCGTCACTGGATTCCGCGTCCATCCGGGCGGCGTACAGGCCTTGTTCGGCATCCGCGCCGATCTTGTCACCTATGGCAAGGTGGCCGGCGGCGGCATGCCCATCGGCATCCTAGCCGGCAAGGCCGCGTTCATGGACGCTCTCGACGGCGGCATGTGGCAATATGGCGACGATTCCTATCCGGCCGCCGGAGTGACCTTCTTCGCCGGGACTTTCGTGCGCCACCCGCTGACGCTCGCCGCCACCGCCGCGGTTCTGAAGCATCTAAAAGCAGCCGGGCCAAGCCTGCAGGAAAGGTTGTCCGAGCGCACGGGCCATCTGGTGGACGACCTTAACGCCGGTTTCGAGCGCCATGGCGTGCCGGCCGAAATTCATCATTTCGGCTCGATCTTCTTCCTCAAATTCCCCGCCGAATACCATTTCGCGTCGCTCTTCTATTACTTGATGCGCGAGCAAGGCATTCATATCCAAGAAGGCTTCCCCTGTTTCCTGACGACCGCCCACGACGATGCCGATCTCGCGAAAATCGTCGAGGCTTTCGATGCGGCTTCGGTCCAAATGATTGCCGCCGGCCTGTTCGGACGGACACCCGAATCAGGCCGGGCGCGCCAAGGCCAGCTCACCGAAAGCCAAATGGAAATTTGGCTTAGTGCCCAACTCGGCGACGCAGCTTCCTGCGCCTTCAACGAATCGGTCACACTCGATATGCGCGGCAAGCTCGACACGCAAGCGCTGCGGAAAGCGGCGCGCGATTTGGTGCAGCGCCACGAGGCGCTTCGCATTCGTTTCGCGCCGGCGGGCGACGGCTTTACCGTGATGCCGGCGGCACCGCTCGCCTTCACCATCGCCGCGCAGGGAGAAGACGATCCTCTCGATACTCGTCTTGCCGTTATCATCGAAAGCGAGGCCACGACTCCCTTCGATTTGGTTAATGGACCGCTCATTCGCTTCACACTGATACAAGACAATGCCAGCGACCGCCATAAGCTGGTGATAACCGGACATCACATCGTCTGCGATGGCTGGTCGATGAACATCCTCTTGGAAGAACTTGGGGTGCTCTATTCGGCCCGCCTAAGCGAAGCCAGCGCCAATCTGCCGCAACCGCATAGCTTCGTCGACTATTCGGCTCGCCACGGCGCGGTGCAGCCGGAGGCGGAGGCCTATTGGCTGCAACAATTCGCGCAACCGCCGGAGCCCTTGGCCCTGCCGCTCGATCATCCGCGCCCGACGCTTAAGAGTTTCCGTGGCGATACGCTACGCGGGACAATCGACGCTTCCCTCTACGAACGCATCAAGCAAGCGGCTGCGCGCAACGGCTGTACCTTGTTCGCCGTGCTGTTGACCGCCTATCAGTTGCTGCTTGCGCGCTTGAGCGGACAATCCGGCGTCGTCGCCGGCATTCCGACGGCGGGGCAGAGCTTGCACGGCGAAGGGCCTCTCGTTGGCCATTGCGTCAACTTCCTGCCGTTGCGAGGCCAGTTCCCAGACGGCGTCACCTTCCTCGAGGCCGCGCGCAAGACACAGCAGCTTCTTCTCGATGCGGCCGATCATCAAAGCTACACTTTCGGGTCCCTCGTCCGGGCGCTCGATATGCCGCGGGAGATCAACAGGCTCCCCTTGATCGAAGCGCAGTTCAATTTGGAGCGGATCGGGCAAGATCTCCCCTTCCAGGATCTCGCCGTCTCGACCGACGCCAATCCCAAGCGTTTTGTGAATTTCGATCTGTTTTTCAATGTCGTCGCGGAGGATCGCGGCCTGATCATCGATTGCGATTACAGCACGGACTTGTTTGACAAGGCGACCATCGCGCGTTGGATCGTCCATTACCGGACGCTGCTCGAAGCCGTCGCCGGCGAGATGGACAGGGAGGCCTTGCGGCTGCCAATGCTGACGCCGGCGGAGGAGAACGGGCTGCACACCGCCCTCGCGGGACCGGACTATCCCATCCCGGAACTCGCTATTCACGAATTGATCGATTTGCAGGCGGCGGCTACGCCAGACGCCGTCGCGGTCCGCTTCGAAGACACCACCCTCACCTATCGCGAGCTTATGATGCGCGCGGATCGCGTGGCTTGGCGGTTGCTTGCCGCCGGGGTCGCACGCGCAACGCCGGTCGCGATTTATCTCGACCGCTCGGCGGAGCTGGCCGTCGCCATGCTCGCCGTCCTCAAGGCGGGCGGCACCTATGTTCCGCTCGATCCGATCTATCCGCCCGCGCGCATCCACGCGATCGTTTCCGAGGCCGATGTTAAGATCGCTCTGACTTCGGCAACGCTCGAAGACGGCATCAAAGCGGCGATCCCGGTTTGCATCGGCATTGGAGAAGCCGGCGCGGACTTGGCCGAGCAACAACTGCCCCATCTTCCGCGCGTGCGCCCAACCGATCTCGCTTATCGCATCTTCACCTCCGGTTCGACGGGCCGGCCAAAGGGCATCGATATCGAACATCGCTCGGTCGTGAACCTCCTGATCGCGATGCGGCAATCGCCCGGCATTAGCGCCGCCGATGTCTTCCTCGCCGTGACGACGCCCTGTTTCGATATTGCCGCTCTTGAAATCTTCCTGCCCTTGACGGCCGGCGCCGAGCTCGCGATCGCGAGCCGGGCCGATGTCATGGACCCGTTTTCCCTGGTCGGCCTAATCACCCGCACCTCGACAACGATGATGCAGGCCACCCCGGCACTATGGCGGGTATTGCTGGAAGCAGGGCTCAATCCGAAGGGGCTCAAAATCCTGTGCGGCGGCGAGGCGCTCGACCAGAAACTCGCCCGGGATCTCGGATCGGGCGAACTGTGGAATATGTACGGACCGACCGAAACGACGATCTGGTCCCTGGCGGAACGGCAAAACGGCGGCGCTATCGATTTCGGCCGGCCGATCGCGAACACAAGGATGTATATCCTTGACGCGGCGGGAAATACGGCGGCAGTCGGGGTCGCTGGAGAGCTTTGCATCGCCGGCGCGGGATTAGCGCGGGGATATCATAAAAATCAAGCCCTCACCCAGCAAAGCTTCACGGAAAATCCGTTTTCTAGCGGCACGAGCGGGCGCCTCTATCGCACTGGCGATCGCGCCCGCTATCTAGCGAACGGTCGCTTCGAACTGCTCGGACGCGCCGATAGCCAAATCAAATTGCGCGGTTTCCGCATCGAACTTGGCGATGTCGAAGATGCGCTGCGGCGCGTTTCTGGCCGCCCGGAAACAGCCGCCGTTTTGCACGGCGATGACCTAGTCGGCTATATCGCGGCGCCCGAAAGCACGGTTGAGAGCGTGACCGGGCTGCGAACCAAATTGCGCGAGGAATTGCCCGATTACATGGTCCCGGCGCACATCTTGCGTCTCGACGCGCTACCCCGTACACAGAACGGCAAGATCGACCGCAAGGCTCTGCCGCGACCCGATCCCGCGCGTGCGTTACCGGAGCGAGTCATTGCGCCACCCCAGACACCACTCGAAGCCAGGCTCGCCACGATTTGGGGCGAAGTTCTGCAAACTGGCGAGATTGGCATTCACGATAATTTCTTCGCGCTCGGGGCGGATTCCATAGACCTGTTCCGCATCGCGGCGCGGATGCGGGAACAGGGCCTCGGCATCGATGCGGCACAGCTGATACGGCATCCCACTATCGCCGAATTGGCGCGAGCCGCGAATGACCTGCCGGTGGGTTCGATGCTCGCGCCAAGCAATGCCGCGCCCTCGCTCCAAAGTTTCAGGCGCCGCGCGGGGGCATCGAGTTGACAATGGAAATGACGATGGAAGGCGTTCATCAGTTGCCCGGTCTAGAGATGAAGCCGAGCGAAGAACTTTTATTTCCCTTGTCGTCGTCGCAGCAGCGGTGCTGGTTCATCCATGCGCTGAGCCCTGGAAGCTCGGTTCTCAACATCGGCCTGCGTTGGGAGCTGAAGGGGCGATTCAACGCGGCGACGATCGAGCGAGCCTTTCAGACGATCGTCGACCGGCATGAGATCCTGCGCACGAGGTTCATCGAAAAGGACGGCGAACCCGTGCAGGAAGTAGCCGGCCGCCTCGATTTCCATTTGTCCGTTGTCGATCTGACGGCCATTCCCGCGGAAAAGCGGCTCGATGAAGCCATGGCGTTGAGCCGCCGCGAGGCGCACGTGCCGTTCGACATCGGACAATTGCCGCTGATCCGGGTGACTTTGCTGCGCTTGGCCGCCGATCACGGATTTTTGCTGTTGACCACGCACGAGATCGGCTTCGACGGCTGGTGCATCCGCCTCCTCGCCCATGAATTCGGCACGATCGCCGAGGCGCTGGAGGCCAACCGCGCCTACGATCTGCCCGAGCTGCCGCTGCAATACGGCGACTATTGCCTCTGGCAGAAGGAATATTTCGCCAGCGCCGGCTTCGAGGCGCAGATCGCCTATTGGAAAAACAAATTAGCGGAAGCGCCCTATTTCGAGATTGTTCCGGACCATGAGCGCCCGGCCGAGTCGGCCTATCGCGGCGAAATCCTTGCCGCCGGCCTGCCGCCGGCGCTTGGGAACAAGCTGGAAGACGCGGCGCGCAAACACAATTTGACGCCCTTCGCCTTTGGTTGCGCCGTGATCGGGGCGATGCTGCACCGCTACACTGGCGAGACGGATGTGGTTTTCG
>JBOHJT010000076.1:0-12977 GCA_050728715.1 Methylocella sp.
GCTTTTCTCAAAGCGTTAGCGGAAATTCTCGAAGCGCGCCATCGCTGATCGGCGCCCTATCGTGATAGAACGTTAGGTTGTAAAGAAGGGGTTTATTCCCTTGCGGCTTTTCAATCTCCGCTTGGCTGCGGTCATGCGTGCCGCCGAGTCTTAGGCATGAACCTCTCCGCGCCTTTCATCGCTCGTCCGGTGGCGACCACGCTCCTCACCTTGGGGATTGCGATCGCCGGGTGCCTTGCGTTTCTGAAACTGCCGGTCTCGCCGCTTCCGCAAGTCGATTTTCCAACGATCCTGGTGCAGGCGCAGCTTCCCGGCGCGAGCCCGGATACCGTGGCGTCGAGCTTGGCGGAACCGCTCGAACGCCACCTCGGCCAGATCGCTCATGTCACGGAAATGACTTCGGCAAGCACCCTCGGACAGACCCGCATTATCCTCCTGTTCGACATCGGCCGCGACATCGACGGCGCCGCGCGCGACGTCCAGGCGGCGATCAACGCGGCGGGCGCCGATCTGCCAACGAACCTGCCCACCAATCCGACCTATCGCAAGATCAATCCCGCCGACGCGCCGATCCTTATCCTCACCATGGTATCGAAGACCAAGTCGCGCGGTCAGATGTACGATCTCGCCAGCAATATCCTGCAGCAAAGGCTCTCCCAGCTTGATGGCATCGGTCAAGTTTTCATTTTCGGCGGTGCCTTGCCCGCGGTGCGCATCGAGCTCAACCCGCACGCCTTGGCCAAATACGGCATCGCGCTTGAGGACGTGCGCGCGGCGCTCGCCTCCGCCAACGCCAACAGCCCGAAAGGCGCGATCGAGGACGGCGAACGGCACCTCCAGATCTACACCAACGATCAAGCGACCCGGGCCGCCGATTATATTCCTCTCGTCATTGCCTATCGCAATGGGGATCCGGTGCGGCTCACCGACGTCGCCGAGGTGCTGGATTCGGTCGAGGACGTGCGTAATCTGGGCCTTTCCGATGGCCGGGAGGCCGTTTTCGCGGTCATTTTCCGTCAGCCTGGCGCAAACATCATCGATACGGTCGATCGCGTGAAGGCCGAATTGCCGCATCTCCAAGCGGCGATGCCAAGCGATATCGAATTCCAGCCCGCCTCCGATCGCAGCATTACGATCCGCGCCTCGTTGCATGACACCGAATGGACCTTGGCCATCGCGATTCTCTTGGTCATGCTGATCGTCTTCTTGTTCCTGCGCGATATTCGCGCCGCGATCATTCCAAGCGTCGCCGTGCTGGTTTCAATTGTCGGGACTTTCGGCGCGATGTATCTCATGAACTTCAGCTTGAACAATTTGTCGCTCATGGCGCTCACCATCTCCACCGGCTTCGTGGTCGACGATGCGATCGTGGTTTTGGAAAACATCTCGCGCCACGCCGACGCGGGCAGGGGGCGCCTCGAGGCGGCACTGACTGGGGCGCGGGAAGTTGGGTTTACCGTGCTGTCGATCAGCATCTCGTTGATCGCGGTGTTCATTCCGATTCTTCTGATGGGCGGGATCGTCGGCCGCCTGTTTCGCGAATTCGCGCTCACTCTTTCGCTCGCCATCGTCATCTCGCTCGCCTTATCCTTGACGTTGACGCCCATGATGTGCGCGCTGTTTCTCCGGCCGCCGCCACCTGGAGAGATTCGTCACCGCCGGTTCGACCCGTTCGCCAAGGTCCTGCGGGGATACGAGCGTACGCTCGGCTGGGCACTGCGGCACGGCATCCTGGTGATGGTGGTTTTGTTTTCGACCGTTGGCCTCAACGTTGTTTTGTTCAAGATCGTGCCGAAGGGCTTCTTTCCGCAGCAGGACACCGGCCGTTTGTACGGCTCCATTCAGGCCGACCAGGCGATCTCGTTCCAGGCGATGCGGCTAAAACTCGCGCAGCTTCAGTCGATCGTGCAAGCCGACCCGGCGATTGCCAGCGTCAAGGGCTATACCGGCTCGGGCTCGGGGACCAATACCGGCTCGGTCTATATCGACCTGAAGCCAGAATCCCAACGCAGCGAGACCGCCGACGAGGTGATCGCCCGCCTGCGCCGCAAGCTCACGCGGGTGCCGGGCGCGCGTCTTTATCTGCAATCGGTGCAAGATATCCGCATGGGCGGGCGGTTGAGCAATGCCCAATACCAATTCACCTTGCAGGGCGACGACGCGGCCGAAGTTTATTCCTTCGAGTCGCGCCTCCTCACGGCGTTGCAACACAGCTCCATCCTGGCCGATGTCAATTCCGATCAGCAGCAGAAAGGCTTGGAAACCGATATCGACATCGATCGCGACACGGCGTCCCGTCTCGGCCTCATCGTAAGCCAGATCGACAATACGCTTTATGATGCGTTCGGACAGCGCCAAGTCTCGACCATCTACAGCGCGGTCAATCAATATCACGTGGTGATGGAAGTCGACCCGCGCTATTGGCAAGATCCATCGATCTTGAACGATCTCTACGTCAGCACTTCCGGCGCCAACCCGAGCGGCACGGCCACCACCAATGCGGTGGCGGGAACGGTGACGCGGAGTCCCGCTCCGCCCGCACCGGGGTCATCAGCCACCGCTTCCACTTCCAGTCAAGCCGCGAATACCGAGGGAGCCGAGGCGCGCAACGCCCAAACCAATGCACTCGCCAACACCGGCAAGCAGGGCACTTCCGCCGGTTCGCCCGTCAGCACAAAGCAGGAAACAATGGTTCCGCTCGCCGCCTTCAGCCAAATTCGGCCGGGCCACACGCCCTTGGCGGTCAACCACCAAGGCCTGTTCGTGGCGAGCACGATTTCATACAATCTGCAGCCCGGCGCATCGCTCGGCGCCGCGGCCACGGAAATCCGGGCGGCGATGAAGGCGCTCCACCCCCCGGCCACCATCCGCGGCAGCCTGCAAGGAACCGCCCGTCTTTTTCAGGAGTCCTTAGCGAATGAGCTCTTGCTGATCCCCGCCGCGCTTGCCGCGGTCTATATCGTTCTCGGCATCCTTTACGAAAGCTTCATCCATCCGATCACCATTCTTTCGACCTTGTTTTCGGCCGGCGTCGGCGCGGTCCTCGCGCTTTTGCTGTTTCACACCGAGTTCAGCATCATTGCGATGATCGGGGTGATTTTGCTGATCGGCATCGTCAAGAAAAACGCGATTTTGATGATCGATTTCGCGCTTGGCGCGGAACGAACGGACGGGCTTTCGCCGCGCGACGCGATTTTCCGCGCTTGTATTTTGCGATTTCGTCCGATCATGATGACGACGTTCGCCGCGATTTTTGGCGCAATCCCGCTGCTGCTGAGCTTCGGAGAAGGGAGCGAGATCCGCCGCCCGCTCGGAATTGCGATCGTCGGCGGGCTGATCGTCAGCCAGCTCTTGACGCTCTACACCACGCCGGTGCTTTACCTCTACCTCGACCGGTTCCGCCTCTGGTCGAACCAGCAATGGCGCCGCCTCTTTCCACGACTTGCTGGCGCCGCTCCGGAACCTTCGGAATAAGCCAGCGGTGGCTCAGGTTGAATTTCAGTTCTGGGCGGCGAGCAAATATTCTCCCGACCCCAAAAAGGCGGCTGCTTGCGACCCGCAGCCGAAATCCATGGTCAAAAGCGCTGGCTCAGCCTTCGACGAACGATTTCAGCTTGGCCAATGCTTGACCCCACTGCTCCGAGACGAGATCGAGGTATGTCTTGATCTCTTCGATCGGCTTCGGCTCGAATTCGAATAGCCTCTCGCGGCCCAAACGGACGCTGCGCACGACTCCCGCACTCTCCAGCGCCCGAAGATGCTTGGTGATTGCCTGCCGAGTAAGATTCGAGCCGTCTGTGAGCCGAGAGATCGACTGTCGCTGTCCGCCGCAGAGCTTCGCGACCAGCGACAGCCGTGTTTCATCTCCCAGAGCGGCAAACACGGGCGCATGAACCTTCAACCCAGCCAGGCTGCCACGACCTCTAGCCGACATAGCGCTCGATATTCTTCATTTGCTCCGTCCAACCGCCCTCATTCATCCGAAATGCTTCAAAGCGCCGGTCGCTGGGGATTCCGTCAAACCCGGACTCCGTGAGTTGTAGCAGTGTGCCGCTTGCGGTCCCTTGCAGCCTGAACTCTACAAGTGTCGGGGGTTCCCGCGAGTAGTCTACTTTGGGATCGATGGCGTAAGGGTGCCAGGTAAATGAGAAGAGCCGTTCATGCTCCATTTTCTGCACGGTCGCCTCCCACGTCAGGTGCTCATAGCCAGGGTAGGTAATCTTGCCACGCGAGACCTGACCCGGCACAAATGGGCCATCCAATTTTACCCGAAACCACTCGCCGAACTCACGGTAATCCGTCAGCGCACGCCAGACCCGGGAGACCGGTGCCTTGAGTTCAATGCGTTTCTCAATGCGATCGTCCATAAGCAACCTCCTAGTAGCAGGTTCGTGTGACTTACTTACGAGATTAATGCAACCATTTTGTTGCGCATTATGTTGAAGGACCCCGCTGGCAGGGAAATTCCAAACGTCCTGGCGCTGCGGCAGGCGGCGGACACCCAAAGAAGCGTGCGCGGCTTCACGGCACGAAACTGCCCGGAGTGCACCACACTTGGCCCAGGCCCGCCTTCGCTTCTCGCGAGCCTATTTCCGCAGCTGGCGCATTTCAGATGGCACGGGTCCCCCGGCTAAAGGGACGCTCCGGGCCGGGAAATTCAAACGGAGACACTACCAAGAAGCCAGGCGCCGTTGCAGCCAGACGGTGAATCATCCGGCGTGGCTCAGCACTCCGCGCGTTTATTTAATCGCGACGACCATCGAGTCCGGACCCGTGAGCGGCTCGACGCGCGTTTGCGAGAACCCGGCCTCACGCATCCAGGCCTGACAGTCGGCCCCGGTAAAATCGAAGCCGCCCGTCGTCTCGATCAGCATGTTAAGGCTACTTAATAGACCGAAGGCGTTCTCCCGCCGCTCGTCATCGATGATCAGCTCATAGACAATGAGCGCTCCGCCCTCGGGAAGCGCGGCATGCGCCTTTTCCAGCAGCATGCGTTTCTGCGAAAGATCCCAGTCGTGCAGAATGTGGCCCATGATCAGGACATCGGCCGCGGGCAGGGGGTCCGTGAAGAAATTTCCGCTGAGAAATTTTACCCGCTGCCGCATCCCATGCTGGGCTATGAATTCCTCAAAGACGGGCTTGACTTCGGGCAGGTCGTATCCGGTGCCCGAAAGATGGTAATGCGCGCGGGCGGTGGTAACTGGCACCATGCCCTGTGCCGTGCCGATGTCGACGAATGACTTATAATCCTTCCACGGGAATTTGGCGGCGATCGCCTGGGCCGCGCCGAGGCTTCCTCCGCTCATGGCGGCGAGGAACCCGCGCAACCGCTCCGGATCGTGATAGAGCGCGGCGAACACGTCGCCGGAGTCCTTGGCCTCGTTCTGGTTCCGGCCGGTCCTGAGCGCCTCGGTCAAAAAACCCCAGGACTCGTAAAGCCGGGAATTGGCCATTTCGAGAAGCCCACCGGCATAGCTTGGCTTGGCCCGGTCGAGAAAAAGATCGGTCTCGGCCGTGTTGCTATAACGTCCATCCTCGCGGTCGAGCAATTTCAGCGCGACAAGCGCGTCGAGGAAATCGCGCGCCGAACGCTCATGCAAGCCGAGCCGGCGCGAGAAATCGGCAAGATAGGCCGGGCCCTTGGCAAGCTCGGTGAAGAGCCCAAGCTCGACGGCGCTAAGAAGCGCCTTCGATGCCCAGAATCCAAATCCAGTCTTGAATATATTGGCGGGCGTTGCGGCCTCGGTCACGGCGCTCCTCCTTCGATCGCGGCGTCTTCTCTCCAAAATTTTCGCTCTTTGAGAACGGACGCCGGACGCCAGATTGCCGCCCCTTTGAGCGATTGTCTCGAAGAAAGTGGCGGCAAAGCGTACCTTGGGCGAACGTCGCGCCCGGCAAAGAATTTGAAGACAGCCCCCGGCGGCCGCGACGACTCCGCCGCAGAGCCATGAGAGTGCCGCGCGTTCATCGGAATCCTTGACAATTTCCAACAGCCAAGGAGCCGAACCATCGCGATCATCCGGCAACAAAATCGCGGCAGTCATGGCGTGCCTCCATATGTTTGCCACCTTGAATCAGACCGGAGCCGATTGGGGCCACCCCCAACGAGTCACGCCTTCGGGGGCTTGGTATCAGGAGCGGAACGGGGCTCGATGTGCTTTCGACGAAGAAAACCGCGAGATCCACGATCCCGAGGCGAAAGGAGTCGGATGGCCGGCGGACTATTCTCCCGCCAGCGCATCCGGCTGCGCGAGCAAGGGAGTTGTCTCGGATGCCGCAGCGCTTTCCGCTTTTTGAGCGATAATCATTTCGTCCCGGATATTCGCGACACGCCGGAGTTTGGCCATCGCGGCGCCCGTGCCGGCTGGAATGAGCCGGCCGACGATGACGTTTTCCTTCAAGCCTTCCAAGGTATCGGACTTGCCGTTGACGGCCGCCTCGGTCAACACCCGGGTCGTCTCCTGGAACGACGCGGCGGAGATGAACGAGCGCGTCTGCAACGACGCCTTGGTGATCCCTAGGAGAACCGGAGTCCCCGACGCCGGCTTTTCCCCCGCCTCGATCGCCGCGGCGTTTGCCTCGTCGAGTTCGAGCTGATCGACCTGCTCGCCAGGCAAAAACCCGGTGCCGCCGGGCTCGACGATATCGACCTTCTGCAGCATCTGCCGGACAATCACCTCGATATGCTTGTCGTTGATGTTGACCCCTTGCAGCCGATAGACCTCCTGAATCTCGTTGACGAGATAGGCGGCAAGTTCCTCGACGCCCTTGATCGCCAAAATGTCATGCGGCGCCGGATTTCCATCGACGATATAATCGCCCTTTTCGACGACGTCGCCGTCCTGGAGATGGATGTGCTTGCCTTTCGGGATCAGATATTCGATTGGCTCAGCGCCCTCTTCATTCGGAATGATCGAAATGCGGGTCTTGTTCTTATAGTCGCGCCCGAATTGCACGGTGCCGGAGGCCTCGGCGATAATCGCGTGATCTTTCGGCCGGCGCGCCTCGAACAATTCGGCTACTCGCGGCAGACCGCCGGTGATGTCGCGCGTCTTCGCCGAGTCCATCGAAATACGTGCAATGATGTCGCCAGCTTTGACCGGCGCGCCTGGGTCAACCCCAATGATCGAATCCACTGGCAGCGCATAACGCGCATCGCCACCGCGGTGCAGCTTGCCGATCTTGCCGTCCTCGGATTTGATCGCGATGGCGGGCTTCAATGACGCGGAGCGCTGATTGAGGCGCCAATCCATGACCAGACGCTTGGCAATACCGGTCGCCTCGTCGATGGATTCGGTCATGGAGGCACCTTCGACCAGATCCTCGAAGGCGACAGTCCCGGCGATCTCGGTCAGAATCGGCCTTGAATAGGGATCCCACTCGGCAATGCGCTGGCCGCGCTTGATCTTGTCGCCATCGTCGACTTTGAGCCTGGCGCCATATTGGATCCTGTGGACCGCGCGTTCCGCGCCGTCCGGGCCCTCGACGACGATTGCGACATTGCGAGCCATGACCATCAGGTCGCCCTCGCTATTGTGGGCGAGATGGCGATTGCGGACTTTCACGACTCCATCGAAATTGGATTCGATGAAGGATTGATCGGCGATTTGCGCGGCGCCGCCGATGTGGAAGGTGCGCATCGTGAGCTGCGTGCCCGGCTCGCCGATCGACTGCGCGGCTATGACCCCGACGGCCTCGCCCATATTGACCGGCGTCCCACGCGCGAGATCGCGGCCGTAGCACTTGCCGCAAACGCCGTTCTTGGTTTCGCAGGTCAAGACGGAGCGGATCTTAACTTCCTGGATCCCGGCCGCGTTGATGCGGTCGATATGCCATTCCTGAACCATTTCGCCGGCGGCGACTATGACCGCGCCCGAGGCCTCTTTCAAATCCTCGGCCGCGGTGCGGCCAAGAATTCGCGTCGCGAGCGAGGCGACAATCTGGCCAGCGTCGATGATCGCACGCATGCGAATCCCGTTCCGCGATCCACAATCGAGCATGGTAATAATCGAGTCCTGCGCCACGTCGACAAGGCGGCGCGTCAGATAACCCGAATTCGCGGTCTTCAAGGCGGTGTCGGCGAGACCCTTTCGCGCGCCATGCGTCGAGTTGAAATACTCGAGCACGGTCAGCCCTTCCTTGAAGTTCGAGATGATTGGGCTTTCGATGATCTCGCCCGACGGCTTCGCCATCAGCCCGCGCATCGCGGCGAGCTGCTTTATTTGCGTTGGCGAACCGCGCGCGCCGGAATGCGCCATCATGTAGATCGAGTTAATCGGTTTGTCGCGGCCGTTCGCGTCTTTCCGCACCGTCGAGATGCCCGCCATCATCTCCTCGGCGAGCTTGTCCGAACACTTCATCCAGACATCGACGACCTTGTTGTATTTCTCGCCTTGCGTGATCAATCCGTCATTATACTGCTGCTCGTATTCCTTCGCGAGCGCGCCAGTCTCGGCGATAATGCGCGGTTTGGTTTCCGGCACGACCATGTCGTCCTTGCCGAAGGAAATACCGGCCTTGAACGCCTCGCGGAACCCGAGCGCCATGATCTTGTCGCAAAAGATGACTGTCTCCTTTTGACCGCAGTTGCGGTAGACGATGTCGATCATGTTCGAGATTTCCTTCTTGGACATGAGCTTGTTCACGACATCGAAGGGAATCTTGACATGGCGCGGCAGCAATTGGCCAAGAATCATACGGCCAGGCGTGGTTTCGAAAATCTTCGAAACGCGCTGGCCATCGCCGTCGAAGGTCCCCGCCCGCCCCTTGATCCGCGTGTGCAGGGTGATCGCCTTGGCACCCAAGGCATGTTCGATCTCGCCCATATTGGCGAACGCCATCCCCTCGCCAGGTTCGCCCTCGCGCATCAACGTAACATAATAAAGACCGAGCACAATATCCTGCGATGGCACGATGATCGGCTGGCCATTGGCCGGATGCAAGATATTGTTGGTCGACATCATCAGCACGCGCGCTTCGAGTTGCGCCTCGAGCGAGAGCGGCACGTGCACCGCCATCTGGTCGCCATCGAAATCGGCGTTGAACGCGGCGCAGACAAGCGGATGCAGTTGGATGGCCTTACCCTCGATCAACTTCGGCTCAAATGCCTGAATGCCGAGACGGTGCAGCGTCGGCGCCCGGTTCAGCATGACCGGATGCTCGCGGATGACTTCGTCGAGAATATCCCAGACTTCCGGTTTTTCTTTTTCGACCAGTTTTTTCGCCTGTTTGACGGTCGCCGAAAGACCCTTCGCGTCGAGACGCGAATAGATGAAGGGCTTGAAGAGCTCGAGCGCCATCTTCTTCGGCAGGCCGCATTGGTGCAGTTTGAGGTCGGGCCCAACCACGATGACCGAGCGGCCGGAATAATCGACGCGCTTGCCAAGCAGGTTTTGGCGGAAACGGCCTTGTTTGCCCTTCAGCATGTCGGCGAGCGACTTCAGCGGTCGCTTGTTGGCGCCGGTGATGACCCGGCCGCGCCGGCCATTGTCGAACAGAGCATCGACGGCCTCCTGCAACATCCGCTTCTCGTTGCGCACGATGATGTCTGGCGCGCGCAATTCGATGAGCCGCTTCAGGCGATTGTTACGGTTGATGACGCGCCGGTAAAGGTCGTTGAGATCCGAGGTCGCAAAGCGGCCGCCGTCGAGCGGCACGAGCGGTCTAAGGTCGGGCGGGAGGACCGGAACTTCGGTAAGGATCATCCACTCGGGCTTGTTGCCCGAACGGATGAAGGCCTCGATGATCTTCAATCTCTTGGCGAGCTTCTTGGGTTTCAGTTCCGTCGTCGATTCGGCGATCTCGGCTTTCAGCAATTCGGCAATTCTTGGAAGATCCATGCCACGTAGAATATCGCGAATCGCTTCGGCGCCAATGAGCGCGGTGAAGGAATCCTGGCCGTATTCGTCCTGCGCGCGCAGGTAATCGTCTTCATTGAGAAGCTGGCGGTTCTTGAGCGGCGTCAGGCCCGGATCGAGTACGATATAGGACTCGAAATAAAGGATGCGCTCGATGTCCTTCAGCGTCATGTCGAGGAGAAGCCCGATGCGCGAAGGCAAGGATTTCAGAAACCAGATATGGGCGACCGGCGCGGCGAGCGAAATATGCCCCATGCGCTCGCGGCGCACCCGCGACAAGGTAACCTCAACGCCGCATTTCTCGCAGATGACGTTCTTATATTTCATCCGCTTGTATTTGCCGCACAAGCACTCGTAGTCCTTGATCGGACCAAAGATCCGGGCGCAGAAAAGTCCATCGCGTTCGGGTTTGAAGGTGCGGTAATTGATTGTCTCCGGCTTTTTAATCTCGCCGAAGGACCAGGACAGAATCTTCTCTGGGCTCGCGATCGAAATCTGGATCTGATCGAAAGCCTGCGGTTGCGCGGCCGGACTGAAGAGATTCATGACCTCTTGATTCATTGCCATCTCCTGATGCTTGGGCCTGCGCGGCGCCGCCGCATGGCCCCGCCGGAAATATTCAAGAAAGACACCGCGCGCGGGCCACCCCCTGGGCAGCTTTCAATGCCCGCGTCTATTCGGCCGCCTCGGCCGGCGGCAACTGGCTTTTCGGTTTCGTTGCCTGATTAAGTTCGACATTAAGGCAAAGCGAACGCATCTCCTTGACGAGCACGTTAAAGCTTTCGGGAATGCCGGATTCGAAAGCATCGTCGCCGCGCACGATCGATTCATAAACCTTGGTGCGGCCTGCCACGTCATCGGATTTCAAGGTCAGCATCTCCTGCAGCGTATAGGCCGCGCCGTAAGCCTCGAGCGCCCAAACCTCCATCTCGCCGAAACGCTGGCCGCCGAATTGCGCCTTGCCGCCGAGCGGCTGTTGGGTGACGAGACTATAGGGTCCGATCGAACGCGCGTGGATCTTGTCGTCGACGAGGTGATGCAGCTTCAGCATATAGATATAGCCGACGGTCACCTTGCGGTCGAAAGCTTCGCCCGTGCATCCGTCGTAGAGAGTGACCTGGCCCGAGCGGTCAAGGCCCGCCCGCTCCAGCATATCGACGATGTCCTTTTCCCGCGCGCCGTCGAAGACCGGCGTCGCGACCGGCACGCCGCGGCGCAGATTTTCGCCGAGTTCGACCACGGCCTCATCGTCGAGTTCCATGATCTCCGTCTTGGCTGCATAAATTTCAATGAGCTTGTTGCGCAACGGCTTCGTGTTCTTGTCCCGCAAATAGGCATTCACCGTGTCGCCGACCTGCTTGCCAAGGCTGGCGCAGGCCCAGCCGAGATGGGTTTCGAGAATTTGCCCGACATTCATGCGGGAGGGCACGCCTAGCGGATTCAAGACGATATCGACTGGCTGCCCGTCGGCGAGGAAGGGCATATCCTCCTGCGGCACGATCTTGGAAACGACACCCTTGTTGCCATGCCGTCCCGCCATCTTGTCGCCGGGCTGGATCTTGCGCTTCACCGCGACGAAAACCTTCACCATCTTCATGACGCCCGGCGACAATTCATCACCGCGCTGCAACTTTTCGACCTTGTCGAGAAAGCGGCTCTCAAGGGCTTTCTTGGCTTCGTCATACTGCCCTCGCCTGGCCTCGATCTCGGCCATCGTCCGGTCGTTCTCGATCGCGAACATCCACCATTGCGAGCGGGGGTAGTCCTCGACGATCTCCCTAGTGAGCTTGGTATCCCGCTTGAATCCCTTCGGTCCGGCGATAGCCCTTTTGTCCGCGAGAACGTCCATGAGTCGCGCATATACGTTGCGATCGAGGATCGCTAGCTCATCGTCGCGGTCCTTCGCGAGACGCTCGATTTCCTCGCGTTCGATCGCTTGGGCGCGCTCGTCCTTGTCAACGCCATGCCGGTTGAAGACGCGCACCTCGACAATCGTGCCCTGCACGCCCGGGGGCACCCGCAAAGACGTATCGCGGACATCCGATGCCTTCTCGCCGAAGATCGCGCGCAAAAGCTTTTCTTCCGGAGTCATCGGGCTCTCGCCCTTCGGCGTGATCTTCCCGACCAAAATATCGCCCGCCTGGACCTCGGCGCCGATATAGACGATTCCGGCCTCGTCGAGATTCTTCAACACCTCTTCCGATACATTCGGAATATCGCGGGTGATCTCCTCCGGACCGAGCTTGGTGTCGCGCGCCATCACCTCGAATTCGTCGATATGAATCGAGGTATAAACATCGTCCTTGACGATTCGCTCGTTGAGAAGAATCGAATCCTCGAAATTATACCCGTTCCAGGGCATGAAGGCGACGAGGACATTGCGGCCGAGCGCCAGATCTCCAAGATCGGTCGACGGTCCATCGGCAATGATGTCGCCGTTGCGCACGTAGTCGCCGACCCGCACCAGCGGCTTCTGGTTGATGCAGGTCGACTGGTTCGAGCGCTGGAACTTCATCATCCGGTAGATATCGACCCCCGGCTTGCCGGCATCGGTTTCCTCGGTTGCACGGACCACGATGCGCGTCGCATCCACCTGGTCGACAAAACCGGTCCGCCGCGCCGCGATGGCGGCGCCGGAATCCCGCGCGACGACGGACTCCATGCCGGTCCCGACAAGCGGAGCGTCGGATCTGATGAGCGGCACGGCCTGACGTTGCATGTTGGAGCCCATGAGCGCCCGGTTGGCATCGTCGTTCTCGAGGAACGGGATCAAGGCGGCGGCGACCGAAACGAGCTGCTTTGGCGAAACATCCATGAAATCGACGCGTTCGCGCGGAACCATGACGACGTCGCCCGAGCGCCGGCAGACGACAAGATCCTCGGTCAGCGCCCGCTGCGCGTCGACCGGCGCGTTCGCCTGCGCGACGTTATATTTGGCTTCCTCCATCGCCGAAAGATAAACGACCTCGTCGGTCACGCGGCCATCCTTGATCCGCCGGTAGGGGGCTTCGATGAACCCATACTTGTTGACCCGCGCGAACGTCGCGAGCGAATTGATGAGACCGATATTCGGACCTTCCGGCGTTTCGATCGGGCAGATGCGCCCGTAATGCGTCGGAT
>JBOHJT010000077.1:0-12866 GCA_050728715.1 Methylocella sp.
CCATCATCGCGGGCCGGCTGATTGGGCGGGAAGCATTCCGGATTGGCGAAAAAGTTTTGCGCCAAACGACCCTCGACGAGTTTGGCGCGTTGATCGATTGCCGATCGCGGATACTGTTTTGGCGGCTCTTTGATCCAGGGCCAAAGGGCGGGAAGGCTTGGCCTCTCGCTTTATATCAAGTCTCCGCAAAAAATCGCCTTACTCTAGCACCTTCTAATTTAATTGATCTGATGCAATGGCGCAATACGGAACTATAAGGCGACTACTTCGTTCCCGATCCGGGAGCGTCCGTCTCAAGGATGGCCTCCGCGCCGTTTACCGGCGCGACAGCGTACCAAAGGCGCGACAGCGTACCAAAGGAGGGAGCGATGTACGACCCCGCGACCGCTAAACCACGGCGGCATCTGTCGGGACGCCCAATCTTCCAAAGCGCATTCGGCCCGCGCGGCGATGCGGCCAGCCTTCTCTTCGGCTTCAATGCGGAGGGCAAGATCACCGGCATCGGTATCATGAGCATGGCAGGAGACTGACAGCGGCTCGACCCATTCGAGGGGCTCGGCATGCCGGCTGCATCGGGAGGATCATTTGTCATATTATGATTTTTTCGTGCATGAGCTCTGGTGTTTCGTCTATGTACATAAAGAGGTCGGCGAATATGCCAAAACATTCATCGAATTCCCGCCAATGCAGAAAGGCGCAAGCTTCAACATGGAGGCGGTGAAGGACCAGATCGCGGCCGCGCAAAAGAGGTTCCATTCCCAGTGACGCCGTCGGCCTCGGCAGAGCGACGCTCCGGCAGCGCCGCCTTGTCGCACCATCCACGGGAATTGCCGCGCAACCTTTTTTTCCAGGTTTCCTCGCGCGCGGTCAACCGGCGTCGAAGAGTCTCCTCCCATGATGACACACCGTTACATGTCCGGCTTCGGCAACGATTTCGAGACAGAGGCACTGCCGGGCGCCTTGCCGCAAGGGCAGAACTCGCCGCAGCGCTGCCCCTATGGGCTTTACGCCGAACAATTGTCGGGCACGCCGTTTACCGCGCCGCGCGGCGCCAATGCCCGCTCCTGGCTCTACCGCATGCGTCCCTCCGTCAAGCATGTGGGCCGCTTGATGCGCATCGATGTTCCCTTCTGGAAATCCGCGCCGCATATCGTCGCGCACGGCTTGCCTCTCGGTCAATTGCGCTGGGACCCATCGCCAATTCCCAATGAGCCGCTGACCTTCGTGGCCGGCATGCGCACCATGACGACCGCGGGCGATGTCCACACCCAGACCGGCATGGCGGCGCATGTCTTCCATGCGACCCAAGACATGCAAGACGATTATTTTATCAATGCCGACGGCGAATTGCTGATCGTTCCGCAAACCGGCGGCTTGGACATCGCGACCGAGCTCGGCCGCCTCGACGCCGCACCAGGCGATATCGCCGTCATTCCGCGCGGGATGAAGTTTAAGGTGGGGCTAACAGACGGGCCATCGCGTGGATACGCGTGCGAGAATTATGGCGCGAGGTTCGCCCTGCCCGCGCGGGGGCCGATCGGCGCCAATTGCCTCGCCAACCCGCGCGACTTCAAGACGCCGGTCGCAAGCTATGAGGATAAGGAGGCGCCCTGCCGTCTCACGCTAAAATGGTGCGGCGGGTTCCATGTGGCCGAAATCGGCCACTCGCCGCTCGATGTCGTCGCCTGGCACGGCAATTACGCACCTTACAAATACGACCTGCGGACCTTCGCGCCGGTCGGCGCCATTCTGTTCGATCACCCGGATCCTTCCATCTTCACGGTGCTCACCGCGCCATCCGGCGAGGCCGGCACCGCCAACGTCGATTTCGTGATCTTTCCGGAGCGCTGGCAGGTCGCCGAACACTCGTTCCGGCCGCCGTGGTATCACATGAACATCATGAGCGAGTTCATGGGGCTGATCCTTGGCCAATATGACGCCAAGGCCAAAGGCTTTGCGCCGGGCGGGATATCGCTTCACAATAGCATGCTGCCGCATGGGCCCGACACGGAAGCTTTCGACAGAGCGAGTTCCGGCGAGCTGAAACCGCAAAAACTCGAAAATACCCTCGCCTTTATGTTTGAGACGCGCTATCCGCAACAGGTGACGGAATATGCAGCGAAGCTGCCGGCCTTGCAAAGCGACTATGCCGATTGCTGGCGGGGTTTGGAAAAGCACTTCGATCCAAACCGCCGCGAATGACCAACGCCATGAGGGAGCCGCGTGAACCTTGCGACACTCGCCAACGGCAGCCGCGATGGACGGCTCGTCGTGGTTTCGCGCGATCTCGCCTATGCCACGGACGCGCGCGGCGTTGCCGGTACCCTGCAAGACGCGCTCGACGATTGGACGCGGCTCTCGCCAAAACTCGAGGCGCTCGCGACGGCGCTTGAAACCGGCTCGGTGCCCCGCGAGCGGTTCCGTGAGCACGACGCGCTCTCGCCGCTGCCGCGCGCGTTCCAGTGGATCGACGGCTCCGCCTATTTGAATCACGTGGAGCTCGTGCGCAAGGCGCGCGGAGCCCTGATGCCGCCCGGCCTTTGGACCGATCCCTTGCTTTATCAGGGCGGATCGGACGCTTTTCTTGCTCCCCGGGAGCCGATAAGAATGGCGGATGAAGGTTTCGGTATCGATTTCGAGGGGGAAGTCGCGGTCGTCGTCAACGATGTCGCGATGGGCGCGGATCGCGCCGCGGCCGCCGCGGCGATTGCCCTCGTCGTCCTTGCGAACGATATCTCTTTGCGGAACCTGATCCCGGCGGAACTCGCCAAGGGTTTTGGCTTCTTCCAGTCGAAGCCGTCCTCGGCCTTCTCGCCGGTAGCGGTCACCCCAAGCGAACTCGGAGCTTCTTGGGATGGCGGCCACCTGCAACTGCCCTTGCTCATTAGCCTCAATGGCAAGCCGTTCGGGCGTGCGGATGCCGGCACCGGCATGCATTTTGATTTCCCGGCGCTGATCGCGCACGCGGCCAGGACAAGGCCGCTGAGCGCGGGCACCATCGTCGGCTCTGGCACCGTTTCCAACGAAGGCGCGGACGGCGGTCCCGGCCGCCCCATCGCCGAAGGCGGAGTTGGCTACTCATGCCTTGCCGAGGCGCGGATGGTCGAGACCATTCGCGACGGCGCCGCGAAGACGCCATTCATGCGCTTCGGCGATACGGTGCGCATCGAGATGAGGAATCCGAGCGGGCAGTCCATTTTCGGCGCCATCGAACAGACGGTCGAACCTTATGCAAGACCCCCTGCCTGAGCCTTGCCTCTTCGGCTATTGGCGATCGAGCGCCGCCTACCGGGTGCGGATCGCCCTGAATTTCAAGCGGATTACCGCGAGACAAGTCTCCGTGCAACTGCAATTGGGCGAGCAGACCCGCGACGAACATCGCGCGCGAAACCCCGCGGGTCTCGTTCCGGTATGGCGCGAAGCGGACGCGTTCACGCTCGCTCAGTCGCTTGCCATCATCGACTATCTCGATGAAATTTATCCTTACCCGCCCTTTTTGCCGAACGACCCCAGGCAGAAGGCGGTTTGCCGCGAGATCGCCTATACGATCGCTTGCGACATCCATCCGCTCGGCAATTTGCGGGTGCTTGAAAAACTCACCGCGGATTATGGCGCCGGCGAAGGCGCCCGCGCGGCCTGGAACCGGCACTGGATCGGGACCGGGTTTGGCGCGATCGAAGCGCGCCTCAAAGCCATCGCCGGGCGCCACGCCGTTGGAGACCAGATTACCCTGGCCGACATTTGCCTTGTGCCCCAGGTCTATAACGCGCGGCGCGCCGGCATCGATTTGGCACCCTATCCGCGCATCGCCGCGGCCGACGCGGCGGCCCGCGAGCAGCCTGCGTTCGCGGCGGCGGCGCCCGAAGCTCAGCCCGATGCGCCGTAGCGTGACCGGGAACCCTTTAGAGCGGGTCCCGATCAAATGGAACCATCTGATCGGGACGCCGCTCAATCTTAAAGAGCTGGGGCATATCGAAATCGAAAAAGTCGAGCAACTTATTCGGGACAAGCTTTAGAATTTCGCGATGATGTCTCCGCCGAAGGTGAATTGCTCGCCCTTGGCGCCGGCCCCGAAACCAGGAAAGCCCCGGCCGCCAGGGACGTTCACGCCGTCGAAGGGCGTCGTGCCGTTCAGGGACGCGTCGTAGCGAACCTCCGGCCGGAAAATGATCGACTTGAGGAAGGGCGTATCCTTCGGAAGCGTTGGCGAGAGGTTGAGGCCGCCGGTGATCTCGAAATAGGTGGTTGGCGCGGGGGCGAAGATCGCCGTGTTGAGGAAGCCGTGCTCGGCGTTGACGAAGTCGAAATTGCCGGGGAAAGCGGCCACGAAAAAGTTGTTGTTGTCACGCCAAACCTCGACGCGCCCAACGACCTTCAGCCAATCGTTGACTGTGTAGATCGCATATTGCGCGATGCCATAGCCCTCCACCTTGAACCCATTGTCATTGATATAGTTGGCATCCGTGATGAGACTCCAAGAGTCGTTGATCTTCCAGGTGGAGGTGATGTCGTTGAGAAAGCGCAGGGTATTGCTCGGATTGCACCCGCACAACGTGATGTTATCTATAGTGTTGTTGGTCCCGTTGGTACCGGGAATTTCCTGCCCGATATGGGTGGTGGCGAGGATCGTGAGATTGCCGTCGAGCAGATTGAGGCCAATGCCGCCGTGAAACGACGGATGCGCATTGTTGACGCCTCCGAAGGTCGTGTTCACGCCGGTGGTGACGCCGGCATAGATATCGACCAGAGGATCGACATGCGAGATCGTCATGATGCCGGTATGCACGAACGGGATGCCGAAATTGAAGATATAGGAATGCGAATAGAGGTAATTGGTGGTCGGGTCGATCGTCTCGGCGCCTTCCAAGGTGACAAATTGCCCGGCCTTGACGTCTATGCCTCCCGAAAACAGCCAGGGAAGATGCACGATTCCCCAGGCCTCGACGGGAGTGATTTGGTTCAGCTCATTGATCCAATAATCTCCCTCGCCGAGATAATGGGTGTAGCGGGCGTCCGACCCGTACATCACTTGCAGCTTGAAGCCGAAATCATAGCCGGTCGCCTTCGGATCGAGCGGCCGCTGCGCGGTCAACAGTATCTGATTGAGCAGCGGCGTATTGGCCTTGTCGGTGAACAAATGCCCGAAATTCAATCCGTCGCCGGGATTGGCCCCGTTTAACGTAACGCCGGCCTCCACAGTGCCCCCAACAGTGAAGGTGTCCCACCAATTGGCTGGCGGCGGCGTGGGGGCGGGCTCCGCGGCGCGGGCCAACCCGGCGGAGAGGCCGAGGAACGTGCCGGCGCAAAGGGCTGGCACGAGGATCGATTTTGGCGGGCGGGGCATTTACGTATCTCCCAGAAGAGCAATTGTTCGCCGCGCAGCGTGCGCCGCAATTTTTTTTTTGCAATATCTCTCGTGGTTCCGCACTCGCTTCTTTCGCCCCCCGATGCACATTTGCCACAGGTTGCGCAAAAAGATGGCACAGGGGCCGCCTCCAAGCAGGCTCATTAGCGCACTTCGAAAAATATCCGCCTATGGTGTGATGAGCGGCGATCGAGGCTGCGGCGGCCGAGAGACGGTTTGGAGAAGCCAAGAGAACCTGGACCAGACTCGCGCCCCGCGGCCACGCTCGCCAGAGCCGCCAAGCATCGCGCGCCGCCCGCGCTGACGCGAGAACTAGGAAACAAACGGCGCCAATGCTGGGTTCATCAAGATTTGCAAGTGACTGTTGAATGGCTGAATTCGAGAGGCCGGCCATATCAGCTGCTATCGCCGCGCCAAAAAACATCGCGGCAATCGTCAGCAGCATCGACAAATCGCCCTTTCCGATGCGACTCAGGATCGAGATCGCGCATGCGCGATTCACTGCCGCGCCAATACCGAATACAAACCCTCCGGCAACCGCCGCCCAGGAATAACCCAGCATGGGATGGTTCGCGCGCACATCGGGAAAGAGCCAGGTAAGCGGTATCGTAACAAGCTCGATCCAAAGTATGGTTTTAGCGAAGCTAATCAACATGAATGCTCCGTGGGTCGTCAATATTTCTGCCACGGCTTTCACCATGCAAACGCTTGCTCGCTGTATCGCGAAGCCAATCACACCTGCTAGTATCATTGACAAGGAAAGGATCATGTCAGGCCGCCAAGAGCTATCCTCGAATCTTCGTGATGCAAGGGATCAGGCGGCGGCGGCTTGAGCTTGTGATCTGACTTTTTCGATTCCGCCGGTGAACCTTACACCGGGACGACGTTCAGCAACTGGTTGTGGCCATACCCCAATCCGTGAGGGCCTGGACGGAATGCCTCTCCGCGGTGCACCGCTGTCTACGAGAGCCGTGGCGGCACATTCGAGAAGAGAGGACCCAGTCCTTCCGCCATCGTCGGATGTGTGAGAACGGCGTCGCGCAGTGCCGCATATGGCAGGCCCGCCAGCATAGCCATTTGTACCACGGCCATGACTTCGCCGGCTTCGGCGCCGATCATTGTAAAGCCAAGAATGCGGTCGTCACGCGCGGCGACAAGCGCCTTCATAAAGCCTTGTCTTTCGTCGATCGTGTGCGTCCGAAGCACGGCACTCATAGGCAGTTTTGCAACACGCGCTTCGATACCTTGACGTTGCGCCTCGCCTTCGCTCAATCCCACCCGTGCAAGCGGGGGATCCGTAAACATACAGTAGGGAATCAACCGGTCGCGAGTCGTGCGGTTAGCCCCGGCCAAATTGTCCCGAATGATCCGGAAGTCGTCAAAGGATACGTGAGTGAACTGTGGGCTGCCAGCACATTCTCCGATCGCCCAAACATCCGGCGCGCTGGTCTCCAGGCGCTCGTTGACTTTGATGTAGCTATGACCATCCAATTCGACATCGGCCACCTCGAGCCCGATCCCGGCGGTGTTGGGAGTGCGCCCTGCCGCGACCAGGATGTCGCTACCCTCGATTGTCTGCTCACCTGAGGGCGTGCGCACGAGAAGGCTGACATCCCCGCCCGAGCGGCCCCGCACGCGGCGTGTCTCTGCCGCCACGAGAATGTCAATTCCTTCGTCACCGAGGATCCGCCGCATCTCGTCCGCGACGTCGGGATCCTCCCGGCCCGCGAGCCGAGGTCCATGCTCGATGATCGTAACGCGGCTCCCAAAGCGGCGATATGCCTGTGCCATTTCGAGGCCGACGTACCCCCCGCCGAGCACGATCAGATGTTGCGGCACATAGTCGAGTTCCAGCGCCTCGATGTTCGAAAGCGGTCCGGCCGCATCGAGACCAGGCACGCTCGGAATTGCCGCGTGTGTTCCGATGTTGACGAAAACCTGATCGCCCGCCAGCACGCGCGTCCCGCCGTCATTCAAACGCACCTCGAGCGTTTTCGGCGCCACGAAACTCCCGGCTCCCATGATCAATTCCGCGCCGCTCTCCTTGTATTGCTGCAAGGTCATGGCGATCATGTCTTCGACCATGCCGCGCTTGCGCTGACGGACCTTGGCCATGTCGATCGCGACAGAACCCGTCGTCGCGCCGAAGCTTGCCGCGTGATGCACCAACTCGGCGACTTTCGCGCTCCAGATCTCGTTCTTGCTGGGGAGGCAGTTGATGTTGGGACAAGAGCCGCCAATCCAACGGCGCTCCACCACGGCTGTGCGTCGCCCGGAACGCGCCATGTGCCAGGCCAGATACATGCCGCCATTTCCACTGCCAAGGACAAGGGTTTCAATCCGTTCCGGCTGAGGCATGGCTATCTCCTCTCGGGTGTCGTATCTCTATGTATGATGGAAAGTGAGGCCCTCTGTACATCCTGCGTCAGCAAATAAACTGATGCAGCAAAAAGAACCACATCCTTCATAAGGAAAGGAACGTTGCCAGCCATTGCTGGAAACCCGCCGGCAGACGCCCGCCGCCCACCGCAATCCATTGGTGTTTTCGCCGGCAGCCTCGCTAGGGTTTCCGCCGCGCGCCCAACGGCCGTTCCGGTCAACAGCGGGCGCCTCGCCATTGATCCGATACATAATTTCAGCGATCGACCAGCAAGCGGTATCCCGCACCCCTGGCGGTTTGCAAATGCAAGGGATTGGCTGGGTCGCGTTCGATCTTGCGGCGCAGCCGGTTGATCTGAACATCCACTGTCCGTTCGTTGGCGGCAACGCCAGAACCCGCGAGGGTTTCCCGCGCGACCGTTTCACCTGCGTTTTCGGCCAGAAGCCGCAGCATCTCGCGCTCCCGTTCGGTCAGCCGCACTACCTCGTCGCGCAGGCGCAGCTCGCCCCGGCCAAAATCGAAGCTGAATTCGCCAAAGCGCACCGAAGCCGGAAATCCCGCGCCGCGCGGCGCCGCGCGGCGCAGGATCGATGCGATCCGCAAAGCGAGCTCGCGCGGCTCGCAGGGCTTGCCGAGATAATCGTCGGCCCCGGATTCGAGACCGCGCACCCGGTCTTCCGCTTCACTCCGCGCGGTCAGCATCAAAATGGGAACACGCGCGAGTTCCGTGGCGCCGGCCCGCAGCCGCGTCGCAAAAGAAAAACCATCCTCGCCCGGCATCATGACATCGAGGACGATCAGATCGAAGGAGAGACTCTTGAGGCGGGCCATCGCTTCCGCGGCATCGGCGGCGGTCGTGACGCGATACCCTTCTTCACTCAGCACGCGCGACAAAAGCGCCCGGATGCGCCGGTCGTCATCGACAATCAGAAGATGCGCGGCGTCGTCTGCCGGCGCGGCCGCCGCCCGGAAGCCATCCGGTGAACCTTGTTGGCTCACCGTTCCGGTCCCGCGGTGCTTGAGGCCGGGCCGGCGCCGGCCGTCGCGGCAATCTTGTCCCGCCCGCCGGCGTCGACCATGTCGTGGAGAAAGGCGATCGCCCCCGCGCGCGCGCCCTCGGGAAGTTCCCGGAACACCCGCGCGAACCGTCTCGACTGCAAGATAGCGGCATCCCGCGCGAGAGCCTGTCCGCGCGCGGTTGGAAACAATTGGCGCTGGCGGCGGTCCCTCATGCCTGGGCGTGCCTCGACATAGTCCCGGCCGATCAATTCCTTGAGGGCGCGATTGAGACTCTGCTTGGTGATTTGGAAAATGTCCAGCAATTCGGCGATTGTGAGGCCCGGACGCCGGGAGACAAAATGCAACGCCCGGTGATGCGCCCGGCCAAACCCAAGTGCCGCGAGGAGATGATCGGCATCGCCGGCAAAATCGCGATAGGCGAAGAACATGAGCTCGATCAATTCGAACATCGGCGCGTCCGGTTCGGCGGCACCCGCGAAAGGGCGCCTCTCCGCGAGGTTTTGCGAAACGTCCCGCCTGGGAGCTATCAGATTCATATGCGCGGCCTTTTATGTCAGCACTGTTGACATATTTCAGGCAGATCCGTGCACGTCAAGCCCCGGTATCGCCTCAGCTTGAGAGCCGTTGGCAGTGACAAGCATCGCGTTCGCCGGCGCTCCCCCAAAGTCCGCCACGCCGAGGTGATCGCCCGCATCGGCAGCGGAATGGCACTAGGAGAGAACGATGATTGCCCACGCAAGCAAGATCACCGCATACGCATTGACAAGAAGCGTCCGAACCCAATGCGTTTTGAGTATTCTTGCAAGGTAGGGGCTCTCTGGACCACGCGGATCCTGTGCAAGCCGCGCCTGCCAGCGTCCCCAGTACATGGCCGTGAGAACGAGCGAGAGCACTTGGCACAGCACTGCGCCCCAAGGCGCCCAGAGCGGTGTATCGGCGGGATGATACCAGACGAGGAAGATGCCGCCGAGGAGCGAGAGGCCGACTGGCGTGAAGATCCAGTACGGGAGCTTGCGCCAATGCACACGTTGCACTTCATGGAAGCGCCTCGGATCGACAAGCTTCCAGGATCGGAATATGTCTATCTCGTGTGCCCAGATCGTGCCGGCGTTATAGAAGCCGAGCGCGAGATTAAGCAGAAGAAAGACGTTTGGATTCACGATAGAAGCCATAAATCATTGCGTCCCCAAGCACGATACGGGGCGAACTGGCGCAATACCCAACCCCGCGCTGTCCGGTAAACTTTTTTGAGACGGGCTACCGCTCCCCGTCCCGCCCCGCCATATTAGGCTGACCATCAAGGGCCGCGCATTTCCGCGCAACCTCACCGCGGCCCCGGCCATAAGCCCAGGAGCGAGCTATGCCCGTTTTGCCCTTCGACCAGCGCGACGGCTTCATCTGGATGAACGGCAATCTGGCCGCCTGGAAGGAAGCCAAGCTTCATGTGCTTTCCCACGGGCTGCATTATGCCTCTTGCGTCTTCGAGGGCGAGCGCGCCTACGGCGGCCGCATTTTCAAATCGAGCGAGCATTCGGAGCGGTTCAGAACCTCGGCGGAGCTGCTTGATTTCGAAATTCCTTATTCCGTGGCGGAACTGGACAGGGCGAAGCAGCTCGTCGTCGACAAAAACAATCTGGCAAACTGCTACGTCCGCCCAATTGCCTGGCGCGGCAGCGAAATGATGGCGGTCGCGGCGCAGAACTCGACCATCAACGTCGCCATCGCCGTTTGGGACTGGCCGAGCATGTTCGACATCGCGCAAAAAATGCAAGGCATCAGGCTTGACATCGCCGATTACCGGAGGCCCGATCCGATGACCGCGCCAGCCGGCGCGAAGGCCGCCGGGCTCTATATGATCTGCACCATCTCAAAACATCGCGCCGAGCGGCGCGGCTATGCCGACGCGATGATGCTCGATTGGCAGGGCCGCGTCGCCGAATGCACCGGCGCCAATATATTCTTTGCCGCGAAGGGCGCGATCCACACGCCGGTCGCCGATTGCTTTCTCGATGGGATCACGCGGCGCACCGTGATTGAGCTTGCCAAGCGGCGCGGCATGGAGGTGATCGAGCGGCGCATCATGCCGGAAGAGCTCTCCGGCTTCGAGGAATGTTTTGTCACCGGCACCGGCGCCGAGGTCACCCCGGTTTGCGAGGCCGGTCCCTATGCTTTCACGCCCGGCGCGATTTCCCGCGCGATGATCGACGATTATTCCGCCGAGGTGCGGCCAAAGCAAAAGGCGGCGTGAGGCGGGAATAAGATATCGCTTTGCCGCGCTTGCTCGGGGACTTGCGGAAACTCGAATGGACGCAAAACGGGCCCGGCGCGACGTCTATCCGCGAAATGCCGGTTTAACCGTTAAGAGTGCATAAACTCCTCTCGAGATACACTTCGGCGTCATGCGCATTTTGCTCGTCATAAGTCTCCTTATAGCGGCCATCGGGATTGATACGTTTGCTTTCGACGCCCGCTATCGTCGCGCTGCTTGGCAAGAGGCCAAGCACCAAGGCGACCTATTCAACGATGAACTCCAGCGCTGGCTACCGAAGATAGGGCAGAGCCAGTAGGTGACGACGGCAACAAGGCAAAGCACGGAGAAGAAGTTTCCGCGGTTGTCGTCGCGCGTGGCAACGCATCGGAAACCTTTGAGCTGGCCGCTGCAGCGCCTCGTAGCTCTCACCCTTCGCTTTCCCGAGCGCTGATTTTCGGCGTTAACGTCTGCCCACGCTCGCCCACACGAGGCGATCGAGCAGCTTCGGGCGCGCCCGCCCGGCACGCCCGGGAAAGGGGCGGCGAGCAAAAGCCCCCGCGACCAGATCACCGTCCCTATTGATATCGCCGTCCCTATTGATACGTCGGCGCGGCCGCCGGCACGGCTGGAACCAGCGCCTTGCGAAGCATTTCCTGCTTCGCCTGCGGCAGCTTGCCTGGATAGTGGCTCAAATCGTCCGTGCCGAAATTTTGCGCGGCGCTGAAGGACGACGGGAGGTTATGGCAGAGGAAGCAGCCGGCCTGGGTGGCATTCGAGCCAAAGGGGTCGTAACCCGTCGATCCTGGCTGGAGCCAAGTCTCCATCGTCGTGTTCGCCAGATTGGGGAAGCCGACCGCCTCGAGATAGGGAATGTTGTTCGGCGGCTGCTGCTGAAAGATTTGGACCGCGAAAGGCTGGGCCGGTGCCACCCCGCCTTTGAGCCACAGCGAGCCGATCAACTTGTAGTTCCGCCACGGACCCTGCATCTGCGGCTGGAACGTGGCATTTAGGCAAGCAACGTTGCCGAGGCTGTTCGAGCTCTGCTGAGGCGGACCGTCCGGCACGACCGTGCAATTGGCGGCGCTGGCCCCGCCGGGCGGCAGGTAGAGGGTGCGGCAGATATTCACTGAGACATAGTTGGGCAATCCCGCGGATACCTGGACCTTGGGATTGGCGTTGCATTGCGGGTTCATGCCGGTCACTTCGCAGATCTGCGAGGTCATGACACTTTGCCCGGCAGTGGCCGGATTGAAGAACGACCACGGCACGCCCGAGACCGGCGAGCTCGAAGCAATCGGGGTGTCGCCATAGGGATAGCAATCAGGGTCGTTCGCGACATGCTCGAACGTCGCCCAGATCCATTCGCCATGGGTCTGCGTCTTCTGGACGATGTGCAAACCGGCGAGACCGAACCGGCCATTGCAGTAGAAAATCTTCGGGTTGCAGTTGGCGGACGTGCCAAAATCGCGCCATGACGACTTCACTTCGAGCGAGCCGGGTACGGGGGGTTGCGTGGGCATGGCGACTTTGATCGGCGGCAGCCAGAGCGGATTGGCGCAAGTAGAGTCCGATCCTGGGTTGCAATTCTTAGCGAACAACGCTTCGTTATAGAGTGGGGGTGGTCCGGTCGCGATGGCGTTGAACATCACTAAGTCGAAACGGATGTCGTAGCGCACGGTGTTGCCAGCGACGTCGACGAGATGATCGTCAGTGCCGGCCTGGCCCTGGTCGAGGAACGCGGTATTCAGCGCGGTGGAGCCACCCGGATAGGTCTTCGGCGGTCCGCTGCCGTTCAGTAGCAACAAATTGTACCAGGGTGCCAAATGCAGGAACAGCGGGGTGACCGCGCC
>JBOHJT010000078.1:0-12860 GCA_050728715.1 Methylocella sp.
ATCGCATGTTGTTTCTGGAAGAGCCGCTCAATCTGCCGGTGCTCAACATCGCTCTACCGCTTTTGGCCTTCTATGTCCTCGCGCCGGTCATTTTCGTCGTCCTCCATTTCTATATGCTGTTGAATCTCGTGCTTCTCAGCCGCACGGCAAAAAGTTTCGAGGACGCAGTTACGCGTGCGTTTACTGAGGACGATGAGGCACGCGAAACCTTTCGCATGCGCATCGAGAACACCTTGTTCGTGCAACTCTTGGTCGGCGGCAGGCCGGAGCGCGAGGGGATCAACGCCAAGCTCTTGAGCCTGATGGCGCTCATCACTCTCGCGCTCGCGCCCGCCGCTTTGCTGCTGATGTTCGAGATCAGTTCCTACCCTATCATAGCGAATGGATCACTTGGCTGCATCGCGGCTTGCTTGCGCTCGACCTCATGCTCGTTTGGACCCTATGGCCGGGCTATCGAAGCGGCTGGGGCGTCCTCTTGTGGCCCGAGGCTACTTGGAAGCTGATTTGGCCGGGCGTTTTGAGCGCTGCGGTGCTGGTCTACGCGGTGCTGGTGGTGACATTTCCCGACGAGCGCATGTATTTGGCGACCAAACGGTGGCATGGATCGCCTTATCAGGGATCACCAGTCGCCGTGATCTCACCGGTCAACACTTTGTTCCTGCGCGGGGACGATTTGATCGACGATGCAAAACTCGCGCATATCATCGCAAAAAACGAAAGCGCGACCGGTGAGAATAGGTGGGAGGCCACGTTGGTGCTCCGGGATCGCGACCTGACGGGTGCGGACTTGAGTGACGCCGATCTTCGGCATGTTGATTTTTCCAGCGCGATCCTCAATCGTGCTTACCTTGCCCGCGCATGGGCCACGAAAGCGCACTTCGACCACGCGCAGCTCCAGGGCGTATCGCTCGATAAGGCATAGCTCCAGGGCACGTCGCTCGCCAGCGCGCAGCTCCAAAGCGCGTTGCTCGATGGCGCGCAGCTCCAGGGCGCGTCGCTCGACCACGCGCGGCTCCAGGGCGTGTCGCTCAACGGCGCGCAGCTCCAGGGCGCGTCGCTCTTCGATGCGCGGCTCCTGGGCGCGTCGCTCTTCGATGCGCAGCTCCAGGGCGCGTCGCTCGAAAAGGCGGAGCTTCAGGGCGCGGTGCTCTTCCACGCACAGCTGCAGGGCGCGTTGCTCCTGGACGCGCAGCTGCAGGGCGCGTCGCTCGACTGGGCGGAGTTCCAGGGCGCGTTGTTCTCCGAGGCGCGGCTCCAAGGTGCGACGCTCAGAAACGTATGTGCTTGGAGAGCCGACGCTCAGGAGGCGATTTTTGAGGACACGCGCGTCGCCGCTCCAGAGACCGGCGCGAAGGAACAATCTTCTTCGTATGAGGGGCGCCACTGCAACTGGCCGGCTGCCTCGTTCGAGGAACTAAAAGCGCTAATCGCCGCGCAAGTTCCCGAAGGCGATCTCCGGCGCGTGGCAACGGAAAGGATCAAGCGGCGCCTCGATCCAACCAAGGCCTTGGAAGGGGAAGACGCGATGGCGAAGGTTTGGGCCGCTCGGGCAAGCTCTTCCCCCACGCAAGAAGTCTACGAAAAGAGCTTCGCCCGGCAATGGCGCAATTCGGGCTGCGCCGCCGATGGAGCGCCTTACGTGCTTCGAGCACTGCTTAGCCGGTTGGACGACCCCGAAGAGTCGGGTCTTGGCGCGGATAGTCCGGAGAAGGCGAAGCTCGCCGTTGCCTTCCTTGACAAGGATTGTGCCGGGGCGCGCGGGCTCTCGGAGGCCGAAATCGCAAAACTCAAAGCGATCAGCGCCCGCGCCCCGCCGCCCGCGCCAAAGCCGTGACGGGAAGTTCCGGCGCAATCGAATTACGCTGTTGAATACGCATGGTCTGTAAAATTCTGGATTTGATTTACCGGCCAAGGCCAGATTTCGCCATTCATCGCACGGCGAGCATTACCGGCGAGACGGGTTCGAACCTGGCGAAGATGGGAATTTTACCCGCGCCACAAAGCCGGTGCCATAGCCCGTTGCTCGCGACGGGCGTTCTTCCGAACGCCCTATGGCATCCTTGACAGGCTCGACCCGCTCGCCGAACTTGGCCCCATGAAATGAATGACGGGTTGCGAGTTCCCACGAGAGCGATGGAAATCTCAAATCCTGATCATCCTTTAGGAATCATCAACACTTCAGCGCGCAACATTTGCCCTTGGGTGTCCAAGCCGAAACCCGCTGGGCGGCGGCTTATGGACCCGCTGAACTACAACGTTCGAATGAAGCGGCTTGCGTGCGTCGCACATGCGAAAGACCGGTTAGACCGGCCCTCATCCGGTCGAGGACTTCGGGCGGGTCTCCTTCGCGGTGCGCCCCAACAAATCCGATCCAAAACAGCGGCGGTCAATCGCGCGGCGCGTCCCGGTTGAACGATATGTTAGGCGGCTGTCAAGCCCACTTCTTACCTAGCTCATCTAGTCCGGCCTTCTGGAGGTCTTCGGGGCTCATCACGATGCGGAACTTGCAGTCCGCCTCGAAACTCAAGAAGAAGGGCTCCGCGAATTTGGGGATATCGGACGCGCTTTGAACGTTGATGAGGAAGATGCCGCATCTTGCTCCGTCTTGTTCCGTGAAGTAGACCGCTTCGGGTTTGATGGCCTCGAGGATTCGCTGAAGAATCTGTCCTGCCGTTCCGTTCCGCACAAGCGTATTGAAGGGTTCATGGGGGATCTCGACAGTGAGTAGCATTTTCATGGAGCAAGCCCACCTTTCAAGGGATTCGCGGATGAGTTAGGAATCGTCAACGCTCCACCGCGCAACCTCTGTCCCTTGAGCGTCCAATATCCGAAACCCATGGGGGAGCGGCTTACGGACCCGCTGGGCAACAGCGTTGGAGAAAAGTGACTTGGCGTGCGCAACCACATGCGGAAGACCGGTTAGATCGGTCATCATCCGATCGAGGACTTCGGGCGGGGCTCCTTCGCGAGGCGCCCCAACAAATTCGATCCGAAACACGGCCGGCCCTCCCTCGCTTTGCGCTAAAAGCTGGCATTTAGGGCCGCCCGGACCGAAGTCAATCCGGCACGATCACGCCGGTCTTCAAATCAAATAAATCCGGTCCGGCAGCTCGTCCTTGTCATCGCTTCCGGGCGGAAAATGCTCGGCCAAAACCTTTCCGCATTTCTCGACCGCGATCACGAAACCCTCGGCGATCCTGCCGCCCCGCATGTGGTCGAGCAAAGCCTCGATCGCGTCCTGCCATACGGATTGATGGACCTTGGAAGCGATCCCGTCATCGGCGACGATGCGCGCGTACTGCTCTGTCAGCGAGACGAAGATCAAAACACCGGCGCGGTTTTGTTTGCGCGCCATGCCGCGAATCATGAATTGCTCCATCGCGGCGCGATGTGCCTCCGCCCGGCGCGCGCGGCGCGGGACAAGGACGCGGCTCAGCGCGGACTCGGAGAGAATTAAAAACAGCACCACGAAAATAACGATCTGCGCCAAAAAGATCTCGTCCACGGAAAGGCGGGTTAAAGCGATCAGAAACCAGGGCGCGATCAGGGCAAGAAGCGCCGACCAGGCGATCGCATCACGCGTATAATCGGAGGAAGCACGTGCCAGCACGCAGACGATTTCACCGGCCGTTGTTGCTTCCGCCGCCTTGATCGCGTCGCCGACGCGGTGCTGGTCTTCCACTGATAGATGCGCCATCACCAGCTCCCCGAGGCGCCGCCGCCGCCCGACGACCCGCCGCCGCCGGAAAAGCCGCCGCCCGGGCCGCTCCCCCAACCGCCCGGGCCACTCCCCCAACCGTCCGAGCCGCCGCGATATCCTCCGCCGCGGCCGGAGCTCATCAGCATGCCGAGCAGGAAGGAAAGGAGATTGCCGCGTTGGTTGCGCGGCGTCAGGATGAAGAAGACGAACACGAAAAGTCCAAGAGCAATCCAAGGACCGAGGGCGTCGAGCGCCGTATCCTGGCGGACGATGCGCAGCTGCGGGCGCTTTTCCCACTCCGAGGAATCCGTCGTCAAAACAGTGATGATGTCGTCGACGCCGCGCTCGATGCCGCCGCCGAAATCGCCCGCCTTGAAGCGCGGCGCCATCGCATTGGTGATGATGATTTTCGACAAGGCGTCGGTCAGGGTGCCCTCGAGGCCATAGCCAACCTCGATCCGCGCCTTGTGCTCGTTCGGCGCGACGAGAAGCAGCACGCCATTGTTCTTTTGTTCCTCGCCGAGCTTCCAGGCGCGAAACAGCGAGTTGGCGTAAGGCTCGATGTCGTCGCCTTCGAGCGATTTGACGGTCGCCACGACAAGCTGAATGCCGGACTTGGCTTCGAGCGAGGCAAGCTTTGCCGCGATCCTGCCGGACACGGCCTGCGGAATGATACCGGCGGAATCGACGACGCGCCCGGTCAGCGGCGGAAACGCATAAGCCAACGCCAGGTTGACAAAGGCGAAGGCCGCGAGCAGAGCCGCCGCTAGGCAAAGCCCGGCGACGGCGGATTTTTCCGCGCGGCCTAAGAAGAGGCTATCGCGGCGCCAAACTCTAGCCAACGGCAATCATCCCTGCCGGATGCGTGGACCCAAATTCCGCCGTTAAAATTTCACTTGCGGCGGCGCCTGCGCCGCCTCATTGGCGGCGAACTCGGCCATCGGCTTGTTGCCGCGAAAAGCCGTTGCCGCCCAAACGAGGCTCGGGAGCGTCTTCAAGCTGGTGTTATAGGCCCGGACGGCCTCGATATAATCGCGCCGCGCGACGGAGATGCGGTTCTCGGTGCCTTCGAGTTGCGACTGCAATGCGAGAAAGTTCTGATTCGATTTCAAATCGGGATAATTTTCGCTGACCGCGAGGAGACGGCCGAGCGCCCCGGACAATTGCGTCTGGGCCTCCTGGAATTGCTTGACCTTGTCGGGATCGGTCAATTGCGATGCGTCGATCTTGACCGAAGTCGCCTTGGCCCGCGCCTCGACAACCGAGGTCAGCACGTCCTTTTCCTGCTTGGCATAGCCTTGCACGGTGGCGACCAGATTGGGAATGAGGTCGGCCCGCCGTTGATATTGGTTCTGCACGTTGCCCCATTTGGCCTTGGCCTGCTCCTCGAGCATCGGGATCGTGTTGTAGCCGCAGCCTGAAACGCTAACTCCCAGGAGAGCGAGAACGAAAAAAGCCCGCACGTGGAGCAATATCCTAGCCGCGCGGGGCGATTCAAAGACGTTTTGGGCAGGATTTACGAGCAAATTCATGAGGGCACCTCCAGCTTTGGCGAAACTAACTGGTTCGGGCGTATGAAGCAATGGCGCGAGGAATGCCGCGAACTTCCGTCCGCCAGGATGGTTGCTGTTGAGTTGAACCTTTGCACGCGGCTTTGCCGCTGTCGTTGGCCCGAATGTTCACTTCGGGCGTGTTTTGTTTGCGCCCTCGTGCGACGCTACCCTGCCATATATGCTCCCCCGGCAACGCAATTCCGCGTTGCCGCGCATCTATCTCGTGATTGATGACAATCCCGCGCCGCCGCGAGCGGTGAACGATTAGCAAAATCGTCATCCCCTGAACAGGGGGCGCGGAGGCAGCGTTTTCGTGACAATCAATCCGGGCGATGTCGCTGAATCACTATTTGCGCCACATCCGCCGGTAAGCCCGGCATAATCCGGGTTAACTGCGAAGCGAGGAGTAATCATCATGGACCGTATTCTGATTGTACTTTTTGCCTTCGGTCTTTCCGCCGCGCCAGCGCAGGCAGGACCAAACCGGACTTTTGTTTCCGGAAAAGGAACCGACAGCGGCGCCTGCACGCGCGCCGCGCCGTGCAGGTCTTTTGCTTTTGCGCTCACCCAGACAAACGCCGGCGGCGAGATCGACGTGCTCGATCCGTCCGCCTAGGGCCCGGTGACCATCGCCAAGTCGATAAGCATCGTCAACGACGGAGTCGGCACGGCCGGCATCACGGCTTCCTCGGGCAATGGCGTCACGATCAATGCCGGCGCGAGCGACAGCGTTCATTTGCGCGGCCTGACCATCGAAGGACTTCATGCCCCAGTATCCAATGGCATTAAATTCAAAACCGGTGGGAACCTCGCCATCGAAAACTGCGTCATCCGGGATTTCCAGAACGGTATTGATATCTCGCCCACGACGTCGAGCAGCTTCTCGGTCTCGAATACGATTGCTTCCAACAATGGCGCTGATGGAATCTTTGTCGGACCCAGAGGTTCGGCGGTCGTCGCTGGCGTCCTCAGCGAAGTCACGGCGACCAATAATGGCGACGGAATCTTCGTGAGTGGCGCGGGCACGACCGGGGCATCGCTCAATGTCACCATCGTCGATAGCGTGGTTTCCAACAACCCCGATTTTGGCGTCTTGTCGAACTCGATCACGGGCGGCCATGCGGTCACCGCCGTCTTGGTGCGCACTTCCGTTGCAAGCAACAACGGTACCGGTCTTTTTGCGTCGAATGCCACTCTCCGGGTCGCGCATTCGGTGGTCACGGGGAATAATATTGGAGTGAGTACGCCCGTCGGCGGCTTGTGCTGCAGCTACGGCGACAACGACATCGACGGAAACACGAACAACAACACGGGCATTCTGATTACGAACCCCACGCATTAACGAGCCCAGGCAACCCAATCCCGCGTTGCCGCGCAACGGTAAAACACGAGGCATTCCATGATCAAGATCACATTGTTATTAGTCGCCGGGGCGTTTCTCGCCTGCGGTCTTTCCGCCGCGCCAGCGCAGGCAGGACCAAACCGGACTTTTGTTTCTGGACATGGCACGGACAGCGGCCCCTGCACGCGCGCCGCGCCGTGCCGGACTTTTGCCTTTGCGCTCACCCAGACCGCCGCAGGCGGCGAGATTGACGTGCTCGATCCGGCCGCCTATGGCCCGGTGACCATCACCAAGTCGATCAGCATCGTCAACGACGGCGTCGGCACGGCCGGCATCCGGCCCAATTTTTCGGTCGGCAATGAAGGCGTCACGATCAAAGCCGGCGCTGGCGACAGCATTCACCTGCGCGGCCTGACCATCGAGGGAGGTAGCTTTAGCTTGGGAAGCGGCATCGTGTTCCTCTCGGGCGGAAACCTCGCCATCGAAAACTGCGTCATTCGGGATTTTATGAATACCGGGATCGCAATCGAGCCCAGCACGTCGAGCAGCTTCTCGGTGTCGAACACGATTGTTTCCGGAGCCCTGAATTCACCTGATGCTGGCACTGACGGCTCGGGGATCTTTGTCTCGGCCAGCGGATCGGCGGTCGTCAATGGTGTGCTTAGCAAAGTCACGGCGCACAATAATACCGGCGGAATCCTGGTCGGCTCCGCCGGTGGATCGGTCAATGTCACCGTCGTCGATAGCGTGGCTTCCAACAACACCGGAGTCGGCAAGTTTGGCGAAAAAATCGGTGTAGGCATCGGCGCCATTGGGGCGGCCGCCGCCGTACTGGTGATGGTGCGCAATTCCGTTGCTAGCAACAACGATACCGGACTTGTCGCGACGGGTGCCAATGCCACTCTTCGGGTTGCGCATTCGGTGGTCACCGGGAATAGTACTGGAGTGAGCACGGCCGGCGGCACCATATTGAGCTATGTTGACAACGATATCGACGGGAACACGAACAACAACACGGGCGTTCTGACCGTGATCTCCACGCATTGACGAGCCCACCGCGCCGGAGGGGCGTCTCCGGCGCTCCGCCCAGCGGGCCGCGGGCGTCCTTGCTCGCGGCGCCTGTTGCCACGCAAGGGCGCCGTCCTGCATCGCTACCCTGCCGTGTATGCTACTCCGGCAACGCTACCCTTCGCGATCGCTTCCGGCGCCGGTTTTGGGCGGCCCCGCGCGAAAGAAAATAAGTTTCACTCCGCGACCGCGCCGCCGCTCAAGAATTCGCGTAAAACGGTCGCGTTATTGCGCAGGTTATCCTTGGCCGCGAACAACAACGTTAGAGTTTTGCTTTTCGCGGCTATGTCTTGCAGCTCGACGACCGCTGGATTATGCTTTAGCTCGGCAACATAGCGCGCCCGGAACTCGGGCCATTTCTCGGGCTCGTGGGAATACCAGCGGCGCAGCGCATCGCTCGGCGCGACATTCTTGATCCAGGCATCGATGCGCGCCTCGTCGCGCGCCACCCCGCGCGGCCATAACCGGTCCACCAGAATCCGGGTGCCGTCCGACGCCCTGGGCGGCTCATAAATCCGTTTGATGTGAATCTTCTTCAACGAAGCACCCGCCCGGCTGCTGCCAAGCGTATCCAACGCATACAAACGACAAATGGGGCAAGCCGGTTCCAGAGCAGCGCGACTAGGCCGTTAACGTATAAGGCGCTGGCCAACGGTAATCGGGAAGCCGCAGCGTGTCGATTATGTCCCTGCCCACCGCAAGCCTTGCAAGTCCCGGAATTGCGAACGCCTTTATCACTTGGTTGCGCAACTGCAGGCCCCATTGAGTCTTTGGCGCAAAGACGGCGGCAAAGCGCTCGGCACCCTGCTGTTTCGAGTTGACAAAGGCCCGCAAGACCGCCTCGTATTTGCGAAAGGCCTCTTCGTGCCGCCCGCCAGCATCGGCGAGCTCACCGGCCAGCACATAAGCGGAAATCATTGCGAGCGCCGCCCCTTGCCCGGCCACTAAAGAGACGCAGAACGCGGCATCCCCTACAAGGGCAACGCGGCCTCGCGACCAACTTTCCATCCTGATCTGGCTGACGCGGTCGAAATAAATTTCATGCGTGCGATCCAGTTCGTCTAGGATGCGCGGGCATTCCCACTTCCCGTCGCCATATCTCCCGCGCAGCAATGCCTTCTGCACGTTGAGCGTCGCTGGCGGGGAACTGCTGTCGGCGGTAAAAACGAACAAAAACAGCATCCGATCGTCATGCAATGTAAAGCGCCCAAGCATCCGTCCCGGCTGTCCATACATCACATACACATCCTCGTCGCGTGGACGGTAACCACGGACCTCGAACGCCGCGACCACGTAGCCGAGCTGATTCTCGAACTGATGCTGCGGCCCGAATGCGAGCCTGCGAACGTCTGAATGCAAGCCATCGGCGCCGAGCACCAGATCGAACCGGCGCTCGCCTGCATGTTTGAATTGAACCTGCACACAGTCTGCCTGCTCTTGAAGGCCGACAATCTCATTGTCGAAAATGATTTCCGTCGTGCCTTTAATCTTCTCGATCAGCAATCGTGAAAGGTCGCTGCGTCCGAGCGTCACATAACGCCCGCCAGTCAGCTCACCGAAAACCTTGGTCCCAAAGCCAGTTACACGCTTACCTCGATCGTCTACAATCCGCATCTCGCGCGCGTGATAGCCGATGCGATTTATGTCCCTTTCCAGACCCATGCGCTCGGCAATGTCGTATCCAAGACCCCAGAAGTCGATGACATAGCCGCCGGTGCGCAGCGCGGGCGCACGCTCAATCAGAGTCGGCTCGAACCCAGCTGCTTTCAGCCAGAAGGCGAGTGTTGGTCCGGCGATCCCCGCACCCGAGATCAATACGGTCTTATGGTTCATAATAGAAAGGCTAGCACCCGCGGCAGTCGAAGCAAGGGTCCAGGCCGGAGTGGGATTTGGCTCGGTTCCGCGATGCCCAACTTATGTCCGGTTAGCGTACAATTGCAGAAATGCGGAAAATGTTCCAGCCTTCACTCCGCCGCCGCCGTCTCGCGGGGTTTGAGCGCGGCCTCGCCGGTTTCGAATTGAAGTTTTGCCAAGCGGGCGTAAAGGCCATTCTCGGCGACAAGGGTTTTATGCGTGCCTTCCTCGATCAACCGGCCGTTGTCGAGGACAAGAATCCGGTCGGCGCGGAGGACCGTTGCCAGCCGGTGCGCGATGACAAGGGTCGTGCGTTCCGACATCACTTTTTCCAGCGCGGACTGAACCATGACCTCGTTCTCGGAGTCGAGCGCGGAAGTCGCTTCGTCGAGAAGCAGCACCGGCGCCTCCTGCAAAATCGCCCGCGCGATGGCGATCCGCTGGCGCTGCCCGCCCGACAAGGTCACGCCGCGTTCGCCGGCCAGCGTCGCATAGCCATCCGGCAAGGCGCGGATGAAATCGTCGGCGGCGGCCCGCCTTGCCGCGTCGCGCACGGCCTCAATGCTCGCGTCCGGCGCGCCATAGCGGATATTATCGGCGATCGAGGCGGCGAAGATCACCGCGTCCTGCGGCACGCTTTTGATCCGCCGCCGCAGCTCCGCCGGATCGACACTTTTGATGTCGACGCCATCGAGCAGGATGCGGCCAGAGGCCGGATCGTAGAACCGGGAGAGGAGCTGGAACAAGGTCGTCTTGCCGGCGCCCGAAGGGCCGACGATGGCGACGGTTTCCCCGGGCGCTACCTTGAACGAAAGGCCGTGCAAGGCGGAGTCTTGCGGCCTTGCGGGATAAGCGAAATCAACCTGTTCGAAGGCGATTTCGCCCCGGCCCGGCACGGGCAGCGCGGCGGCTGGAACCGGCGCCACGATCGCCGGCCGCAAGGCAAGAATCTCGGCGATCCGGCCGGCCGCGCCGCCGGCCGCGGATATTTCGCCCCACACCTGGCTCAACTCGCTCAATGCGCCTGCGGCCAAAATGGCGTAGAGCACGAACTGCGATAAAAGGCCGCCAGTCATCCGGCCGGCGAGAACGTCCCGCGCGCCAAACCAAAGCACGCCGACAATGCTCGCGAAGACGAGGAATATCACAACGATGGTGAGGCCCGCGCGGGCAAAGGCGGCCTTGCGGGCGGCGTCATAGGCTTCCTCCACGGCGGCGCCAAAATGGCGGCCGGCGGCCGGCTCGGCGGCAAAAGCCTGCATCACGCGGACGGCGGCGAGATTTTCGGCGGCATAGGCACTCGCCCCGGCGAGCGTATCCTGCGCCGTGCGGGACCGCTTGCGGACCAGGCGGCCAGAGGCAACGAGCGGCAGGACGATGATGGGAATCGCGATCAGCACGGCGGCGGAAAGCTTTGGGCTCGTATAGACCATCATCGCGACCCCGCCGGCGAAGAGAAACAAATTGCGCAGCGCGACGGCGGCCGTGGCACCAAAGGCGGACTTCATCTGGGTCGTGTCCGCGGTGAGCCTGGACATGAGTTCGCCGGTTCGCGCGGTGTCGAAAAAGGCCGCGTCGAGACGGCAAAGATGTTTGAACACATCCGTCCTGAGGTCGGCCACGACACGTTCGCCAAGCGTCGTCACGAAATAGAACCGCGATCCGGAAGCCAGCGCCAAAATCGCGGCGACGGCGACGAGGGCAAGAAAATATGAGTTGATCAGGCCCGCGCTTTCTGCCGAAAAGCCGAAATCGATCATCCGCCGGATCGCCAGCGGCACCGCCAAGGTCGCCGCCGCCGCCACCGTCACCGCGAGCAGCGCCGCGGCAATGCGCGGCTTGTAGCGCAAAAGGTAGGGCGCGAGCCGCAAAAGCGCGCGCGGGGACGGCGTTTGCTCGGGAGTGGCGGATTTCGTCATCGCGGCGGCGAGTTCGTTCATTGCGCTACTTTAACAAGATCTCTGGTTGAGAACCCTATATTATTGCGTACTCCCAAGCGGCGTTTGCGTCCACTTCAGCGGTGGTAAATTGATCGTGTGAAATCTGAAATATTTGTAATAACAAGTGGATTGCCGGGGCCACTTGATCACGTGATTACGTGATCGTGCCGGCCCGATGAGGCGAGGAATTCGGTTTTGGAAATTCGGGCGGAGGACCGGCGGAGTGGCAGGGGACAAAATTCTGGTCACGGGAGCTTCGGGCTTCGTCGGGTCCGCCGTGGCGCATGCCCTGATCCGGTCCGGCTATCGCGTCCGCACCTTGCTGCGGCCAACCAGCAAGCGAACAAATCTCGCCGGTCTCGACATCGAGATCGTGGAAGGCGACATGTGCGACGCGGCCTCGGTCGCGCGAGCCATGGCGGGCGCGCGGTTTCTATTCCATGTCGCCGCCGACTACCGCCTCTTTGCCCGCAGTCCACAAGAAATCATGTGGAACAACCGGGAGGGGACCAGACTTCTTATGCAAACGGCACTGGCGGCGAAAGTGGAGCGCATCGTCTATACGAGCAGTGCCGCAACCATCGCGTGCGCGGCGGATGGCGGACTGGCCGACGAGACTATGCGGCTAAAGCAATCCTGCGCGATCGGGGCCTATAAGCAAAGCAAGGTCGCCGCGGAACAGGTCGTCGAAACGATGATCGCCCGCGATTATTTGCCAGCCATCATCGTGCATCCGACGGCCCCGATCGGACCGCGCGACCAGAAGCCGACGCCAACCGGACGGATCATCGTCGAGGCGGCGTCCGGCCGTATTCCGGGTTTCGTCGACACCGGGCTCAATCTCGTCCATGTCGACGATGTAGCGAGCGGGCATCTCGCCGCCCTGCGACATGCAAAGCCCGGCGAACATTACATCCTCGGCGGCCAAAACGTGATGCTCGCGGAGTTCCTGGGCCAAATCGCGATCATGTGCGGCCGCCGTCCCCCCAGACTTCGGCTGCCGCGCTCGCTGGTTTATCCCTTTGCGTTCGGGGCGGAAACCATGGCACGTGTGACGCGGCGCGAGCCTTTCCTGACAATCGACGGACTGCGCATGTCGAGGTACCGGATGTTCTTTAGTTCCGCGAAGGCCGAACGCGACCTCGGCTACAAGGCGCGACCCTATCCCGAAGCGCTCCAGGAGGCCTTGGCATGGTTTCGCGACAATAGGCAACTGCGATGACTTTGGACTTGCCGGTGAAACCTTCGAAAACGCACCGGCAAGAAAATTTTCCCGTCGCCTCCGTGCTCATCGCGCCAAAACATCGCGCCACAATTCTTGCCTATTACCGTTTCGCCCGGGGCGCCGACGACGTCGCCGACAGTCCGTCGCTCGCGCCGGACGCCAAGCTTGCCGGGCTCGA
>JBOHJT010000079.1:0-12718 GCA_050728715.1 Methylocella sp.
AGGCCGCGCGAAATCGCGTATTCGATCGCCTGATAATAGCAGATCTCGAAATGCAGGAAGGGGTGCTCCTCGATCGCCCCCCAATTGCGCCCGTAGAGCGCGTCCAGCCCGAGAAAATTAACGGCGCCCGCGATATAGCGGCCGTTGCGCCTGGCCATGACAAGGAGAATATGATCGCGCATCGAGGCCCCCACATGCGAAAAAAATGCGCGGTTGAGATAGGGCGTCCCCCATTTGCGTGCGCCGGTGTCCATGTAGAAAAGATAAAATGCGTCCCAATGACGTTCGGTGATGCCTGCGCCGGTCAAAAGCTCGATCTCGACGCCACCGGCGAGCGCCGCCTTGCGTTCGCGGCGGATCATCTTTCGCTTGCGCGACGCGAGATTGGCCAAAAAGGCGTCGAAATCCGCGTAACCCTTGTTGATGAAATGAAATTGCTGCCCGGTGCGTTGCAGGAAACCACTCGCGCCGAGCGCCTCCCATTCGGAGCGGGTGGGATAAGTGATGTGGAGCGACGAGGCTCCGGCCTTTTGGCGAAGCGCGCGAAGCCCGGCAACGAGCGTTTGCCGTGCCGCGTCGCCGTGCCCCGGCGCGACTAACAGCCTTCGGCCGGTGACCGGCGTGAAAGGCACGGCGACTTGCAGCTTTGGATAATAGGACAGGCCCGCGCGGTGATATGCATCGGCCCAGCCATGATCGAATACGTATTCGCCCATGGAATGGGTCTTCAAATAGGCCGGTGCGGCGGCGGCGAGGCGGCCGCTGGCGTCCTTGACGAGAATATGCGCGCAGGTCCAGCCGGCTCTCGAACCAACTGATTTCGACGTCTCAAGCGCCGTAAAGAAAGCGTGGGCGACGAACGGGTTGAACCGCTCCACTTCATTAGCTGGCTGGTCTGCGTCGCGCGTGGGCTCTGGTCCCGGCGCGGGCATGCCAAGTCCATTCGCGTCCGCCTCCGGATTGGCGCAGGCGTCCCATTGCGCGACATCGATCTCGCGCATCGATTGCGCGACATGGACCGTGTAGGGCGAAGACATCGCGGGACCCCGGGGCGGAGAACCGGCTTCTACCCTACCGGGATCGTTTGGAGCAATAATGACAGCGCGATCCTGGCCGGGTGAGGTCGCTGATATCTCCCCAGAGCCTCCCAAAACCGCGACCATTCCGGCGCGGCGCGCAATCGAAGCCGTTATGCAGCCTTAGCCGGCTTGCGGCGGAAAACCCGCTGCCAGAACGTTCGTTGAACTTCCGCCAGCAGTCTGCTCCGCTCGTCGGTCAGCAGTTTCACGGTGCCGGTTTGATCCTCGAGCAATTTTAGGAGCCGGACGCGCTCCTCCTGCCAGTTCTCCGTAAGCCTGTGGCGGTCCTCGCGAAGCTGTGAGCGGTCCGTTTCGAGATCGGCGATGCGGCGGTCTTTTTCCGCGAGCAGACTCTTTAATCCGGCGAGCTGGATCTCGAATTTGGCCGAATAGGGCATGGTTTCCGCGTCGGCCTGACCCGATTGCCAATCGTTCGACGAGAGTTCGTCCGCATCGGTTTTCGTGGTTTTTGGATACACGCGGAAAAGTTCGGCCGGATCGATCTGATAACCGTCCGAATTTTTTTCCCGGTAAGATAACTTACCGGAAGACAGGGCTTTCGAGATGGTGGATTTGGCGACGCCCGCCTCCTTGGCGGCCTTTCCGAGAGAAAGATACATGTGGTTTCCAATCGTTCGCGTGAGTGTTTGGCAACTCTTTCGCAAAACCCTTAAGGAAAACTTAAGCGCGAATCGAAAAATGCGAGCGCCGTGGTAAGGTTGCGCGGGATTTGCGGGGCAGGGCAGGGCGGAGGGGTATGACCCTACGATGGGGATGATTCGAATGAGCCGTTGAACCGGCCGCCGGATCGGGCGAGAATACGAATCCGGGCCGCTAGCTCGGGTGGCACGACTGAGCGGTGAGGGTCACGTTGAACGAGAGCGGCGCGGCCGTCGTGTAAGGAAGACTTGCCGAAACCTGAGTGGTGTTAGTTCCACAGCCTGGCGTGGCAACCGAGAATACGCTGGCGCTGAGGTTTTGGCCATAAACCATGCTAGCGGCATAGCTCTGAATTTGGGACGTAGTGGCGCAGGTCGAACTACAACTAACGACGGCGTAACGCGCGGCCTTCTCGACGGCGTATTGGAGGGCGTTCTGGGTCCAAAACATTCGGCCGCCCTCAATCGTCCCGAATAGCAGAAGGATCAGAGGCGGGCCGATCAATGCAAACTCGACCGCGGCTGCGCCACGGTTGCCCACCCGGAACCGGGCTCGCTCTCTCACGAGGTAAAGACGCTTCATATCGGGCTCACTGCGTCCGGGTGGTTTCGGTAGCACTCATTGTGACAAATTTGTTGACAAGATACGCGTTCCATCGAGTTGGAAAAAGCGGACTATAGTTTGCCTGGGCCGTCACACTGACATAGGTGCCCGGCGTGAGCCCCGTCGGGCACGGCGGCGTCGGCGGTCCGCACGGTGGTTGCGTCTGCTGAGTAATGCCGCTCGCGGTGGCGCAACCACAAAATGTTGATGGCGCCGGCGTTGCGGTTACGCCGGGCAGCGACGTGGCGTTGGTGACCGCGGTCGTGATCCCCGCGCTGTTGAAGGCACCATTGTTGGCGCCGGCGTATGCGGCGGCGTAATCGGTGCCCGCCCGCGCGGCATTGCCGACTTCCGCCCGCGCGTGGACGGCCAACGCTAGGTCGGTGGCCGCCATGACTAGAAGCACAAGCGCCGACCCCATCAATGCGAATTCGACGGCGGCAACTCCGCGCTTGTCCCGCCACATAGCGCCGGTCGAAATATCCCGGTTCGGATTTGGCGACAACAATCTCATTCGGCGGGGACCCCTTTGGTGACGGACGACTGAAACCCGGGGACGGTCAACGACCCGCAACTCACTCCAAAACTCGACCCTCCAGAAAAGAGGATGTTGTCGGCGATCAATTGCAGGCATTCGCTACCGGTCGAGCTGCCCCCGCTGTACGACACTAGCTGGCTCGGCAAATAGAGCGAGCCGGTAATCGACATGGACGATCCGCCGCTAAAGCCGTCTGTGGTGCCCGATGGGGTGGTATTCGGCCCCGGCGCGTTCCGGTCCATGTAAAACGCTACTCCCTGCATGGGTCCGGAACTTGGAGCCGTGAGGGTGAGATTTGCGCCCCCGCTTATGGTGACGCTTCCCCAATTACTCGTACTCGGATTACTCGGGGTGTTTGTTAGAACGATGCTCACTCCCGACCCGGTGATGGTGTTGCCGCCGGATAAGGCGAAAGTGCCGGCATTGATGATGTAAACGCCGGAGCCCATCGTCACCGTGCTCCCGCCGCTCAAGCTGATACCGGGAGGGCTGCCGCCGTTGATGACGTAATTGCCGGAATTCATCGTTAGCTTGGATCCGCCGCTCACGTTGATCCCGGCGTAGCAGCCCGCAGATATCGTTTTCGTTGCGCCGCCGCTCAGATTGACGGCAGGCAAGCAGCCGGACGTGGTAAAGGAGGGCACCGCGAGACTTGCATACGGATCGACGGTCGCCGCAGCACCCGTCTTGATTGTCGCGGTCACCGTGGCGCCGCCGGAGACGGAATAATTGCCCACGACATTCAAGTTAGAGGCGGTCAGACTGGAGCCGCCCGAGAGGCTCACGGCGGTCGAGCTGGAGCTATTGGCGGCGACCGCGCATTTCGTGGCCGTGATCGTAGCCCCGCCGCTAATTCCGACATCGTTGCTGGCAGAGCCGCTGGCTTTGCTGTCCAGGGCCAAAATACAAGCGGGCTTGCCCGCGACAAGCGCCACCGCGCGACCGCTGATCGTGGGAGCGGCGCCGAGCACCCCCGCGAAGAAACGTTTTTGCGGCTGCGTGATAATGACTTCGTAGGCGCTGTTTTTATAGGTGCTCGCCGTGTAATTGCCGGATGTCGGCGGAGTGTTGACGGTCACCGTCACGCCGCCTTGGCCATTGGTGAATCCGGCCAACGCCGAACTGGCGTTCGCCTCGTTCTGGATTTGGGCCCAGCTGCTGCCGGCTGTCGCCGCCGCCACCGCGGACACAGCGGCGGCGTCGGCCGCGCCCTGAGTGGAATTTTTCGCGCTTGACCACACCGAGGTATCGACGGCCAGCGCGGCGAACCCGAGCAGCAACGGAATTGTCAAGGCGATCACGACGGCGACCACGCCATTGCTGTCGGACCGCAGCCGGCGTAGCGGGGCCGCTAAGGGGATAATGAACCAGTTAATTGAACGCATGACGTTACAATGACCTCACGAGCGGCAATTGCTCATCCTGCCAGGGCGACGCGAGTTAGTACGAGACCACGGCCTCACCGTCCCGGGCACCAAAGGCAGCTCTGGAAAACACCTGCCGCAAACTTCCCACGGGCTGCACCGCGACGATGCACCCATCCGGAACCCTATCGCGAAAATATTGGGAAAGACTTGCCAACGATATGAGAAGCTTAATCAACTGCGGGGTGCGCGGCCCGATGCGGTAACCCGGCGGGCGCGCTTGCATCCTCCGCCGCATGCGGCCATGTTAGCCGCCATGGCAATTCCCTTGGATCACGTACCCGGCCCCGCGCGTGGCGGCAACAGCCTGGCAAAACTCAACGAACGCTCGCGCGAGATATTCCGGCTGATCGTCGATTCCTACCTCGCCCATGGCGAGGCGGTTGGATCGCGCCACGTCGCGCGGCTTTTGCCGGTGCCGCTGTCGCCGGCCTCGGTCCGCAATGTGATGCAGGATCTGGAAGAGATCGGATTGATCTACGCGCCGCACACCAGCGCGGGGCGGCTTCCAACCGAGCTTGGCTTACGCTTTTTCGTCGATGCATTGCTCGAATTAGGCGACATTGGGCAGGGCGAACGCGAACAGATCGAGGCGCAGGTTAAAGCCGCCTCGCAGGAGCAGACCCTCGAAGGGCTGCTAGGCGACGCGATGATGCTGCTGTCGGGATTGACCGGCAGCGCCGGGGTCGTCGTCACCAGCAAGGAAAACGCGCGGCTCAAACATGTCGAGTTCGTCAGGATCGAGCCGGAGCGCGCGCTCGCCGTGCTGGTCGCCGAGGACGGTTCGGTCGAAAACCGGGTCCTGCAAATACCTGCGGGGCTGCCGCCATCCGCCTTGTTCGAAGCCAGCAACTATCTCAACGCGCGGATAAGAGGCCGGACCTTGCATGAGGTAAAAACCGAGATCGAGGCCTCGCGCACGCTCGCCGAGGCGGAACTCGGCGAATTGACGGCGCGGCTTGTCGACGCTGGGCTGGCGAGCTGGGCCGGGCCCGCCGCGCATGGCCGGCAGCTGATTGTCAGGGGACAGGCCAATCTGCTCCAGGACCTCACCGCGATCGAGGATCTCGAGCGGATTCGTTTGCTGTTCGCCGATCTCGAAACGAAGAAGGACGTGATCGATCTTTTGAGCCGGGCCGAGGGCGGCGACGGCGTCCGCATCTTCATCGGCTCGGAAAACAAGCTCTTCTCGCTGTCGGGTTCCTCGATGATCGCCGCGCCGTTTCATGACCGGGAGCAGCGCATCGTCGGCGTGCTCGGCGTGATTGGCCCGACGCGGCTCAATTACGCGCGGATCGTGCCCATGGTGGACTTTACCTCCAAGGCCGTCGCGCGCCTCCTGCAATCGCGATAGGCGGTCCGGGTTCCCGCGCGCGCCCACCCCTAGAGGACATTTCGAGCGTTGGCCTTATGCTTCTGAGCAATGCCATCGCCAGCGAGGCGGAAGCGCTTGAGTTCACCTGCGAGCGAAGGCCGGATTTGCTCAAGTGGCGGCGAATCAAGCTTCGCCCGAACGGTTCTCCTCGCGCGATCTTACATACTTCACTCTCAATTTTGTAATTTGACTGCATTAGGTAATTTTGCCGGTTGCTGGTATGCTCCGGGCCAGATTCCTCCGCTTTCGAGACGGATTGTTTGGTGCAGCCGGGGCAACAGCTTTTGCAAAATGGGAGGCGCGAGCGCGCGGTTTTCGTTCGCGCATGGAAATTAACGGCGAAGGGCTGACGCTCGGCGCGGGCACGGTGTTTGCCAAAATGGCGCGGGAGGGACGCGGCGCGTCAGGACTCGCGTTAGACGACGAGCCGCGCGTCATGGCGCTTCTCGCGACGGCCTATGAGCGGCCGGTGGAGAATTTCGTTATCGCCAAGCTTCGGCGAGCCTGCGAGCGGTGGACCGAGGGCGACAAGGCCCTCGCCCATATACATCTCGCCCATGCCGGCCTGCCGCCTTGCGACGAAAAGCAAGCGCTGCGCCTCTTCGTGGCGGACGAGCTCATCAACGCCGGGACCACACCCGCAGCCTTGATGATGGCGCAAGGCTTTGATCCGCCGCTAAATTTATGGAAAGCCCATTTCAATCGCGATCAGCCGCGCGTGCCAGCGGGCAGTGGGCGCGAGAGCGGCGAATGGTCCGGCGGCGAGGCAAATTTCACTCCGGTAGCTTTTCGTAGCCGCAGAGGCAGGCACGGACGCGGTGGAATTGATTCGATCCGCAGTTTTCTCGACCGGCTTCGGGAGTTGCTAAAGGCAAAAGAAGGGGAACCGCCCCATGAAGAGGACGCCAAACCTGAAAACGAGCCTCCTAAGGCGTCACCACCTGAGCTAGAAGTTGCGGCCCCAAAGCCGTCTGATTTCATAGGTCAAGACTTTGGTAAATCGGGAATTGGGGTGGAGAAGCCGGACCTCGACATCGGCGAGTTTTCACGCCACGCTACAAGGAGGGTGGATGAATATGGAGCGGAACTCTCAGATTTACAAAGCACGGTCGAGGACCCATTAGTTGTACTCAAACAGTCTGACGGTCGATTTCTTTTTCTTTCGGAAACAGCGGTCGTTATTTTAGACCGAAGTGGAAAGGTGATAACAATTTATACCGCGCCGCAATTCGATACCGAAATTAGACAAATCCTTGACTATGTACTTAGGGGACGCAAAAAATGAGTAATGAACGCATCCGTAAAGTCCATAACATTCTGCTCAAGGATTGGGATCCGCTCATCATTAACGGTTATGGTCCACCTGACGAATATGATGGCTATATTCCTGGCATTGTTCACTTGCTCGAAAACAATTGTACTGTAGAGGAACTGGAACGTCATCTCGCCTGGATCGAGAAGGAGGAGATGGGGGTTCCCGAGGTAAGCCAACGTATTTCCCAAGCGGCCAAGAACCTCATCGCGTGCTGGAAAGAAAAGTAACTGCGGCAGCGTATTTTATAATTTACAATATGGCTAAGATTGAGGTCCATAACATCGGAACGACCGGCAAAACCGGCGATCTCGCTTCGAGCGCGCAAAATTCACGCGGCGGCTAGCTGCCTTGTGGTATCGATTCGGTAGGTGAGCGCCTCGGCGAGGTGCAGGCGCCCGACCTCGCCGGCGCCGTCGAGATCGGCGATCGTGCGGGCGAGCTTCAAGATCCGGTGAAACCCCCGCGCGGAAAGATGGAGGCGGTCCGAGGCTTCCCTGACCAAGGCGAGGCCCGAGGCGTCGAGTTGCGCCACCGTCTCGATGACATTGGCGGGCGCGGAGGCGTTGGAGAGAATCCCCGGCAGACCGAGCCCGGCATAACGCGCGACCTGGATATTTCGCGCGGCGGCGACGCGTTCCGCGGTCTCCCTCGAACCCTCGGCGGGAGGCGGCAGCATCAGATCGGCGGCGGCGACAGCCGGGACCTCCACATGGAGATCGATGCGGTCGAGCAAGGGCCCCGATAGGCGCGTCTGATATTGCGCGATGCAACGCGCGTTGGGTTGCCGGTTGCAGGTGAAGCCGGGCTCGCTCGCGTGGCCGCAACGGCAGGGATTCATCGCCGCGACGAGCTGAAACCGGGCCGGATAGACGATGCGGTGGTTCGCCCGGGCGATCGCGACTTCGCCGGTTTCGAGCGGCTGCCGCAGGCTGTCCAAAACCTGCGGCTGGAATTCCGGCAATTCGTCGAGAAATAAAACACCATGATGGGCGAGCGAAATTTCGCCAGGCCGCGCGCGCGTGCCGCCGCCGACGAGCGCCGCCATCGAGGCCGAATGATGCGGCGCGCGGAAAGGCCTTCTATCCGTAAGCGCGCCGCCCGCGAGATCCCCGGCGATGGAGTGGATGAGCGAGACCTCGAGCAGCTCGCGCGGGCTGAGCGGCGGCAGGATCGAGGGCAGCCGCGCGGCGAGCATCGATTTTCCCGCTCCCGGCGGTCCATTCAACAAAAGATTGTGCCCCCCGGCGGCGGCGATTTCGAGCGCGCGCTTGGCGCTTTCCTGGCCCTTGATGTCGCGAAGGTCCGGCTGCGTTCCCACTTGTCCCCGCACCGCCGGCCGCGGCCGCGCCATGACTTGCGTGCCCTTGAAATGATTGGCGAGCTGGATCAGCGAAAGCGGCGCCAGCACATCGAGGTCTTGCGCCGCCCAGGCCGCCTCCGGTCCGCTCGCGTGCGGGCAGATGAGCCCGTGGCCGCGCGCATTCGCGGCAATCGCGGCGGGCAGCACGCCGGCGACCGCGGTGATCGTTCCATCGAGCGCGAGCTCGCCGAGAACGGTATAGTTTGCAAGCGAGTCCGGCGGAATGGCGCCAATCGCGGCCATCATGCCAAGCGCGATCGGCAGATCGTAATGACTGCCTTCCTTGGGGAGATCGGCGGGCGCGAGATTGACGGTGATGCGCTTCGCCGGCATCGCGAGGCCCGACGCGTTCAGCGCGGCGCGCACTCTTTCGCGCGATTCAGCGACCGCCTTGTCGCCGAGACCGACCACCGTGAAGACCACGTTGCCATTGGCGATTTGCACCTGCACGTCCACCGGCCGCGCCTCGATGCCTTCAAACGCTACCGTCGCTACTCTGACGACCATGACACGCCCCGCCTTCCACTCCGAGGCGGGCTTAACAAAGAAACCGTGCCTTGGCAAGAACAATAAGTGAACGGCGAAAAAAGGGGGGCGGCGAAGGTTCTTCGCCAAAGCTCCTCGCCACACCAAGCTTACGGCGCTTACGGAAAAATGCGTGCTCACGCCATGTTTGTGCGTCCTCGGGTTCACCCGACGCGGCGCTGGGGCGCCTCTTGCTCGTCGTTGCCGATCGGCTATGTTGCGCATAAACCTTCGAAATGCGAAGGAAAGCGATGGTTTCGCGTATCCTGAAGGTTCCTTCCTTCGATCTAGCAGTCTTCGGCGGCACCGGCGATCTCGCCCACCGCAAGCTCTTTCCCGCGCTATTTCACCGTTTTCTCGATGCGCAGTTCTCGCCGCCGACCAGGATCATTGGCGTGTCGCGGCGGCCCTTGGATCACGCCGCCTACCGGGTCGCGATCGCCGATGCGCTGAAGGAGTTCGCCGCCGCCGCCGCGCGCGACGAAGCGATCAAGAGCTTCCTTGAATTGATCCATTATGTGTGTCTCGACATTGACTCGGAGGCTGGATGGGATCTCCTCGGCAAGGAGTTCGATGACGATCGCTCGCGCGTGCGCGCGTTCTACCTCGCGACAGATCCTGAACATTTCGCGCCGATCGCCAAGCGACTCGCCGCGCATTCGCTCATCACCCCGGCCGCGCGCATCATAGTCGAGAAGCCGATCGGCGAGGACGGCGCCTCCGCCGCGTCCATCAACGATGCGATTGGCGCGGTGTTTCCGGAGAAGCGGATTTTCCGCATCGATCATTATCTCGGAAAAGAGACAGTGCAAAACCTGATGGCGCTGCGATTCGCCAATGCGCTGTTCGAGCCGTTGTGGAATTCAGCCCATATCGATCATGTCGAGATCACCGTCGCCGAATCGATAGGCGTCGGGGGCCGCGCTTCCTATTACGAAAACGCGGGCGCGCTGCGCGACATGGTGCAGAATCACTTGCTGCAATTGTTGTGTCTTGTCGCCATGGAACCGCCCGCCTCGTTGGACGCGGATTCGGTGCGCGACGAGAAACTCAAGGTTTTGAAGTCGCTGGTACCGATCGACTCCAGCAACGCCGCGGCGCTGACCGTGCGCGGACAATATCGTGCGGGCGCAGGCGAGGGAGGCGCGGTGCCGGGCTATGCCGAGGAGGTCGGCAACGAGCACACCAAAACCGAAACCTTCGTGGCGCTTAAGGTAGAGATCGCGAATTGGCGTTGGGCTGACACTCCCATTTATTTGCGCACGGGCAAGCGCCTTCCGCAAAGGGTCTCGGAGGTCATCGTTGCTTTTCGCGAGGTTCCCCATTCGATTTTCATGGTCGAGTCGGGAAAGATTTCGCGAACGAGGCTGGCCATAAGGCTGCAACCCGATGAAGGCATCAAGCTCTGGCTGATGCTGAAAGAACCGGGCGCCGGGGGGATGCGGCTGCAACATGTGCCGCTCGATATGACCTTCGCCAAGGCATTCGGCATCTACGCGCCGGAGGCCTATGAGCGGCTGTTGACGGACGTCATACGCGGCAATGCAACCTTGTTCATGCGCCGCGACGAGGTCGAGGCGGCGTGGCGCTGGATCGATCCGATCCGCGAGGCCTGGAACCAAATGGACGAGGCACCGCGGCCCTATCTTGCCGGCACTTGGGGGCCCGCCGCCGCGATCGCCCTGGTCGAGCGCGATGGACGCAGCTGGAGCGAAGAAACCGATTGATGCCGCAACGGAGGGGCGCCGCGCCGCGTTTATGCGGCCATGCGATGATCGAAAGATCGCAATCTCGGTAGCTGACGCTCGCGGACCGGCGAAGGGGTGGTTTTTCGTCTTGTCGGGCCTGAGTATCGTGACGGCCGGCGCGCCGCGTTCATTGCCTCCGCCACGCAATCCTGCACAATCTTGCCCGAACGCTGGCGGTTTGCCCTCTGAGCTAACGCGGGCTAACGTCCACAACAACGAAGGCATGCTCCTATTGCCAACGATCGAGGAGGGGATGAGATGGCTGAACCAATCAATGTTGTTGTAGATATATCGCATTGGAACCGCAATGTAGATTTTGCTAAACTGGCTGAGGCTGGAATAATAGGGGTAATTCAGAAAGCGACCCAAGGCCAAACTGGGGTTGATTTCACCTACAATACAAATAAACCAAAGGCTCTGGCAGCCGGGTTACTATGGGGAGCCTATCACTTCGGCACCGACAGCGACGGAGTAGCTCAAGCGGAGAATTTCTTGCAAACAGTAGGTGATGCGTCTACGGCGTTACTTGTATTGGATTTTGAGTCTAACCCGATTGGTCCGAGCATGAGTCTCGAGGAAGCACGCGCCTTCGTAACTCATGTCAACGAAAAAACAGGTAGATTTCCAGGTTTCTATTCTGGACATGATATCAAGAGAGCACTTGGAAACGACAGGGATCCCGTGCTGGCACAATGCTGGTTTTGGTTAGCCCAATATTCAACTACGCCAGTGGTACCCGCAAATTGGGATACGTGGACGCTATGGCAATACACCGATGGCAATTTTGGCCCGCCTCCCCAAGACGTTGCAGGCATACATCTTGATCGAGATAAATTCAACGGGCCACTAGAAGGACTAAAAAGACTCTGGGGCGTCCGAAGCTCTTCGACCCCGGCCCCATCCGCTTGAGCCCCGCATTGAATGAAGGCAGGGTCATAGTAGTGCAGTTATTCAAAGAGGCATATGACCAGTGAAAAGTAACGTACAGCGGCTGGCTTTTGCCTGGCTAGCCTTGGCGGTAGCCGTCGCCAGCGATTCCCCCGCCGTTGCCTGTGACGGGAACCGCCAGTGCAAACGCGGCGCGTCCGAGTGCCCCATACTGCTTGACTTACACCCAAATCAAACAGTCCGTGTCGTTACAGGCCGTCTCTCGCCAAAAAGACCGAATTTTAGCTACGCCTTTGCAGGGCGTGATGGTCAAACTTTTTCTTGGAAGTATAGCGGTCCTGCGGTGAGGGTGTTGCTGGCCTATCCTGATGGCACCACAGATGGCCCTGGCCTTGACCCGGACATTAATTTGGTAAAACAAGGGACTTACATCTTTAGCATTTCCTCAAATACGATGGCTGATAAAATATACGGATATTTTAAGCTCCAGTTCAAATTAAAATCGAATCAGTAGAGAGCGTCGTGAGAGCTACACGGATTGCGGCACTCGGCGCAAACCGCGCAGCATAGCTTTTCGCAACGGTGCGCACCGCGCGCGCCCTGCGGCCGCGCGGCAATAGCGACGGCGCCTTTGTCTTTGTGCCTGCGGCGCAGCCAAAAGCTCGATACGTTCAGACGTCGAAGCTGCCGTCGTCGCCGGAGCCAAAATCGTCCGAGCCGTAATCCGAGGCGTCCTGGGCGTCGTCCTGGTCCTGGTCGGCGTCTTGCTGGGCGTCTTGCTGCGCGTATTGCGAGTCGTCGGCCGCGTCTTGCTGGGCGTCCTGGGCGGCGTCCTGCTGGCTGAGGCTTTGCCCGCCCGAATCGTAATAATTGTTGATGACGGTTTCGCCGCCGAGACCCGACCCCATGCCGCCAAATCCGCTGCCAATGCCAAGCGAGTGTCCGGCGAAGAGCCCGCGAATCGAATCGGCGAGAAGCACACCGCCGGCGACCCCCGCCGCGGTGCCGAGCGCGCCCGTCAAAAACCCGCCTCCCGAACTGCCGCCACCCCACGGTCCGGGCGCGGCACCAGGGTAGCCTTGCGGGGGCTGTTGCCAGCCGCCCTGCGGCGGCGATTGGCTCCAGCGGCCGCCCGGCGGCGGCATGCCCGCGCGCGGAGCGGAGCCAGGCGGCGGCATGCCCGCGCGCGGAGCGGAGCCAGGC
>JBOHJT010000080.1:0-12615 GCA_050728715.1 Methylocella sp.
CGCCAGGACAACGCATATCGGCCGCCGTCGATATGGACGCGAGGGGAACCACCTTCTTTCGGGCATTGCTTGATGAGCTTTACCTGCGGGAACCAACGATTCGATCCGCAAACCCTCCCTGAGATAGTACACGCCTTGTTAACGCTAAGATAATCCCCAGCGCGAAAGCAATTCAAAAGCCGGCGATGGCCCAGCCTCACGTTTCCTTTGTTTGCCAAAATTGCGGCGCGGTCAGCCAGCGCTGGCAAGGCCGCTGCGATTCCTGCGGCGCCTGGAACACCATCGCCGAGGAAAGCGCGGCATCGGGGATAGGCGCCAAGGCGGCGCAATCGGCGCGAAAAGGCCGGGTTTTTGGCCTCTCAAGCCTGATCGAGAAAGGTCACACAGCCGCCCCGCGCGTCACCACCGGCATCGCCGAGCTCGACCGGGTAACCGGCGGCGGTTTCGTGCCGGGCTCGGTAATTTTGCTTGGCGGCGAACCCGGCATCGGCAAATCGACGCTGGTCATTCAAGCCTGCGCCGCGCTCGCCGCATCGGGCCGGCGCGTCGTCTATATTTCCGGCGAGGAGGCGGTCGATCAGGTGCGGCTCCGCGCCCTGCGGCTTGGCCTTGCGACGGCGCCGGTCGAACTCGCCGCGGAAACCAGCGTCGAGGATGTTGTCGCGACGCTTTCCCATGGCAAGCGGCCTTCTCTCGTCGTTATCGATTCCATTCAGACGATGTGGACCGAGCTTATCGAATCGACCCCGGGCACTGTCTCCCAGGTGCGCGGCGCGGCGCAAACGCTGATCCGGTTCGCGAAGACAACCGGCGCGGCGGTGATCCTTGTCGGGCATGTCACCAAGGACGGCCAAATCGCCGGTCCCCGCGTCGTCGAACACATGGTCGACGCGGTGATCTCCTTCGAAGGCGATGGCGGGCGGAACTTCCGTATCCTCCGCGCGGTAAAAAACCGGTTCGGTCCATCCGGCGAGATCGGCGTTTTCGAAATGACCGGGCGCGGGCTCGCCGAGGTCGCGAACCCCTCCGCATTGTTTCTGTCTTCACGGGACGCCACGGCACCGGGCGCCGCGGTGTTCGCCGGGATGGAGGGAACAAGGCCGCTGCTCGTCGAATTCCAGGCGCTTGTCGCGCCGAGCCCGCTCGGCACGCCGCGCCGCACGGTTGTCGGCTGGGACAATGCGCGCCTCGCCATGGTCCTCGCCGTTCTCGAGGCGCACGCCGGTGTCAAGCTAGGGCCATACGACATTTATCTCAATGTCGCGGGGGGCTTGCGCGTCGGCGAACCGGCCGCCGATCTCGCCGCCGCGGCGGCGCTTGTGTCCTCCTTGAGCGGGTTGAGCCTTTCGGCCGATTCGGTGTTCTTTGGCGAGATCGCCCTCTCTGGAGCCATCCGGCCAGTCCCGCACAGCATGGCGCGGCTCAAGGAAGCCGCGAAACTAGGCTTTTGCCGTGCCACGATACCGCAAGGCCCGCCGGAGAACGGCGAGACCGTCATGCCGGATCTCAACGTGCAGAGCTGCACGCATATTTCGGGGCTCGTCGCCAAAATAGCGGCTGGGGACGGGCAGCCGGAGAAGGCGGCCGTGCCGGCGAAGCGCGGCTGAGAGTATTACCGGTTGGGGGGCGATTCCGGACGTATCTGAGACGGTGAGAGATGAAGAGGCTTTTGTTGGTGGCCGCTGCTACATTTATAACCCCTGTCCATGCCGGCGGATGCGACGAAGAGACGATCCGCGGCGTCGCGCGCGGCGGAAGCATCGTCGTTCTCGACTCTGGCGGCATCTATAAAGTTGCGCCGGACGATACTCCGGACACGGCGCTTTGGAATGCCGGAGACGGCGTCCTTTTGTGCGGCGACGAAAAAATGATCAATACGGATAATGGCGACAAGGCGGATGTAACGCCGGCGCGATAAAGCCGATCGGCGTTTGGCCGCGCCGCCCCGTCAGGACTTTCCGCCACGGCGGCCGCATCTTGCCGGAATCGCGAGGATGGACCTATTGCCCTTGCTTTGTTTCGATTATTATTCGATTATTAAGAGAAAAGCCATCAGGTTCGGCGGCTTTTGCCACCCTCGCGCCCGCCAGCCGCGAACAGCAATTGCGCTTATGGCGGAGAGGCCAAACCAATGCCGTCCTATCTCGATCTGGGCTTGATCGCCGTCGTTTTGATTTCCGCCTTTCTGGCGATGTTGCGCGGCTTTACCCGCGAAGTTCTCGCCATTGCGTCATGGGGCGCGGCGGCGGTTGCGGCGATTTATCTTTATCCGCTGGTTTTGCCTTATGTGAAAGGGCCCGAATCACATCCCTATATCACCAACAAAAACATCGCGCTAGGTGTCTCGGCCGCGGCGGTTTTTTTCGTGACTCTGATTCTCGTATCCTTGATTACCGTCAAATTGTCGGATGCGATCCTCGATTCCAAGGCCGGCGCGCTCGACCGGTCGCTCGGCTTCCTGTTCGGCGCGGTTCGCGGGCTGCTCCTTTGCGTCATCGCCTTCGTGTTCTTCAATTGGCTCGTGCCCGCGCAAACCCAGCCCCAATGGGTCAAAACCGCGCGCATGAGACCCCTTTTGCAGGCGACCGGCGACCAGCTCATGGCGATTCTGCCGGACGACCCGGAAGGGTTCTTGAACAAACTCAAGAAGCCGAAATCCGCCGGCGCCAGCGAGGAGACGGTGCCCGACACGGATCAGGAACCAAAAAAAGCCGAGCCTGGCAAAGGGACGTAGGTGCGGGCGCTGGAGCTGGAGCATTTTGGGACGGCCTCGGCGTCATGCCGGGACGCCAAGCCGCGCGCGCAATTGGCTGCCATCGATTCCTGGGGAAAACCATTGGGGGCTGACATCCGCCTCAAGGTCAATTATGTAAGTCTTACGACATCGGTGCCCCTGCACCGCTCCGGTAAACGAGAATCGGATAATGGTCCGAAGTCTTTATCTTCGCGCGATTTCTTGTCGCTGGTTTCGCGGATCACGCCTGAGCTTTTAGGAGCCGCTGATGGGTGAAACGGAGGACGTTGGACAGAGCCATGAATTCGGGCGCCGGCCATTGGATGCGCGGGCTCTTGATCCCGGAGCCGCCGGCCTTGATCTCGACGCCGACCGTCTGCGCGAGGAGTGCGGGCTTTTCGGTATTTGCGGCCATCCCGACGCCGCCGCCATCACCGCTCTTGGACTGCATGCCTTGCAACATCGCGGCCAGGAGGCGGCGGGCATCGTAACGTTCGACGGCCAACGGTTCAATTCCGAGCGCCGGATAGGTCTTGTCGGCGATAACTTCTCCAAGGCATCGACGATCGAGCGCCTGCCCGGCGAGTCGGCCATCGGGCATGTGCGTTATTCGACGACAGGCGAGACCATTCTGCGCAACGTCCAGCCGCTTTTCGCCGAGCTTAACGCGGGCGGATTCGCAATCGCGCACAATGGCAATCTCACCAACGGACTGACATTGCGCCACGATCTCGTGCAAGGCGGCGCGATCTATCAATCGACCTCCGACACGGAAGCCATCCTTCATCTCGTGGCCCGTAGCCGGCGGCCAAGGCTTGTCGACCGGTTCGTCGAGGCGTTGCGCTCGATCGAGGGCGCTTATGCCCTCATTGCGCTCAGCAACAAGAAGTTGATCGGCGCCCGCGATCCGCTGGGAATCAGGCCGCTCGTCCTTGGCGAGCTCGACGGACGCTACATTCTTGCGTCGGAAACCTGCGCGCTCGATATCATCGGCGCGCGTTTCCTGCGCGATATCGGGAATGGCGAGATCGTCGTTATCTCCGGCAAAGGGATCGAGAGCCTGCGGCCGTTTCCGCCGCGGCCCATGCGCCCCTGCATTTTCGAATACATTTATTTCGCCCGGCCTGATTCGATCGTGAATGGAAAGCTCGTATACAATGTGCGCAAGGCGATGGGCGCGGAACTCGCGCGAGAGACGCCGGTCGAAGCCGATGTCGTCGTGCCGGTCCCCGATTCCGGCGTGCCGGCGGCGCTCGGCTTCGCGCAACGTTCCGGCATTCCCTTTGAACTCGGCATTATCCGCAATCATTATGTCGGGCGCACGTTCATTCAACCTTTCCAATCCGTGCGGGAATTGGGCGTGCGTTTGAAACACAGCGCCAACCGCGCGGTCGTCGCGGGCAAACGGATCGTGCTGATCGACGATTCGATCGTGCGCGGGACGACGTCCGTGAAAATCGTGCGGATGATGCGCGAGGCCGGCGCGCGCGAGGTGCATTTCCGGATTTCCTCGCCGCCGATTACCCATCCAGACTATTACGGGATCGATACGCCGGAGCGCGATAAATTGCTCGCCGCGACCCACACGCTCGCCGAAATGCGCGCCTATATCGGCTGCGATTCGCTCGCCTTTCTTTCCGTCGACGGCATTTACCGGGCCATGGGCGAGAAACGCCGCGATCCGGTCCGGCCGCAATACACCGACCATTGCTTTACGGGAGATTATCCGACCCAGCTCACCGATACTGGGGGCGATACCAAGGCTCAGCTTTCGCTTCTCGCGGAAGCAAGTTAGGGGAATGCCAGGGCTTGGACTAGAGCGACGCCTGAATACGTTCCATGCCTCGCCCGTTTGATGGCCGCGTTGCCCTGGTGACCGGCGCGTCGCGCGGGATCGGCCGCGCGGTGGCGCTGGAGCTTGCCCGCGCCGGCGCCCATGTGATCGCGCTCGCCCGCACCCAAGGGGCGCTCGAAGCCCTTGATGACGCGATCCGCGGCGAGGGCGGCGAAGCGACGCTGGTCCCCTGCGACCTTAAGGATTTCGAGGCGCTGGACCGTCTCGGCGCCACCATTTTCGAACGCTGGGGCAAGCTCGATGTTTTTATCGGCAATGCGGGCGTACTGGGACCCGTGACGCCGCTCGCCCATGTCGAACCAAGTCAATGGGAGGATGCCTTCGCGGTCAATTTCACCGCCAATTGGCGGCTGATCCGGTCGCTCGACCCTCTCCTGCGGGCCGCCGAAGCCGGCCGCGTCATATTTTTCACGTCCGGCGCCGGACACGCGGCGGAACCAAAACCCTATTTTGGGCCTTATGCGGTCGCCAAGGCCGCGCTGGATGCCCTGGCGCGGACTTACGCGGCGGAAACAATGAATATTTCCCGCGTTAGGGTCATGGCCGTCAATCCTGGAGCGCTGCGCACGAGGATGCGCGCGGCGGCAATGCCCGGCGAGGACCCGATGAGCCTAAGGACGCCGGAAGAGCTCGCGCCAAAGATCCTCGCGCTCTGCGCGCGGGAATGGACGCAAACGGGCAAGCTTTACGATTTCCCGGCGGATCGCGTGCTAAGCTTCATGCCGCCTTCCTGAACCATTGCGGCTGCAATTGCGCCAAGCGATCGAAAACCTTGGGAGAGACACCCCGGCGAATCCACAAGGCTGCTTTGCTTACGCGGCCGGGCCAAGCCAGCGCAGCCGGTCGAGCGCTCCCTGGAGAATGAATGCTGCCGCCATCCTATCGACGACTCTAGCGCGGTTGGCGCGGGAGACGTCCTGCGCGATCAGCGAACGGGTGACGGCCACGGTCGAAAGCCTTTCGTCCCAAAAGACGCAAGGGCGCGCCGAAAGCGGCCCAAAATTGCGCGCGAAGGCGCGGGCCGCCTGTGCGCTGGGACCTTCCGATCCATCCATGTTAAGCGGTAAGCCGATGACCAGCGCCGCGGCGTCGAATTCATCCATGAGCGCGACGAGCCACGCCGCGTCCTTACCGAATTTCGTGCGCCGGATCGTCACAAGTGGCGTCGCGATCCGCCGCTCCACGTCGGAGAGCGCAAGGCCGATGGTCTTGGCGCCGAGATCGGCGCCGATGAGCCGCTGCCCCGCGCCGATGCGAAGTGCCAAACCGTCGAGATCCAAAACTTCCGCCGCCATCAGGCGCCCTTCAATACATATCTTCGTGTATATATTAGGTCACTGATGTCGGGCGGGCGATGTCCCGCTTTAGGTTGCAAAGCGCGAAGCGGTCGCCGCTACCCTTCGCGCTCGCCAGCGTCGAGAATCCAGGTCCGGTCGCAAAACGCCACATAGAGCCGTTCCTGCCCTAGGGCGGCGCCGAGTTCGACCGCAAGTTCGTTCAACATCGCCTCGATCTCCTGGTCGGGCAGATGTCCCAGATAGGCATGCACCGCCTCGCCGGTGAACACCGCAACCGGTTCCCGGTCGGAGCCGGCCGAGCCGTCCGGACGGGGCCAGGCATAGGTCACCTCGGCGCGCGTGAACATGCCGGAAAGCGCCGGAAGGCCGGCCTGCACCCGGCGGCTCATCCAGGCCCGCGCCGTGCGGACAGCCTCTGAAACGTCGTAGACCCGCCCCTCGGCATCCCAACCCTCGCGCAGGCCGGCCGTGATCCTGAAATCACGGCGCGGCCCTCGCGAGCCGTCCACGACAGCATAGTCCTCGCGCCGAGGCGCGGGAGAGCGCCGCGCAATTCCTTCGGTCATTTCTCGCTCCCTCCTGCTTGCAAATGTGCTTTCCTGTTTGCTTGGGATGTCCCGGCGGAAGCGATGTATCTCAGGGCGCCAGCCTGCGCCAGACGCTCGCCAGCCAGGGCTGTTGTTCGCGTGGCAGGCCGTCAGGACGGTAATAATGGGTTAGTTCCACGAACCCCGCGGCTGACGTATAGCGGCGCCAATTTTCAAGATCATGATACACGCCGTAGCGTCCGCAATTCCAGCCTTCTTCATTACGCCCACGCGGGTTCGAGCTAAGCAGCACGCCACCCGGCTTTAGCGCTGTGTAGAGTTCCCGCAACACGCGCGGCAGCTCCTGGCTCGGGACATGAAACAACGCGGCGTTGGCGAACACGCCATCGAAATATCCTTCCGGCAGTTCGAGCTTGAGAAAATCCTGCCGCCATACTTCGCAGCCGCTTTGGACGCGCGCCATTGCCGCAAAATGCACGGCGCCTTCCAAGCCGATTGCGATGTGACCTCGTTCGGCAAACACCTTGAGGTCGCGTCCTGGTCCGCAGCCAAAATCGAGTATCGTGAATGGCGGTTCACCCTCGATATGCCGCAACAGCGCCTCAATGTTCTGGCTGACGTTGTGTTCGCGCGTGCCTTCCCAGAATTCCTCGGCAAATTGATTGTAGTGCTCCAGCGTGAGGCGGGCGATTTTTTGCAGGTCTCGCGGATGCATTTTCATATTCACTCCGCTCGCGCAAACCATGTGCCTAGCGCTTGCAGCGTGGGATCTGCGCCGGTGGAACGCACCTGATGGATCGATCGACGCCGGTTGAACATTGAACGTGTTGAAGGCGGCGTGTGCACGGATAGGGATGAGGACGATAGAGAAGGCGTCCGTCTTGTCGTGAGGCTTGGTTTCGATCCCGCATAATGTCAACGCCGATCATCGTCATCATATTAATCCGTTTACAAATATATTCATATTTTTGCTGACAGGATGAATCGGGATGTGATTCCCGTCTGAGCATGAAAAAAGACGATGCCCGCAAGCTGGATCATGTAACGCTCGAGGCGATGCGCGAACTCGTGGTACGGAGCGTACGGAACGGAGATCGGCCAACGGTGGTGGAGGCCATGCGCATGCCCGCCCCCGAGTTCATCGAAGGGGCGCGGCGTGCGGGCGAAAGCCCCTCGGCTGTAGCCCGGGCTTTGGGGGTAACGCATGGACCATGTAACGCGCGATGGCGACGGCGCCGATCAAGAGGAAATTCAACATCACACTGGCCGCGCGACTCGGCATGACCGGTTGTGACTCCCTTGCATCGCGCGCGAACGCGACGAGGCCTTGGTGCGGCAATGGCTCCGGGGGTTCGACGGGCTCGCCAGAAGACGCCAAAACCGAGGCGACGGCTCAAGAACAATCGGCGTTCGCGATGGAGGCGTATGCATCGGTGTGCCTCAAAACTGGCGCGGCAGGCGCAGCGGCGCCGCGCAATAGGTGATGACCGCGACATCGCGGCGCGCGACCTCATTGGGCTCCAAAGCGTGGATCGCCGTCACCCCGTGAAAGACCCGATTGTCTTGCAGGAAGACGGCATCCAGAGGATCGGTGAGCGTGAAGTCGCCCAAGTGGCGGCGGTCCAGGCCGTAGATCGACGTAACCCCGCTTTCGACGTTCTTCCGGTTGACAAGCACGACGAGCACCCAGTCGACGCCGTCGCGATGTAGACCCTCGGGCGTCGGCTCGCCGATTTGTCCGGCGCGAGCTTCGATCCGGAACTGATGCAGTTCCACGTGCCAAGCCTGCGGCCTGTCCAGCGCCGGCGTCAATGCGTCAAACACCTTCCAGCCGGCAGCGAGAAGATCCAGGGTGACCGGATGGGCGGCGACGGCCTCGGTCACCGGTTCGAACCAGCGCTCGATTCCCCCGTTGAGCAGGTTGTAGTCCCGGCTCTGATAATGCGGCTGGTGCGCCTTGCGGACAATGCCTTCGGGGGACGCGGCGAAGGCCGCGAAGCGTCGCCGGCGATAGCGGCCACCGTCGGCCATGTAGGTGTCGACGCGGAGGTCCTCCCAAGCCGCGGCGAAGGATGGCCATTCGGCCAGCGCCGCAGGAGTGAGGAGCGCGCGGAATTGCTCGGCGGGCGCGAACCCGAACCCGGCCGATCGAATTTCCTCGGCGATGATGGAAATATCCCCGGTCATCGAGCCTCACCAGCCATCAAGAACTTGCCACATGAGGCCGGCCGGAAAGCGGGATACGATGCCGGTCATGCTTCGCGCAGGGCCGCCCAAATCCGGCGCTGGTCGGAGCGACGGAGGACGTCGAACGGGACCGTACGGTCGATTTTCTCCGCGTCGAGCAGGCGCACGAGATCATCGGCCCCAGTGATGGGGATGCCATCGACGGCGAGCAAAATATCGCCGGTGAGAAGACCCGCGTGATCGGCCGGGCTTCCCGTCTCGACCGCGCTCACCACGGCGCCCATCCTCTGCGCGAGGCCAAGGCGCAGCGCGATCCTGCGCGGCAGGGGAACCGTGCCGGCGCCAATGCCGAGATAGGCGCGGCGGACCCTTCCATGGGCGACAAGTTCCCCGAGCACGAAACTTGCCGTGTTGGAAGCCACCGCGAAGCAAATGCCTTGCGCGCCAGAAATAATCGCAGTGTTGATGCCGATCACCTCGCCTGCCGACGAGACCAGCGGGCCGCCCGAATTGCCGGGATTGAGCGCCGCGTCGGTCTGAATCACATCGTCGATCAGACGGCCGTTTTTCGACCGCAACGAGCGCCCGAGCGCCGATATAACTCCCGCCGTGACGCTGGCGTCGAAGCCCAAGGGATTGCCGATGGCAATAGCAATCTCCCCCGGCTTCAGGTTTTTCGAATTGCCGAGCTTTGCCGAGGGAAGCTTCGCGTCCTCGTCAATCCGGACGAGGGCAAGATCGGTGTCGGGGTCGTCGCCGAGAACGCGGCCGGAGAGGTTGCGTCCATCGAGCACCGTCACCTCGGCACGCTTCGCACCTTGCACGACATGGCTATTGGTTAGAACTAGCCCGTCCGGTGACACGATAACGCCGGAGCCGGACCCGGCTCGCGCGCGGTCGCCGTGGCGGATATCGAGCCGCACGACGCTTGGCCCGACCCGCTCGACGACCGTTGTCACCGCCTTCGAATAGGCGTCGAGGAGCGTATTGTCCGAGTGTGCGTCGTCTGGCAACACATTGGCCCTTGGCCCATCCGTGGTGGATGAGACAGACGATGCGGCAGATGCGGCGCCGAAATCAGCTGCTGCCTCATCGAGCGCGAATGAGAGGGAAGAACCTAGTATTCCACGAAAATTCTGGTCCATGCCCAGACATATGGGGCTGGATTGTCCGGTGTTTAAGAGGCCCTGTGGCACCGATCGAACCATTGTGGAGAAAGCTTGATCTGACGCCTCGCCGTGTTACCGACCGCGGCACGCATGAGGGTGCCAGCAGCACCACCGGCCGACACTTCATCCAAACTCTCCGATGTAACCGACCTTGACAGACGAATGCTCATATAAATCGCGGTCTTGTGAAAAGCCCGTCATAAGGTAATCCAATAAGGAATGGACTTCGGCTGGGAACAGAGCGTCACCGGTCCGCCCTCGCAGAGCACCAACAGCTCTTTGGGGATCCTACTCCGCCGGCTTTCGCGCCAGGGCGGGGCTTCGGCGGCGCCGGGCGCCCGTCGTGAAGCATCCGCCCGCCCTGAGCCGGGCCAGTTACTTGCAGGCGGTGCGCGCGCCGATGCCTGCCGCCTTGACGGCGCGGGCGGCCCGCCACTCTTCGCCGATGATCCCGTTCATCAGATGGACTCGATCATGAACCGGCATACGGGCATACTGGTGGATGTTCATCCTTGTGCCCCAGGATGGGAAGGTTGGATTAGCAAACCCCGGCTTCGCACCCAAGCCTCGGATGAACAACCTTCATAGCTTCCACGGCTAGGTTAGTTAATCCCGCATCGCGGACCAAATTCGCGTTGACCCGCCGCCGGCGTTTCGCTTCACTTGCCGGGCCGCTCTCGAACCAAGGCTTAGACTCTGATGCACGCAACTGGTCAAAACGAACTTAGCCGAGCCGCGAGCCCTTATCTTATGCAGCACGCCAAGAATCCCGTGCATTGGCGGATGTGGGGCGAGGCGGCGCTGCGGGAGGCGCAGGTTCATAATAAGCCGATCTTGCTCTCGATCGGCTATGCCGCCTGCCACTGGTGCCATGTGATGGCGCATGAAAGTTTTGAAGACGAAGCGACCGCGGCCGTGATGAACGAGCTTTTCGTGAACATCAAGGTCGATCGCGAGGAGCGCCCCGATATCGATCATATTTATATGACGGCATTGCACGCTTTTGGCGAACGCGGCGGCTGGCCCTTGACCATGTTCTTGACCCCGGGCGGCGAGCCATTCTGGGGCGGCACTTATTTTCCCAAGGTTGCGCACTATGGCAGGCCTTCCTTCGTGAACGTGTTAAAAACCGTTGCCGAAGCCTTCCGCGCCGAGCCCGATCGGATCGCGCAAAATACGAAATTCGTCCGCGAGGAGCTTGCGAAATCCGCCGTGTCCGGCGGCGCGATAACCTTGGACCAGCTGAACGATCTCGCGCCGCAAGTTGCCCGCCTCGTAGACCCCGTCCATGGCGGCATCTCCGGGGCGCCGAAATTTCCGAATACGCCCATTCTCGAATTGCTCTGGCGCGCGGGAGCGCGGCTTGCCAACGCCCCCTACCGCGATCTCGTCAAATTGACGGTGACCAAAATGTCCGAAGGCGGCATTTACGATCATCTCGGCGGCGGCTATGCGCGCTATTCGACCGACGAACGCTGGCTCGTGCCGCATTTTGAAAAAATGCTCTACGACAATGCCCAGATCCTCGAGTTCCTGGGGCTTTGCCATCATGAATTCGGCGGCGAGCTTTTCCGCGCGCGGGCCAAGGAAACCGTTGGCTGGCTCCAGCGCGAAATGACCAACGCGGAAGGCGCGTTCTGCGCCAGTCTCGATGCCGACAGCGAGGGGGTCGAGGGCAAATTTGCTGTCTGGACTTATGCTGAAATCGAGGCCTTGCTTGGGCGAGAGGACGCGGCGTTTTTTGGTGGATTTTACGGTGCCTCGCCTGGTGGCAATTGGGAAGACGAAGCGCATGGCGGGAGCGTTATCATCCTGAACCGCCTCGAAGCAAAGCCTCCGGCGCTTGAGGAAGAAGCACGGCTTGCGCCTTTGCGGCAACGCCTGTTCGACGCGCGGGAAAAGCGGGTTCACCCTGGCCTCGACGACAAGATTCTCGCGGATTGGAACGGCTTGATGATCGCTGCGCTCGTCAATGCCGCGACGCTGTTCGGCGAGCCGGAATGGATAGGGTTTTCCGCGCGGGCTTACGACTTCATCGTCTCGGCGATGCAGTTCGTTGACGCGGAAGGAAACAAGCGCCTCGCGCACGGCTGGCGCGCGGGCGTTCTCGTGACACCTGGTCTCGCGCTCGATCATGCCGCGATGATCCGCGCCGCGCTTGCGTTGCACGAAACGCGAAATTGGGCGCCGCCCCGTGTTTCCGCGCGCGATTTTCTTGCCGACGCGATACCTTGGGCGGAGGCGTTGGAGACTTATCACCGGGATCCTCGGAGCGGGCTTCTCAACATGGCGGCCAAGGACGCGGGCGATGTGATCTTGCGGCTCGCGCCAACATCGGACGATGCGATCCCGAACGCGCATCCGGTTTATTTGGAGGCCCTCGTCCGGCTTGGCGGGCTCACTGGCGAGACGCGCTGGCTCGCGCGGGCGGACGAACTTTTTGCGGCGCTCGGGGCAGCGGCGCGGAGCAATTTTGTTGGCCACGCGGGGATTTTGAACGCGCTCGACTTCCGGCTGCGCGCCAAGGAGATCGTGACGGCGGGACCGGGCCGCAAGGCGCTCCTTGAGGCCGCGCTTGGCGTGCCGTTCACCGGACGCATCGCGGTGGACATCGACAGACCGGATGCGATCCCGGAGGGGCATCCGGCGAGAGCGCAATTGGAGTTGGCGGGCGAGGCGGCGGCTTTTGTTTGCGCGGGCGGCACGTGCTCCTTGCCGGTGCGGGATGAAGAGGCCTTGCTGAATAGTATCGGTTATGTTTAGGTGCGTGCCTGACGAGGCCCTTCGCCTTGGCGGTAATTAAGGCGCCGGACAAACGGGAGCT
>JBOHJT010000081.1:0-12537 GCA_050728715.1 Methylocella sp.
GGACTGGAGACGCCAACTGAACGGAGCGCGGATGGAAGTTCCTTTTTTTCGTCCGGCTATTGGCGACGAGGAAATCGAAGCGGTCACGAGCGTTCTGCGATCCGGTTGGTTGACCACAGGGCCTAAGACGCGCGAATTTGAGGAGAAATTCGCTGCATATCTTGGCGGGGGCGTGGAAGCGGTCGCCGTGAATTCCGCCACGGCCGGTTTGCACCTCGCGGCGGAAGCTTGTGGCGTCGGGCCGGGCGATAGCGTGATCGTGCCCACCATGACATTTACTGCTACTGCAGAGGTGGTGAGCTACCTGGGCGCCGAAGTGGTGCTCGTAGATGTCGAGCCAGGCACGCATCTCATCGACCTTGCTTTCGCTGAGCGTCGCGTCACGCCGCAATGCAAGGCGATCATGCCCGTCCATTTCGGCGGATTGCCCTGTGACATGGAGGCGGTTATCACTTTTGCGCGGCGTCATGGCCTCAAGGTTATAGAAGATGCTGCCCACGCTCTTCCCGCTCGTCGTGATGGGCGTTTGATCGGCGCCTGGGAATCGGACGCCACTGTTTTCAGCTTCTATGCTAACAAGACGATAACTACGGGTGAGGGCGGGATGCTTGTCACGCGGGACCCCGACATTGCGGCGCGCGCACGACTCATGCGTACGCATGGGGTCAATCGTGATTCCTTCGATCGGTTCCGTAAGGTTGGGGCATCCTGGGCTTACGACATCGTAGCGCCAGGTTTCAAATACAATATGGCCGATGTCGCCGCCGCTATTGGAGTAGTGCAGCTCGCCAAGGCCGACGCGCTGAGAAAGTCGCGTCAGAAGGCCGCCTTGCAATATTTAGCACGGCTCTCCAGGCTTCCGCTCGACCTTCCAAGTCTGGCTCCCGAAGGCAGCCTTCACTGCTGGCATTTGTTTCCAGTCCGCGTCCACGAATGCGCGGGCGTAACCCGCGATGACGTGATCGAGGCCCTCGCTGCAGCGGGCATAGGTTCGTCGGTCCATTACCGACCGCTTCACATGATGACCTATTGGAAGGAGCGTTACCCCTCGCAACCGGGCGAGTTCCCGATCGCGGACCGATATTTCGCCGGAGCCGTGACTCTGCCACTGTTTCCAGGAATGACCGACGTCGAAGTCGAATATGTCGCTTCCCTGCTCCATAAAGTTCTTGGGTGAGAGTTACGCCGCATGATGAGACCCGTAACAGTCAAAACCCAACCTTCACATATGAAGCTCTCCGTTAAGCGGGCCGTCGATATCTGTGGTTCAGCGCTTGGTCTCGTCTTGTTCACTCCGCTCCTGCCGGTGATCGCGGTCGCCATAAAACTCGATAGTCCGGGCCCGGTTTTCTTTCGTCAGGAGCGCGTCGGGCGCCACGGGCAATCGTTTCGCATATTCAAATTCCGTTCGATGGTCGTGGGGGCGCCCTCACTAGGCGCTGCGATCACCGTTCACGCCAATGGTCGCAGCACTCGCGTCGGCGCATTCCTGCGGCGGACCAAACTGGATGAGTTGCCGCAGCTCATAAACGTGCTGCGCGGGGATATGTCCCTGGTTGGTCCGCGCCCTGAAGTCCCTGAATTTATGAAATTTTATTCGCCAGAACAGCGTGCGATCATTCTGTCGCTGCGTCCCGGCGTGACGGACTTTGCGTCAATTCTCTTTCGGGATGAAAGCAGTCTCCTCGACGGGCGAGGCGATCCGATCGATATCTACTGCAACGAGATCATGCCTGTTAAATTCAAATATTATGAGCGTTACAGCCACGACATCGGCCTGCTCACCGATTTCAAGATCATTGCCGCGACGGTTGCACTACTCCTGCTCAAGCAAATACCAAAGAGCTTCGGAATTGAACATGATCTCCGGAATAATAAGCACCGGTGAATCCAGAGCAAAGACACCGCTCTGCCGCTGGCCTGCAATTTCGGAGACACCGGACTTAAGCGGCTTTTCGCTCAGCTTGCTCTGGCGTGGTGTAGCCGAGCGCAAAGGGGAGCCGCTGACGATTTTAGTATCCTTCGATATAGGCAAACACTCTCGTTCCGCTGCTTCCCGCTCGGGAACACTGGAAAGCAGGTTTAAAAAACGGCACTCGATGCCGAGAAACTTATGAGGACCGGGACGCGTATTTCCATCCTGCCTCGGGCCATGCCTCCGAAACCGGATACGTTGAAGGAGATGCGCTTTCAACAAAATCACTAGAGCGTTGTCCGCTCTAACAGAATTGGGGGTCCGGAAGGAGCTTCTTCGTGATTCAAGATTCTGGGGGGAGGCAGTTCGTCGTCAGATAATTTGAGACAGATGGCGGCGTGATTTAGTAGAGGACGCGGCTCATCGGACGATTGATTTTGTGCGGCGTTCATTTGGTGTTGCAAGGGACGATTTTGAATTGTGGCTCGTTTGATCCTTTCTCGTTTTAGCAGGATGGTTTGTCTGCGGCCGAAGTAGACGTCGGCCGGCGTGAGCTTGTCCAGGCTCTCGTAATAACGGCGATGGTCGTAGTTATAAATCGCGGAAGCAAAGTGTACCACTAAGTTGGTTTGGAGCTGCACTTTGAAGGCGGCGCAAAAGTGTACCGGTCCTGCTAGGCGGTCTCGATGCCGTTGACCGGCATTGAGGGGCTGGAAGGATCACAGTGGAACTTTATGCCAAGATCAGACATGCGGTTATGGTTGACGGGCTTAGCCGCAGAGAAGCAGCGAAACATGGTGTTCACCGCCATACGATCACGAAGATGCTGAGTTTTTCAGTTCCGCCCGGCGACCGCCGGCGCGAACGGCCGGCATCGAAGAAGCTGGGGCCTTATATGGCGTGGATCGACGCCATTCTTGAAGGCGACAGCCGCATTCACAAGAAGCAACGGCACGCGGCGCATCGGCTTTTCGAGCGGCTGCGGGATGAGCGAGGGTTTACCGGCGGCACCACGATCGTGCGTGAGTATGTGGCGCAGGCGATGCTACGGACGCGGGAGATGTTCGTGCCGCTGAGCCATCGTCCGGGTTCATGCGCAAGCGGATTTCGGCGAGGCGGATGGGTACATCGGGGGCAAAAAGCTTCGCTTCCATTATTTTTGCATGGATCTTCAGCACTCAGATGCCTGCTTCGTCAAGGCGTATCCGGCCGAGAAGCATTGGCCGGCACGAAAAAAACTGCGCGAGAGAAGGCCGCACCATCTTCTTCATCGACGAGTCTAGGGTGAGCGAACGACTTCACCGCGTCCGGACCTGGGCGCCCAGAGACAAGACGCCGGTCCTGAAATACAGTTTCACCTGGAACAAGCTCTCGGCGATAGCCGGCGTCACCTGGAACATCTACTTCAAGCTCGTCCAAGGCGCCGTCCGCGCGCCCGAAATCGTCGCCTTTCTCAAAAATCTCAGGCGCAATTTTGCCGGACGCAAGCTCCTCATCATTTGGGATCGTCTGCTAGCCCATCGCAGCCGCCTCGTGCGCGATTACGTCGAGACCGAAGGCAGCGAGATAAAGCTTGCCCATCGAGTACCTGTGGGCGCTTTGGTAGCAGCATGAGAGGCCCAACTTCTGTTCGAAGGACCTCGCCGAACTCAGCGCTTTTGCCCGCGCCAAGCTCGAACGCACGCAGCGCCGCGAAATGATCGTTGCAGCCTTCTGGAAGCAAGCCGAGCTGCCCTTCTGATGTTAGTCTGCTTGTCGAAGATCAATAATCCGGTGTCCACTAAATCGAAGGAAGGTCATTAAAGTCACTGGTCCTCCGCAACGACGACCGGGCGCGGCAGGGAATGTAATGTCTATTGGCCGGCAGTGCGATGAGTTGAACCAAGGATGCGATCGTAGAGACCGAGCAGCCGCCGCTCTTCGCTCTGCCAGGCGAACTCTGACATCACCGCTGCACGCCCCGCCCGCCCCATAGCCTCCGCCTCATCACGATGACTGAGCAACCAACTCATCGCATCGGCGGCTTCGACCGGCTTAGTAGGATCCACGAGCAATCCACAGCCATGGCGCTCAATGATGTCGCGCCACGGCGGAAAGTCGGAGGCGATCACTGGCAAACTGGCCGCCATATATTCGAACAGCTTGATCGGTTCACTCACTTTGTAGGTTGGCGTCGGAGCCAGAATCACGAGTCCGCAGCAGACCTTGCTTAGAAGATCTCTGACTGCTGGGCGTTCGAGCCAATCGTAGTATTCCAGGCTCTCCCATCCGGGAGTCGCTTCAATGTCGGCGCGCACTTTGGGATGATCAAATTTCCCGGCGAGTTTGAGAACCGCATTGGGCCAACGCTCACGAAGTAGCCGCATCGCCTGCACCATGACGCCGACGCCGCGAGTCTGCGTGATACCGCCGACATAGGCGAAGGCAGGCGGACGCTGCAAATAGGGCTGCGAATCGACCGGCGTTAACTCGTCGAGAATTGGGTAGTTGTGAACAACCACGGCGCGATTGGTGCCGAAGGCTAGGGCGACGGTAGGTGTCGCAGAGACGACGCCTGACAGAAATCGGCCCGCAATACGATCGAACAAAGCGACGCAGAGCGACAACGGTTTGCGAAGGGGGGACGGGAGCCATGTCTTCATCAAAATATCTTGCGGGGCGTCCTCGTGCGCATCAAAAATGACCTTGTAACCGAGTGCTTGCAGAATTAGCGCGAGCGGCAGGAGTTCTGGATCGTGCATGTGCACGAGGTCGGGCCGCAAGCGCACCACGACCCGACACGCTCGCCAAGGTTGTATGAAAATGCGCCATAGTCTTGCGTCGCACTGCCCCAGACCGTGAATCTCAACGCCGTTGAGCGAGAAATCGCCTTCAGCAGGAGCGATGAGATAAACCTCGTAGCCGGACCGCGCCAGGCTCACACACATTTTGTGAAAGATACGTGAATCATTCCATGGGTGGACCGTGGTTACGTGTGCAATCTTTGCAGGACTGGTCATTACAGTAATGGCTCATATCCTCGAGCGAATTCGCGCCCCGAATAAACGTACCACATGACGCGAACATCAACAAGTCTAGGCGCGGGACGGGCGCCACATGAAGAGCGGCCCATCCGTCTATTAATCAGTACATATAAGTTAGACATTCAGGTGCCGTCGCGGAAGTGGTGGGAATTTGAAGGTGACGTAATCTCCAGTTTGTTTGCTCAAACCGAATCGGCGTTGACCCGCCAATGGAGATTACGCCATGAAAATAGATACCACAAAAGCCCTGCTTTATCCGGCCGCGTCGAGCTCGGAGCGAGTTTCATTCAACCGGATCAACAAAAAGACCGGAAACAGGCTAAAGCAGCAGCTCGTCGACGCCGAAACCGGCGAGACGGTCGAGAAGGAGGACATTGGTCGCGGCTACGAGATTGGCAAGAGCCAAAACCTCCAGGTCGAGGACGAGGAAATCGAAAAGATTAGGATCGAAAGTTCTCACACCATCTCGATCGATACGTTTGTTCCCAGAACTGAGATCGACGATCGCTAGGCATCCGGACTAAGATCAATGGCCGTCGCGATGGCGGCAGGAGTGGCGGTATCTGCTTCGGCGTGGGATCGCTCGCCCATCTGCTCAAGAACCGGTTCTACCTCGGCGAGGTCACCTATCGGGGTGAAGTGCATCGCGGCGAGCAAGAGCCGATCCTCGGCCGCGACCTGTTCGAGGCCGTGCAGGCGAAGCGCGCCGCCAATGCCGTCGCCCGGCAGGTCCGGCTCAGGGGCTCTGCCGCAATTCTCACCGGCCGCATCTTCGACGACCGCGGCAACCGCATGAGCCCGACGCACTCGAACAAGCGCGGCGTGCGCTACCGGTACTATGTGTCGCATGCGATCTTGCAGAATCGCAAGCCCGAAGCAGGCAGCATCGCCCGCGCGCCGGCCCCCGAGATCGAGACCCTCGTGCGCGACGGCGTCCGCGGGCACCTTGCATCAATCGGTGAAGCGGAGCCACCGACTGCCCTTGCGGACCGCGACCTTATCGTGCGCCATGTCGCACGCGTGATCGTCAAGCCAGAGGCATTGGAAGTCTCCCTCATTTCCACGAGGGAGACATTGGTGCAAACCGAAGACCCCGGCCTCCTTGACCCAGTTCGTCGCTGCCCACCGACGACCACGATCACGCTTCCTTGGACCGCGCCAAGCTTCGCGGCCGTAAAAGGGATCATTCATGCGCCCTGCGTAAAACCGATAATGAAACCCGAAATCCGCGGCGCTCTGCTCACCGCAATCGCCAAGGCCCGGGGTTGGATCGACGCCATCAGGCTTGGCCGCATTGCCTCGTTCGCCGGGATTGCCGAGAGTGAGGCCCAGGGCGAACGGCACATCCGCCTGCTGGCTCCTCTCGCCTTCCTGTCGCCCCGCATCATTGCGGCGATCGTCGATGGCACCGCACCGGCGGACCTCACGGTCACCGGCCTCGCCAAGGCGCTGCCGTATTCCTGGGCCGAGCAGGAGCAGAGGATTGGGTTCTCATTGTAGCACCGGTACCCCGACGGGCACTCTGCGAACCGGTCTCTGTCAACAATCGAACCGGTCTGCGGCACGCCAAAATGGAAATTGGAAAAAGGCTAGCAGAGACCGGCGCCCGAAACCCGCCCCGCACGGACCGAAATACCAGAAATTGCCGACCAGAGACTGGGCCATGCCAACCTAACCCGCGGGAATGGCTGCGGTTCTCCCCAACCGGGAAAACTACACCCCGAAGACCGACTGCCTGGCTGGGGGACCTGGATTCGAACCGGGATTAACGGAGTCAGAGTCCGCCGATGTAATATCAGAAAGATCCTCCGCATGGCGGACTCAAAATCCGCTGCGTCAGTTCCGACCCCGTCGTTGTCTCGCCGCGCCAGGCCGCCGTCGTAGGTTCCGACCCAGAGGACGCTCCGCCCCTAGGAGTCTCGGTGCGCACGCCACCGCCGCGTAGGCCACCTAGGATTTCCGCGTTCGTTGGCTTGCCCTTGTCTTTCGCCGCTCTCAGCGACCGTTGCTCGGAAGATCTGTTGGCTGACGGGAGCGCGGCTAGAGCCCCAGGCCGCGTGTCGGATGAAACCAAGCAGTTCCGATCGAAGCGATGGCGATCAATTTCGTGCGCTATTTGTCGGCGCCCGCAGGCACGCTCGAGACGGAGGCGGCGCCTGGCCAGAACGGCGGCCCCGACGGTTTCGGCGCCGCCGGGTGCGACCACCGGCGCAGCCGAGGGAGACTGGCGAAGCTACAACAAAACGCTCACGTCGGAACTCAATCAGATCAATCGCGACAACGTCGGAAAACTGAAGATTCTCTGCACTTATGATACCGGACAATATACCGGCTTCACTTCCGGGTTGTTGGAGGTGAACGGCGCCCTGATCTTCGTGACCGAGTACGACATTTTCTCGATCGACCCGGCGACGTGCCGGGAGAGTCGCGGAATATACCCTGCCTCGATCGTCCCCAGACGGACAATTCTTTTGTACTGGGATAAGACATAAAAGCACTTCGTCACCAATATGCGAAGCAGCAATGGAAGGGACGTAGCTGTACGATACCTGATACCATTTGTTGGCAAATGTTACGGCGCTTCCGGAATTGTCCAGATGGCAACCGGTTCTTGGCAAGAAGCTGCGGCGCAGGGAGATGGTGGCGTTCTTCGAGAGGCTTGCTCCGAAAGTGATTGCGATCGAGGCTTGCAGCGCGTCCCATCACTGGGCGCGGCTGCTGCAGTCATTTGGTCATAAGGTGAAATTGATCGCGCCTCAGCTGGTCAAGCCGTACATCAAAAGAGGGAAAAACGATGCTGCCGACGCCGAAGCGCTTTGCGAGGCGATGAGCCGGCCGTCAATGCGGTTCGTACCTGTGAACACTGCACAGCGGCAAGCGGCGTTGATGTTGGTCGGCTTGCGCGATCGTCTTATCCGCAATCGAACGCAACTCGCCAATGCGATCCGCGGCAATGCGGCGGAGTTCGGTTTAGCCGCCGCCAAGGGATTGCTCACCTGGTTCCGCCGCTCGATCGCATCCAAGCCGATGAGAGCCTACCCCGCTTGGCTCGAGAGCTGTTCGCAATCCAGGACATTGAGTTGATGCCGCAATACCAGGATTTCGGCTTCCAGCCACCGCCGCGACTTGAAGCAGTCGCACAACACGCGGACGAGAAGGACGGCAATTGCAATCATGCGACGATATGTTCTGATTCGCTGCTGACCGCGAGTCAAGGGGACGGAGTTGCCGAACGTGATGGTGTGGACGGCGCCCGCACCGGCATCTGACTCGATCGAGAGTTGTGCCAAGTTGGTTGTCGTTGAGCAACCCTCTGAAGGAGCGCCGTGCATGGGAAAGTCTATCACCGATTTGTCTTCAGTCACGACCGTTGGCCTTGATCTGGCCAAGCATGTTTTTCAGGTTCATGGCGTTGACGCTTGTGGGAGCGTGATCGTGGCCAAGACGCTCCGGCGCAAGGACGTACTGGCCTTCTTCGCCCAATTGCCCAAGTGTCTTGTCGGGATGGAAGCCTGCGGTTCGGCCCATCATTGGGCGCGTGAGCTGATCGAGCTTGGCCATGACGCGCGGATGATGCCGGCAGCCTATGTCAAACCCTATGTGCGCAGGCAGAAGAATGACGCGGCCGATGCCGCCGGGATCTGCGAAGCGGTGACAAGGCCTTCGATGCGCTTTGTCGGCGTGCGTACGCTGGAGAACCAGGCGGCCCTCATGCATCACAAGGCACGCGAAATGCTAGTGGCGCAACGCACGCAACTGATCAACGCGTTTCGCGGGCATCTGGCCGAGATTGGGGTCATCGCGGCGCAGGGGCTCAAAAACGCCCGCGAATTGGCGGGGATCATCACGGCGGAAGGCGACGAGACGATTCCGGCCTGCGTGCGCACGGCGCTTGCCCCACTCGTGCGTCAACTGCATGCTCTGGATCAGGAGATCGCGTGTAGCAATCGAGTCATCGCCTTGATGGCTCGAGGCAACGAAATGGGGCGCCGACTGATGACCATTCCCGGCTTAGGCCCGGTGACGGCCTCGGCGATGGCCGCGAGCGTTCAGGATGTTTCGGCTTTCTCAGGCCCGCGTGAGTTCGCCGCCTTTCTTGGCCTAGCCCCAAGACAAAACTCGTCCGGCGGCAAGGAGCGGCTGGGCCGCGTCTCGAAGATGGGCAATCGATATTTGCGGAAATTGCTCGTCGTTGGCGCGCATGCGGTCCTCTATCATCACAAGCCGCACGAAGACGCGCTGCGATCCTGGGCGAAGAAACTCATGCAGACCAAGCCATTCAAGCTTGTTGCCGTCGCGCTCGCCAATAAAGTGGCGCGCATCGCCTTCGCGATCATGCGCGGCAAGACAACCTATAGCGCAGCTTCGGCGTAACAACCGCCGACATCGTCAGAGGCCAAGGGCTGCAAAAGAATCGAGGGTGACAAAGGGGGTGATGCGAATAGCGCGGTTTGATCCTAAAGCCCGTGGCATTGTCTGCGCAGACAAGCGCGAGAACGTGATTGGGGCAAGGGATCAGCGGACTACATCAGGGCCACCGGGCGTGATAACCCGCATCAACAGGCCGAAGACATGACCGCACCCACGATCAAACGCAACGCCGCAAAATAACCCTTGATCCGCGGGCGCCGTCCAGACATGACATTGCCGTGTCGATCACTCTTTACGACTGCGTCGCCGGCGGGCCGCCGCCGCTGGCCCGCCTCGGGGCGTCCGCTTGAGAAAGTTGGGCGTTTTGATCGGTTTGTTCGGATCGTAGAAGGTACTGCGACGAGTGGCCTCATCGGGAAGATGGTAATCGATAATCGCAATCAGGCGTTGTTCATGAGCTATATCCTGCTCAATGACCGTTCGAAGGTCTGGCTTGCGCTTAAGCATCTTTCGCAATTCCTCGATTTCCTGGAGAGACTCCTTTTTCCGGGCCTGCATCCGGTCCCATTTTTTCTTCGCGATGTCATCGAATGGGCCGATGAATTGTACCTCGCCCGTCCTGGGGTTGATCCGGATGTCATCTGGGTGCGGGACGGGATCCGGTCGCGGTAAATTGTTACGATCACATTTCTCAAACTCGGCTTCCCAATCTCGCTTGTACTCTACAGCAGCCTCGGACAACGCCAGTTTTTCCGCGCGCAGCTTTGCTTCTATCGATTCCGTCATTTCCTTGAAGGCCAGCTGGGCCCGAGGATTGCCCTTGATCGCGGCGACCCCTAAACCGCGCATCACGGCCTGGATCGTCGGCATCTCGATGATGCGGTCGCCTTCCCGGATGCTCACCAGCCGATAGGCTTCATGAAGCATTAGCGCCTGGGCATCCAACACGCTGGCGTCAGCATGTTTCCCCCGCTGCCGCGGCCGCCCACGGGGATTGCCCGAGCGGCCTTTCTGGAACCTATGTTGGGGTGGCGGACGCTTGTAGCCGACCGAGTACGTGCCGGCTCCGAGCTTTTCGTTATCACTTTGATCGTCTTCGTCAGTCATGGCTCAGCCCCTCGGCGACAAGTCGGGGGCGCGCCGCCGCCACATCCTCAAAAGCTTCGCCGGTCGACGACAGTATCAACGGCTTTCCGGTCAGCCGCTCCCACCGGCGGACGATGGTGTCGCAATGGGCGGGATCATATTCGATCAGCCGCGCGGCGCGTCCGCAGGTCTCCGCGGCGGTCAGCGTGGTTCCCGAGCCGCCGAAACTATCGAGAACGATGTCGCCGCGCCGCGAGCAGTCGCGGATGGCATCGGCAACCAGCGCCGTCGGCTTGACGGTCGGATGCATCGCCAGTTCTTCCGTCCGCCCAGCGCCCATGCTGCTGATGCCGGGATAATCCCAGACATTGGTGCGGTACCGCCCGGTGCCGCCTAGGCCGAAGCTGTTGCCATGGGGCGCGGTCCCGACCTTGAAGACGAACACCAGCTCGTGCTTGGAGCGATAGAAGCTCCCCATGCCGCCATTGGTCTTGTTCCAAACGCAGAGATTCTTGAGCTCCGAGAACGTCGCGTGACCCGCAGCGAGTAGCTCGCTCATGTGGCGCCAGTCCATGCAGACGAAAGCGATCGCGCCGTCGCGACACCGCTTGGCCGCCGCTCCCAGCGTCTCGGTCAGGAAAGCGGTAAAGCTCGACGATGACATCTCACCGACGCCCATGGCGAACTCGCGATGGCGTATTCGTCCCGAGCCGCAGACGTGACCGTCGATCGGGACGTTGTAAGGCGGATCGGTAAAGATCAGATCGACCGTCTCGCCCGCCAGGAGCCGGTCGTAATCGTCTGCGTTCCTTGCGTCACCGCAGATCAGCCGGTGGCGGCCCAATCGCCAGAGATCTCCCATCCGCGTGACAGTGTCTTCGGTCATGGGTGGGATCGCGTCTTCCGGTCCGGCTGGTGTGTCGACGGCGCCCTCGCGCGCGGCGTCGAGGACGAAGTCAGCCTCGGCCAGTGAGAAGCCCGTGACCGTCAGATCGAAACCGAGGTCGATCAAACCCTGGAGCTCGATCGCCAGGATTTCCTGATCCCAGCTGGCGTTGAGCGCCAGCTTGTTGTCGGCTAGCACGTAAGCCCGCTTTTGTTCGGGCGTCATGGTTTCGATACGCACACACGGCACCTTTGCCATGTCCAAAAGCTTGGCAGCCTCGACTTGGCCATGGCCAGCCAGAATCATGTCATGGTTGTCGATCAGGACGGGGTTGGTGAAGCCGAAGGTCCGGATGCTGTCTGCGATTTGCCGGATCTGTTTGCGCGAATGCGTTCGGGCATTGTGCGGATAGGGTTTCAAATGCTTGGGCTCGAAATGAATGACAGAAAGTACGGCCATAGGATCAATCTTTCCTTCCTCGTTATTTACACCTCCTCCCCAATTGGGATCAGCCATTAGCCCGCGCCGAGCCAAACTGATTCATAGTTTATTATACACGATTGTTCTTCGCGCGAAATCTGCCTTCAACCCCAATTCTCCTCAACCGCGATAGGTATGGGCAGAAAAGGGCAGCGGATTTCAGCCGTGGCGAGAATTGCCTGTAATGCGTCAGAAATTCGCTGATTGATGCCGATTGACCCCTGTTCCGCGGAAATTAATTCCCTGATCGGCACAATTAATTCCCTGTTCGGCTGCGTCGGGAATTTGGCCGTATACCATTGAATTTCTGGGCTTATTGAACGCGAAAGTCATCGCGAAAGTGCGAGACTCTGAATATTCCCTATTAATTTCCCTGTTAGCAAGGAATTTCCGGGGTTGAGACGGGTTCGCCGCCGACTGGCTCATCAGCCACGAATCCTCCCGATATTGCCGCGTATTTTTGGTTTCGGCAATCGCTGGAATAGCCACGGAATTTCCGTAGGTTAGCTTTCTGGCGATCACGACGACTCCAACCAGAGACGAAAAATGCCCTAGGTTCTCGTCCCAACGGCCGCAGGGTCTCTCGAGGCCGTTTTCGAGTTGTCGGATGTGGAGCGTTTCGTCTGGATTTTAATGGAGGTTTAGAGCTCGTCGCATTTAGGTTTCCGCATATCCTGCCCCGCTGAAGTAGTTTGCGCATTCGTTCGGCGGGATGGTGGCGAGGACGCTGGCGAGCCCGTCTTGGGCGGCTTCAACGGTTGGTTCCATCGCGCGCC